>NZ_MVDO01000046.1 GCF_002006755.1 Wohlfahrtiimonas larvae | reverse complement strand
TGCCCACTTGACGATAATAATACCTCTACTGTTGTATCTGTACTGTTTTCAATGATCAACCAACAACCACCCATATCATAGATATTCGCTGATCTATTCATCGCGCCAATTTCTATTAACCATGTTGCCATAGATTTTTGAATAATATTAGCCTCATCACACTTTAATATAATTCGTAAAGATGCAACTTTATTTAAGCGTTTATTTTTCTTTGACCAAACCCATTCAGGGCGCACACTATAATGTTTAGAATTAATAGCATAAAGTTGATTACTCGCCATTAGATGCCACCATGTAACGCTATAATCTTGGCAATATTAGTATGCCCCTTGTCTGTCGCTAATGTTAAAGGCGTTTTACCATAAGGATCAACCATATTAGGATCAGCACCATATGTCAGTAATAATTCAACAACTTTTTGTTGCCTTTCATCATCTCCTTTCAAAGTTGCAGCTTCGATCAATGCTGTCCAACCTAAGTAGTTTGTATGATTAGGATTAATATCAGTTTGTGTTAGCAAGTATTCTACGACTTCCACATTACCTTTTTCAGAAGCTGGTGTTAATCCATTACCTCCGAAACGAGTTAATCGTTCTAAATCTGCACCTGCTTCCACCATAGTTTTAACAAGCTTTAAATCATTATGGATACAACCCCATAAAAAAGGGTTAAAACACATATTGTCTTGCTCATCTAAGTCAACGCCAATTGCAATTAAATACTGTACCAAATCATAATATTGGTTCATCGCAGCAATCTGTAAAGCTGTACGTTTTTGATCATCTTTAGCAAAAATTACAGAGCGATCTTGTAAATAATATTTACTAGCTTCTTCAGCATAATTGTTTTTAATGGCAGCTAAAAAATCTTGTGCATTCTGGCTCATTATTATTCCTCTTAGTACTTAACATATTCATTAAGATTAATGTAAATCATCTGTAAATACAATTGAGCATAGATATCTTTCAGTTATACTGTCCATCATGATGAAACATAAGCTATTTCCCATAATATTAGTCATTTTATCTGTACTCATGACTAACTTTTCTTTCGCACTCGTTGCCAAAGATAATTTCGTACATGTATCTAATCACACAATGACTCAAGATAGTCTACATATGAATCATCATTCTGATAAGCATCCCATACAATGTGAAATCTACTGCGATGCATTAATGATGTCTTGCGCTTTAGGCATCAGCAACCTTAATAATACTGAACTCAGCCATTCTCACATCATACTTAAACAAGTAAATATTTTTTCAGATGATGCGCTCTACTCTATTGACCTCATTCACGACCAAAAACCTCCCATATTCTCGTAATTTTTAAACTTTGTATCGCTAAAAATTTATTACAAATTTTATTTAAAATTATGAGGATTTTATAATGAAACGTAGAACGTTTATGATTCGCGTAGCTTCTGTTGCGGGCGCTATTGCTGCAACTAATGTATTAGCATTTGGCCAAAAACATGGCGCACATAACAAAATGGGCAACATGAATCATGACAGTATGATGGGCAAAGGTAGCCACGATATGACACAAATGATCTCTCCCAGTTATCAATTAGGCAATCGTACTTTGACAGCTCAAGATATTCAGGTCATGCAAAATGCAAGTAAAGATTTATTACCTGCTTCTGCCATTCCACAAGGGATAGATTTACCTCTATTGCCAATACTAAAAAACGAAAGTACTGAACCTAAATTATTCAAAGCAACGTTAACAGCAAAGCCTGTAAATATTGAATTGATCAAAGGTAAACCTACTGACTTTTGGGCTTATAATAATTCCATCCCCGGTCCAACTATTGAAGTGTATGAAGGCGATACTGTCGAAATCACTTTGGATAATCAATTATCACAACCAACAACGATTCATTGGCATGGCATTTTAGTGCCTGCTGACCAAGATGGTAATCCACAAGATGAAGTTAAACCTGGCCAAAAACGCACATATAAATTCACCATTCCTGAAGGTACAGCGGGCACATATTGGTATCATCCTCATGGGCATAACACAGTTGCAGAACAAGCTTATCGTGGTTTAGCAGGCACTTTTATTGTAAAATCTAAAACCGATCCTTATGAGAAATTTGCACAGCAAAATTGGCTATTCTCCGATCTTAAACTCCAAGCTAATGGCAAAATTGCAGAGAATACCTTCAATGATTGGATGAATGGTCGTGAAGGCCAATTCCTATTGATGAATGGTGTATTCAAGCCAATATTAAATATTACAGAACCAACACGCATCCGTATTTGGAATGCCTGCTCGGCTAAGTTCTTAAATCTAACATTGGCAGATACAAAAATTTATATCATTGCGACTGATGGAGGCTTCCTAGAAAATCCACAAGAGCTTCAAAAGCTATTATTAACACCTGGTGAGCGCGCTGAATTGTTGATTATACCAACTTCAACAAGCACAGTAGCATTGAAATCTTTAGCTTATGATCGCGGCAAAATGGGTATGGTACCGCCTGATCCCGATATGACCTTGGCAACAGTTAATTTACAAAAAAATGCATCAGCGACTTTACCTAAAAATATTCGTCAATTGCCTATTTATGCAAAACCATCCATCAAGCGATTAATAGAATATACAGAAGTGATGAATCATAGCCAATTACTATTCTTGGTGAATGGCAAAATGCACGATATGAATCGTAATGATGTTACAGTGAAAGCTGGTGAAGTGGAAGAATGGGTAATTTTCAATAACTCTCACATGGATCACAACTTCCATATTCATGGTACTCAATTTTTAGTGATTGAGCATAATTATAATAATCAAAAATCTAAACCTGAGATTAATGGCTTCAAAGATACTGTGAATCTTCGTCCTTATGAAAAAGTAACCATTCGTTTTATTCAAAACGAGAAAGGTTTACGCATGTATCACTGCCATATTTTTGAACATGAAACCTTGGGGATGATGGGTCAAATAAAAATACAGTAACCAATTAAAAAGCCTACATTTTTTATAATGTAGGCTTTATTAATAATTAATATTATAAGTCCTTCTGAACTTTATCATTCAAATCATTTGATAATACTTTCACATCACTTTTTGTATCTTCTAATACATCAGAGGCTTTTTCTTTTGCTTCAGCTGTTGCATCAATAGTTTGATCTACTGCTTCACCCACATCTTCAGCAACTGAAGAAGTACCTTCTTTAATAGAAGTTTCTATTTTATCACCGACAGTTGCTTCTTCTGCCACTGCAGTCAAACCTAACATTCCCAATAATGAAACTGATAATATTGATGTCAAAAAGAGCTTTCTCATATTAACCTCCGCTTTATAATTATTAAATACAGCCAAATTACCAAATAACAAAAAATTATTATTTCTTGCATAAATATTATTGTTGAATATTATCTTGAATAGTACAATAATAAAAAATAAATCATAATTAACATAAATAATGAAAACAGCAAGGATCATAATAATGAATGACGATAATGATATCATCCAATTTATTACTGAAAAATTAGAGCCTTATCCTGAGATTCGCTACAAAGATGATACCAAAGATCAAATAGAAATATTTACAAATGATATTAATGGTTTTGATATCGTACTCTATACAAGTGCAACAGAAAGTATTTTATATCTAGATCATTTCCATCAACATTTTGAGCATACTGATCATGATATTACAACACTCATCTACCTAATATTTTATGCATTAACCGGCCGAGCAAAACTAGAAGTCCTATACAAAAACAATAAACCTTATCAATATAATCTCCAAGTGCTAAATGATAACGGTGATTGGTATATTTATAAAACAATGAAGTCCGTCTTTTATAAATTTTGGCAGAAAACTACCAAAAAATATTTACAAAATAAATCTTCAGTAAAATTTTTATAGCTTCTCACGACTCATAAAATTAATTTTTGGTTAATTTTTTAATATCTAACAGCTCATCTTCAACACATTCATTAAGTTTAATTTCTAACGCCTCATAAGACTTAATTAACTGCATACCTATTGGTGTTAAAACTGTTTTACCGCCACCTTTACCACCAACAGTTGATTCAAACACTGGCTGACTGAATGTCTTGTTAAGAGCATCCAAAAGGTTCCATGCTTTTTTATAAGGAATTTTCAAATATTTTGCCGCGGCCGTAATGGAGGATTCCGTTTGCAATGCCTTTAACAACTCGATTTTCCCTGGCCCTATTGTGGCATTATCACCAATATAAATACGTGGACGAACTAAAATTGCAGTTTCTTTTTTATTAGGCATATCAACCTCGTTTTCAATTCATATTCTATTCATTATACCAATGATTGTATTTAATTAATTGAATAGATTATGAATAAGCTCAAGAGTATTGCATATCTAGGCCCAGATCATAATAAAATAAGCTCATTATTGAAATCCATTTTATGCCTATTATTCTAAATCTGAATTCTATTTGCTTGTCTTGATTTAACAAACTATGATGCTCACAATATCAATGAATAACTGTGGAATAACATGAAAACAAACTTGGTCACGCGCGGTGGCATGGAAATTTTGCAAGAAGAGTTACGTTTTTTATGGCATGAAGAAAGACCTGAAATCACCCAAAAAGTCGCATGGGCAGCGAGTTTAGGCGATCGTAGTGAGAACGCTGATTACAAGGAAAATAAACATAAGTTGCGTGGTATTGATCGCAGAATTCATCATTTAACCAAACGGTTAGAAGTGCTGCGTATCGTAGATTATTCACCTGAACAAGAAGGCAAAGTTTATTTTGGTGCTTGGGTTAGATTAAGTGACGATGATGACAATGAACTATTCTTTCGCATTGTTGGCCCTGATGAGATCTATCATAATAGAAAATATACTTCTATCGATTCGCCAATGGCGCGTGCTTGTTTGGGCAAAGAAGATGGTGATGATGTTTTAGTGAAAACTGAAATGAGCCAAAAAACTTGGATCATTGAAGAAATCATATACAACTACATCCCTAATGATTGACCTCATCCCTTTCAAAGATTAAGGATATATTCAAGTAATTCAATATCAACAAGTCTTAGAAAAATCTGCATTAACTATTGATATTTTAATATCAATAACTTTTGGTTATGATCTACCGACAAAAACTCATTACCGAACTTGATTAAAATCAAGTAGCCTCTGTGTAGTTAAAGTGTTGCAGAGTACAGCACTATATTTTCAGGAGGATTCTATGATTCAGTTAAATGCGTATTTAACTTTAGTAGCAGCAACAATTGTTTTGCTATTAGGCACAGTATTAGTCAGACATATTGGATTTTTAAGAAATAACCATATCCCAGAAGCTGTAGCTGGCGGATTCATCGTTGCAATTGCACTATTAGTATTATCAGAAACAACAGGCATTAGCTTTGGTTTTGACGGTAGCCTACAAACAATGCTGATGATTGTATTCTTCACATCCATCGGTTTGAGTGCAGATTTCTCGCGTTTAATCCAAGGTGGCAAGCCTTTAGTAATTTTCGTGATTGCTGTAAGTGCAATGATCGTTGTACAAAATATCGTTGGCATGGGATTGGCTGTAGCACTAGGGCAAAACCCTTTCTATGGCTTAATCGCAGGTTCAATCACATTAACAGGCGGACATGGTAATGGTGCAGCTTGGGGTGCCGTTTTGGCCGAGAAGTATGGCTTAGAAGGCGCTGTAGAATTAGCAATGGCTTGTGCAACTTTTGGTTTAGTTTTGGGTGGTTTAATCGGTGGTCCTGTTGCACGTCATTTATTGAAGAAAGTCAAACAACCAAAAAATGAAGCTGAATATGAAGTACAAGAAGCATTTGAAGAACCAACAGCTAAACGTAAAGTCAACACAGCAAGCATCACTGAAACAGTTGGTATGTTGGCGATCAGTATCAGCGTAGGTAGTTATTTAGATGTATTAACAAAAGATACAATCATGCAAATGCCAACATTTGTATGGTGCTTATTCTCAGGTGTAATTTTACGTAACATCGTAACGCACGTATTCCGTAGACAAGTTTCTGATGAAACCATCGATGTATTGGGCAACGTTGCATTATCATTCTTCTTAGCAATGGCATTGATGTCATTAAAATTAGCACAATTGGCAGGTTTAGCAGCACCAATCTTAATCATCATTGCGATCCAAACTGTTGTAATGGCACTATTTGCAATCTACGTAACATTCCGCGTAATGGGCAGCAACTACGATGCAATTGTAATGAGTGCAGGCCACTGCGGATTTGGCTTAGGTGCAACGCCAACAGCAATCGCCAATATGCAAGCCATCACTAAAGTGTTTGGCCCTTCACATAAGGCATTCTTGATTGTACCTATGGTAGGCGCGTTCTTCGTGGACATTTCCAACAGTGCTTTGATCAAAATCTTCATTGAAATTGGTTCTAAATTAGGTGGGTAATCACATCTAAACATCAATATGCGTTAAAATACCCACTTTAGATTAATTACTTCAGTGGGTTTATGACGCTCCGACATTTAGAAATCTTCTATGCCATTATGTTATGTGGCTCTTTGACCAAAGCAGCCGAGATGCTTTGTATCTCTCAGCCTGCCGCTAGTAAATCATTAAAGCATGCGGAGCTTCGTTTAGGGTTCAGCCTATTTGAACGTAAAAGTGGCAAATTAATTCCCACAAAAGAAGCACATATTCTCTTTGAAAAAGCACAATCCATTTACAGTGAACTCGGTCATTTAAAAGAATTGGCAGATAATCTTGCCATCAATCCTGAGGGTCGATTATCCATTGGTTGTATTCCAAGTTTAGGATTAAGCTTAGTACCAACAGTCACAACGCAATTTATCCAAGAAAATCCATCCATCAAGGTAGATATTAGTACCGACCATACGGAAACAATGCTACAACGCTTAGCAAAATGTGATCTAGACTTTGCCATTACTTTTCAACATGTTAAAAATCCTAATATTACCGTTGTGCCTTTAGCACAAGTACCTTTAGTTTATTTAGATGACCAACCCCAAATATCACCAGTCAAAATTGATGATATAGATTTATCACGTTGGATTCATCCTGGCACAGATTCTCTCGCACAATTAATCATACAACATCGCCAATTCCAAGCATTCCGACTTAATGTACAAACGTATTACATGGCAGCTGAATTTGTAAAATTATCATTGGGATGTACAATCAGCGATATATTTTCTGCGGAGCAAATTCTACCTAAATCAATGATTTATCCATTAGAACCTGCAATGCATCTCGATATTTGTTTATTACATCGTACCGACATGACATTGTCTAAAGCTGCTTATAACTATCAAAAAACTCTCAAAACCTACCTAGAGAAGAAAACACAATCTCTTAACCAAAAGTTATACCCTAACGAAAACTAATCAATTGTATGAAACCTTATAATTCGCTCTAATGATTCTCAGTGTTTCAATAAAAGATATGAGGATGTTATGGAGCGAACGATCACCATCATCGGGGGCGGTGTTATTGGTATTTCTTTGGCGTATGCTTTAGTGAAAGCGGGTCAAAAAGTGACGTTGATTGATCAAGAAGATGGCGTTGGCAAAGGCGCAAGCTTTGCTAATGGCGCACAATTAAGCTACCGCTATGTTTCACCACTCGCTGATAAAGGCGTGCCATTACAAGGTATTCAATGGTTAGGTCAATCAGATTCCCCACTGAATCTACGCTTTCGCTTCTCTTTAGAACAGTGGCAATGGTTGATGCAGTTCACATTGGCCTGTAATCAAAAAACCAATAAAATTAATGGCTCCCATATCCTTAGGTTATCTCTTTTAAGCCAAAGCATTCTACAAGATTGGCGCGAAAATGATAATTTAGATGATTTCTGTTGGAAAAAATCAGGCAAGATGATCATTCATCGCCATCAATCAGATTTTGATAAAGCCGCATCTAAAATTGATCCGGATTTCCAAGAAGTATTGAATAAAGATCAAATTGTAGAAAAAGAGCCATCCTTAAAGCATGCTTATGCTGATTTGAAAGGTGCGATTTATGCGCCAAATGATGAAACAGCTGATGCTTATCTCTATTGTGTTGCACTTTTAAATAAACTCAAAGAATCTGAGTTATTCACATTAATGACCAATACCAAAGTGACAGCCATTCATGGTAGTGATGCTATTCACAGCATTACAACGACTCAAGGCACAATTGACGTGCAGGAATTGGTGATTGCATCAGGTAATGGTGCAACAAAATTATTGAATCCTATAGATATCAAATTGCCGATTTATCCATTAAAAGGTTACAGCTTAACTGTACCATTCCCTGAGGACATCGGCATTGTACCCAATGCAAGTGTGACAGATTATGGTCATAAAACTGTGTATGCAAAATTAGGTAATCGCTTAAGAATCGCCGCAATGGTGGACATTGGTTATGATGCCTCAATCCGCCAAAATCGAATTGATGCATTAAAGAAAACTGTAAAATCTACATTCCCTGAACTTCAAGGTGTTGATGAGGCGGATGTTTGGGCAGGCATGCGTCCTTCTACACCAAAAGGCCCACCCATTTTAGGCAAAACTCGTTACAACAATTTATGGTTAAACGTTGGTCACGGTAGCTTAGGCTTCACATTAGCAGCAGGTAGTGCAGCTGTATTATCTGCGCTCATTTGCCAAAAACAATCCCCCATTGATTTAACGGGCTTAAGTTTACCTTAATTACTTTTTATCTAGCTCGAGTAATAATCCACGAAGCAGGTGCTGTAATGATTCAGCATCTGCTTTATTCATGGATGCAATCAATTCATTTTCTAATGCTAAATGAGAGATTGATGCTTCTTCAATGAGTGCTTTACCCTTTGGCGTGAGTTTAACCGCAACACCGCGGCCATCCTCTTTCGCTTGTGCACGTGAAATCCAACCATATTTTTCTAAACGCTTCATACGATTGGACAATCCACCTGATGAAACGAGCATTAAATCCTGCAATTCAAATGGTGCCAATGAATGGTTATCCGCGCGCAGTAATGCCGCTAACACATCAAATTCACCTGCTGTGAGTTCATACTTGGCTAAGTTTTCTTCAACTCTACGGCTAATCAATGTGGATAAACGCACAATCCTACCTACAACTTGTGTACCATCCGTATTCAATGTTGAACCAATATTTTCCCAATCCGATACAATCGTATCAATCAAATCTCTTTTCTGTTCCATGTCACTCTTTAAAATCTGTCATTTATTGATATGATACCGCAATTCTACCCAAATTAATCTTTACCTAAAAATAAATAGGAATCACAATGCAACCAAACAAAACTGCCATTCGTGGCGCCCTTTTAACGTTCCAAAAAGATCCTTTTTTCCACCCAATGGAAGAATGTTTAATCTATAAAGAAGATGCCATCATTGTGATGGAAAATGGAAAAATTTCAGCTGTGGATGATGCTGATAAATTATTACCAACATTGAATGATCTACCGATTGAGCGATATACAGATAGCATCATCACCGCAGGCTTCATTGATAGCCACGTGCATTATCCACAAACAGAGATCATCGCATCTTACGGCGAACAATTAATTGATTGGTTGAATAACTATACTTTCATCGCTGAGCAAGGCTTTAAAGATAAAGATCATGCTAAAGAAGTTGCAGAAATTTTCTTAAAAGAACAGCATCGCAACGGTGTCACAAGCTCTACTGTATTCTGTACAATTTTCCCGCAATCTGTCGATGCAATTTTTGAAGAAGCTGAAAAATACAACATGCGCATCATGGCGGGTAAAGTTTGTATGGATCGTAATGCACCAGAAGCATTATTGGATACGCCACAAAAAGCTTATGACGAATCGAAAGCTTTGATTGAAAAATGGCATAAAAAAGGCCGTGCTGAATATGTGATTACACCAAGATTCATACCAACATCTACCCATGAACAATTGGAAATGGTTGGAAGCTTAGCACAAGAATTCCCTGATACATTAATTCAATCACATGTTTCAGAAAATATTGGCGAAATCGCTTGGGTGAAAGAACTATTTCCTGAAGCGCTCGATTACACAGATGCTTATGATCGTTATGGTCTATTGCGTGAGCGGGCAATTTATGGCCATGGTGTGCATTTAACGGATCGTGAATTGCATGTACTCAATGAGCGTGGTGCTGCGGTTGCCCACTGCCCAACTTCTAACTTCTTTTTAGGTTCTGGTGCTTTTAATGTGAATCATGCTAAAGCCAATAACCGTCCAATTAAAGTTGGTTTAGGGACAGATTTAGGCGCGGGCACAAGTTTCTCTATTTTACAAACGATGAATGAAGCATATAAAGCAGCACAAATGAATGGCTCACCCTACTCTGCTTTGCATACATTCTATTTAGCAACGCGTGGTACTGCTGAAGCATTATCTTTACAAGATAAAGTTGGTACAGTAGCTGTTGGCATGGAAGCAGATTTGGCGATAATTAATCTAAAATCTACACCAATCATTGATTATAGAATGCGTTATGCCAACAGCTTAGAAGAAGCACTGTTCATTCAAATGACATTGGGCGATGATCGTGCAATTAGTGCAACTTATATTGCAGGTAACAAAATTTACTCAAAATAATTATCCAAACCAAATAAAAACCCTAGTTAATCTTGCTAACTAGGGTTTTTGACCATTTTGCCTATAGATGATGATTAATTCAAACCTAAGTCTTTTTTGACTTTATCTGCTTCATCATCTAAGAAATAATTTTCAGCTTTATCATCATCAAAGCAATTTTCCCATTTAGCAATAATAATTGCAGCTAACGCATTACCGACTACATTCAAAGCGGTACGTGCCATATCCAAAATACGATCCACACCTGCTATAAATGCTAGGCCTGTGACAGGAATACCAACGCTACCTAATGTTGCTAATAAAACAACAAATGATACACCTGGTACACCTGCAATGCCTTTAGAAGTCAACATCAATGTAAAAACTAAAATGATTTCCTGCATAATGCTTAGTTCAATACCATATAGCTGAGCAATAAAAATCGCAGCAATACTTTGATATAACGTTGAACCATCTAAATTAAATGAATAACCTATAGGAATCACAAAGCTTGTAATTGAACTTGGTACCCCATACTGCGTTAGTTTGTCCATCATTCTTGGCAAGACTGTTTCAGAACTTGCGGTTGAATATGCAAGCAATAATTCATCTTTTAATAACTTCATAATTGTGAAGATATTAATTTTAAAATAATAAGCAATACCACCTAAAACGGCGACCGCAAAGAAAATAATCGCACCATAAACTAATAAAACTAGCTTAATCAATGGATACAATGAGGCAAAACCAAAAGTTGCAACTGTTGCACTAATAAGCGCAAATACACCAATAGGAGCATATAACATGATCATATTAGTCACTTTGAACATTGTTTCTGAAATACTGTTCAATACTTTGAGCAATGGCTCTTTCTTATCTTCAGATAATGAAGATAACCCCATACCGAATAAAACAGAAAAGAAAATCACAGGCAACATATCGCCTTTCGCCATTGATTCAATCACATTATGTGGCACAATTGATAACAAAGTTGAGGCAATACCATGATGGCTTGATTCTACAGCTGCTGTAGTCGCTTGGTAGGATGAAATATCAACGGCAGAAAGTTCTTGCATATTAATGCCAACTCCAGGTTGAAAGACATTTGCCAAAAAGATTCCTAATACAATTGCAATTGTCGTAACAATTTCAAAATAAACAATTGTTTTAAGTCCCAATTTACCTAATTTTTTAGTATCACCTACACCGGCAATCCCAACAATTAAGGTTGAAATCACAATCGGAACCACAATCATTTGAATCATTTTGATAAAAATCTGTCCCGCAGGATTTAAAATATTATCAATCACCCATGCTTGATTTGTACTACCATGTAAAATTGACCCTACAATGATCCCTATCACCAAAGCGATCATAATTTGTACGCCCAAACTAAATTTAAACTTACGTGAGTGTAGCGTTGCTTCCATGCTAGCTCCTTAATTACTCTGAATATATTTTTCAATACTTTTTAAATATTATGCAAGCCAAAATACAACATAAATATTGAAAATGGCTTGAAAACACTGACTTGTGTACTTTATCGCACTACAAATTGACTCTTTTCAAAATCGAGAAGTTCGATACACTAACACTATTTTTTACATTAGTTAACAAAAATATTTATTCAATATACAATAATTATGATAAACATTTAAAAAGCTGTGAATGATTGACATTGATCATTCGCGATTTTCATATCAAAATTCAGTATAATCCTTCCGGCAATCCTGCTGATCTTTTATCAATAAAATGAGGGAAAATATGATTAAGCGCTTTAATTTAGGTCCAAGAATGTCAGACGCTGTAACTTACAATCAAACTCTTTATTATACATCTGTACCAACTGTTGAAGACAACTGTGCTTATGCACAAATGAAGAGTATTTTAGAAGATATTGATTCCGTCTTAGCCCAAAATCACAGTGAAAAAAGTAAAATTTTAGATGTTACTATTTTCTTAGTAAACCATGAAGATTTTGATGATATGAACCGTGCTTGGGATGAATGGGTTGACCCTAATAATTCTCCAGTGCGCTGTACTGTTCAAGCAGGATTAATGCGCCCGAATTGGAAAATGGAAGTTAAAATTATTGCAGCTGTATAAAAATCATGCTAAAAAGCAATGGGGGAAGTGAACTATTGCTTTTTTATTCTAAAAACTAGAAAACATTCTCAATATTTCATCGAATCAATAAAATTTCAGCATAAATATTTAAAAATTATTAATTCTATTGATAACTCAGTATCTATTTTCATATATAAATTTAATAAGGCACTTTAATGATATGAAAAATATTTTTTTTACCATTCTGTTACTTGGTAATCTTACAATGAGTTTTGCAGTTGATCGTTTTCCAATCCTTATTCAAGATCATTGCTCAACACAATACACGACAACATCTGAAATTTATCAATGTACAAATAACAATTTTTATGCTGCTCAGGAAGCTCTTGCAATTTTCTACATCAATATTCATCTTTTTTTACCTAATGAATATAAGCAGTTTTTACAAGACTCACAATCTCATTGGGAAAAATTTAGTTTAGCTGAATGCATGATTGACACATATCGATTTAATGAAGATCCTGAGACTCAAAAAATTGCAGAAAAACAATGCCTCACACATCGAATAAAATCTAGAATACAACACCTTATCTATATTGTTATGATTTGGGAAGAAAAATTAGGAAGTTTTAAAATTGTCTTAGAGCAATCCGACAAGCTTCCTCTTCCTTTCACACAACAGGATCAGTAACTGTGAGAAAATATTTATTAAATCTAACCATATTACTGTTCTTAACCATATTCGCTTTTGCTGAGGATGCTCGTTCTAGATTTCCTGAATTAGACATCACAAATTGTAATAATTATTTAACTCATCAAGCAATGTTAACTTGTGAACAAACTAATCTTAAAAATGCAGAAGCAACTATTGAGCAGTTTTACCCAAAACTTTATACCTTTTTTCCACAAGAGTATCAAAAAGTTCTAGATCAATCACAATTTTATTGGAAACAACTGATACGCACAGAATGTAAAATTATTACAGGAATTAATGACCCTAATAACCAAGAAATTAAAATGCTGAATTGTTTAACTGAAAAATATAAACAACGGCTGAGTGATCTCATTTATACCATCGTCATTTGGGAAAATGAATTGGGGCACTTTGAGTGATGGATAAGCTTCATTACTAATGCTTATCCATCATTTAATGATAATTTATTTTTTATGATTGTCGAATATTAGCATGCAACTCTTGAACTGAGTAAACATCCATCGCAAACATACTTTTCACACCTTCACTCACAGCTTCACCACCTGCCAATGTTGTGTACAGAGGCACACGCAAGTTGATGGAAGTGCGACGAATTGCATGGCTATCCGCAATTGCTTTTGCATCACTGGAAACAGTATTCACAACCACAGCAATTTCACCATTTTTGATGTAATCTAAAATATGCGGGCGACCTTCTGCCACTTTATGAATCTTCTGAACATAGAAACCTAATTCAGATAATTTCTGCGCTGTTCCACCTGTTGCACATAAGCCATAGCCTTGCTCTTGGAAGTTACGCGCCATTGTTTCCAAGTCTGCTTTATCTTCATCACGCACCGAAATGAATACTTTACCCATTTTTGGAATACGTTCACCTGCACCCATTTGTGCTTTCAAGTAAGCTTCTGAGAACGTTTTACCAACGCCCATCACTTCACCTGTTGAGCGCATTTCAGGGCCTAAAATTGTATCCACACCTGGAAACTTAATGAATGGGAACACAGCTTCTTTCACAGAGTAATAATCAGGAATGATCTCTTCATGGAAATCTTGCTCAGCCAAGCTTATACCTGCCATTGCACGCGCTGCAATTTTTGCCAAAGGTGCGCTTGTTGCTTTACTCACAAATGGTACTGTACGAGATGCACGAGGATTCACCTCTAATACATACACAACACCATCTTGTACAGCAAACTGAACGTTCATTAAACCAATTACATTCAATGCTTTTGCCATTGCTTTAGTTTGACGACGAATTTCATCTTGAATATCCGCACTCAAAGAATAAGGAGGCAATGAACAACCTGAGTCACCTGAGTGAACACCTGCTTGTTCAACGTGCTGCATGATACCGCCGATCACAACTTCATTGCCATCTGATACACAGTCAACATCCACTTCGATCGCATGGCTTAAATAGAAATCTAATAATACAGGGCTATCTTCTGAAACTTGAACAGCTTCGTTCATATAACGGCGCAATTCATCATCAGAATAAACGATCTGCATCGCACGGCCACCCAATACATAAGAAGGACGCACAACCAATGGATAACCAATTTCATTCGCCAATACAATTGCATCAGTTTCGTTACGCGCTGTACGATTTGGCGGTTGTTTTAAACCTAAATCGTTCAACACTTTTTGGAAACGTTCACGATCTTCTGCCGCATCAATACTATCTGCTGATGTACCAATGATGTTCACGCCATTTTCAACCAAAGCATTCGCTAATTTCAAAGGTGTTTGACCACCGTAATGTACGATCACGCCATAAGGATTTTCAACGCGTACGATTTCTAGCACATCTTCCAATGTTAACGGCTCGAAATATAAACGATCTGATGTATCAAAGTCCGTTGAAACAGTTTCAGGGTTACAGTTCACCATGATTGTTTCAAAGCCTGATTCACGAAGCGCCAATGATGCATGAACACAACAATAATCGAACTCGATCCCTTGGCCAATACGGTTAGGCCCGCCACCCAAGATCATGATTTTCTTTTTATTAGTCGGCATTGCTTCACACTCTTCTTCATACGTTGAATAGAGGTAAGCAGTATCCGTGTTAAATTCAGCCGCACACGTATCTACGCGCTTATAAACCGGGTGCAATTTCAAAGCATAACGTGCTTCACGTACCGCTTGCTCTTTAACATTCAACAACTGTGCAATGCGCTTATCAGAGAAGCCTTTACGCTTCAAACGGCGGAATGTAGCAAAATCTAGATCTTGTAAAGAGCCTGCTGCAATCGATTTTTCTTCGCTCACTAAATCTTCGATTTGCATCATAAACCAAGGATCAATCGCAGAGATATCAAAGACTTCAGCTTGCGTCATTCCAATACGGAAAGCATCAGCCACATACAAAATACGTTCAGGGCCTGGATTACCTAATTCGCGTTGAATTACAGCTTTATCAGTCGTGCGCGTATCAAAACCACATAAACCTGTTTCTAAACCACGCAATGCTTTTTGCATTGATTCTTGCAGAGTACGACCCATCGCCATCACTTCACCCACAGATTTCATCTGCGTTGTTAAGCGATCATCCGCTTCTGGGAATTTTTCAAATGCAAAACGCGGAATTTTTGTCACAACATAGTCAATTGAAGGTTCAAACGATGCGGGTGTTTTGCCACCTGTAATGTCATTTTGTAGCTCATTCAATGTGTAACCAATCGCCAATTTTGCAGCAATTTTAGCAATTGGGAAACCTGTTGCTTTTGATGCCAATGCTGATGAACGAGAAACACGTGGATTCATTTCGATCACGATCATGTCACCATTCACAGGATTCACTGCAAACTGAACGTTAGAGCCGCCTGTATCTACACCAATTTCACGAAGAACAGCCAAGCTTGCATTACGCATGATTTGGTATTCTTTATCCGTCAATGTTTGTGCAGGCGCGACAGTAATTGAATCGCCCGTGTGAACACCCATTGGGTCAAAGTTTTCAATAGAACAGATGATGATTGCGTTGTCTGATTTATCACGCACCACTTCCATTTCATACTCTTTCCAACCCAAAACTGATTGCTCAATCAATAATTCATGGGTGGGTGATGCATCAAAACCACGATCACAAATCGTTAAAAATTCTTCTTTGTTATAAGCAATACCACCGCCTGAACCACCCATTGTGAATGATGGGCGAATCAACGTTGGGAAGCCAACTTTCATCTGTGCTGCCAATGCTTCATTCATGCTGTGGCAAACATAAGATTCTGGACATTTTAAACCGATTTTTTCCATCGCTTCTTTAAAACGGCCACGATCTTCAGCTTTATCGATCGCATCTTCTGTTGCGCCGATCAATTCAACATTATATTTCGCTAATACACCATTGCGGCTTAAATCCAGTGCACAGTTCAATGCAGTTTGACCGCCCATTGTTGGTAAAATTGCATCAGGGCGTTCTTTTTTGATGATTTTTTCAACTGTCTGCCATGTGATTGGCTCGATGTAAGTCACATCCGCCATTTCAGGATCTGTCATGATGGTCGCAGGATTCGAGTTCACTAAGATTACTCTAAAACCTTCTTCACGCAATGCTTTACAAGCTTGAGCACCAGAATAATCAAATTCACATGCTTGGCCAATCACAATTGGGCCTGCACCAATGATTAAAATGGATTTTAAATCTGTACGTTTTGGCATGATATCCTCCTATTTAGCTTGCATGCTGTTGATGAATTGGTCGAATAAATAAGCCACATCATTAGGGCCTGCACTTGCTTCAGGATGACCTTGGAAAGAAAATGCTACTTGATCTTTCAAACTGATGCCTTGCACTGATTGATCAAACAATGATCTATGTGTTACTTCTACATTGTTTGGCAAACTTGATTCATTGATCTGAAAACCATGGTTTTGCGTTGTGATCACAACTTTGCCTGTAGCTAAATCTTGCACTGGATGGTTTGCACCATGATGGCCAAACGTCATTTTTTCAGTTTTAGCACCCACAGCCAAACCTAACAATTGATGACCTAAACAGATACCAAATATTGGTTTTTTCGTTGCTAAAATCTCTTGAATTGCTTTGATTGCGTAATCACATGGTTCAGGATCTCCCGGGCCATTGGATAAAAATACGCCATCTGGATTCATCGCTAAAACTTCGCTTGCTGGTGTTTGTGCTGGCACAACTGTTAAGCGGCAACCACGTTCAGCGAGCATTCTTAAAATATTGCGCTTTACACCAAAGTCATAAGCTACAACGTGTAAAGGCTGCTGAATGCCTTCTTTAAAACCTTCACCTAAATGCCATTCACCTTGCGTCCATTCGTATGCTTTTTCACACGTGACTTCTTTCGCTAAATCCAAGCCTGCCATGCTGCCAAATGCAATTGCATCCGCTTGTGCTTTAGCAATATCTACGTTATCACCAGTGATGATGCAACCTGCTTGCGAACCTTTTTCACGTAAAATTCTTGTTAATCTACGCGTATCAATGTCAGCTATTGCCACCACATTGTGGCGCTTTAGATAATCACCTAAACTTTCAGTACTTCGGAAATTGCTAGCAAGCAATGGCAAATCACGGATAATTAAACCTGCTGCATAAACAGAATTGGATTCTTCATCTTCTCCATTGGTGCCTGTGTTGCCAATATGAGGATATGTTAATGTAATTATTTGTTTTGCATAGGATGGATCTGTCAAAATCTCTTGGTAGCCAGTCATTGAAGTGTTAAATACTACTTCACCGACCGTTTGTCCTTCTGCGCCGATGGCAGTGCCTTCAAACACACTTCCATCTGCTAAAACTAATACTGCTGGCATTGTCATTTCGTCTTTTTCCTATTAATTTCACTCGTCATTTTTTTTGGGCAAAAAAAAACACGTCCCTCTCAGAAGTGAGAGTTTTACGTGCTTTGTGACATAGCTTCTTCATGTCATAGAAGCGAGTTATGATAACGGCTCATTTTAATTTACACAATATTTTTTTATATTTAACATTGATTGATTGAAAAAATCGAACAAATAATCGTACATAAAAATTGCTATTTATTTCCCATTTTTACAAAGTGTTAAGATAAAAAATGCCCTGAAAAAACAGGGCGTTTTTTTTGCAAATTATTTTTCTAATAAACATGCAACTTGATGCATTGAATCTTCATTAACGAATTCTAGATTAGGTTTAATTTCACTACATTTTTCCATAACAGACGGACAACGAGTTCTAAAAACACAGCCTGACGGAGGATGAATGGGTGAAGGTAAATCACCCATCAAATAAATAATCTGATTATTTTTTGATGCATCAGGATCTGCAATCGGAACCGCACTCATCAACGCCTTAGTATAAGGATGTCGTGTATTATGATAAACCTCATATTTACTGCCCTCTTCTACAACATTGCCTAAATACATCACCATTACACGATCAGAAATATGCTTAACAACAGCTAAATCATGGGCAATGAAAATTAATGACAAATCCATCTCTTTTTGTAAACTTTTAAGAAGATTGATTACTTGTGCCTGAATCGAGACATCCAATGCAGACACAGGCTCATCACAAATAATTACTTTTGGCTCTAAAATCAAAGCGCGTGCAATACCAATTCGTTGGCATTGTCCCCCTGAAAACTCATGGGGATAGCGGTTAATTAAATTTGGTAATAATCCAACTTTAGCCATTATGGCTTCTACTCTCCCTTTAATTTCAGCCTTAGATAGGTGCTTATGATGTGTTTTTAAAGGTTCTGCAATGATATCACCCACCGTCATTCTTGGATTTAAAGATGCCAATGGGTCTTGAAAAATCATCTGCATATCTTTACGAACAATATTCATCATTCGCTGATCATTGGGATTGATCTCTTTACCCATCCAAATAATTTTGCCATCTGTAGATGATACTAATCCAATTAAAGCACGCGCCAATGTTGATTTACCACAACCAGATTCACCAACAATACCAAGTACTTCGCCCTGTTTTAATTGAAGATTAATACCATTCACTGCCTTCAATTGATGAGGCTTTTCCCAAAATTTTTGTTGCCGATCACGCACAGAGAAATATACTTTCAAATCATTCACAACCAATAACTTATTGCTCATGCCTTCAATTCCTCTACTTTTCTATAACATGCACGCAGTTGATATTCACCAAAATAATCTAATTTTGGTGGTTTTGATAAACATGTTTCAATCGAAAATTCACATCTTGGTACAAATGGGCAGCCTTTCGGTAAATGTAATAAATTTGGCGGATTTCCAGGAATTGTATGCAATTCTTCCTTAGCATCATCCAAACTTGGAATAGCTTCTAGTAAACCCAACGTATAAGGATGCGTTGGTCGATAGAAAATATCCTGCACTGTGCCATATTCCATAGTGCGTCCTGCATACATCACAAGCACTTTGTCACAAACACTCGCAACCACACCTAGATCATGCGTAATCATAATAATTGCTGTATTAAATTCATATTTTAATTCATTTAATAATCCCATGATTTGAGCTTGCACAGTGACATCGAGCGCAGTTGTGGGCTCATCAGCAATCAATAACTTTGGCTGACACAATAAAGCCATTGCAATCATTACACGTTGACGCATACCACCTGAAAATTCATGAGGATACATGCCCATCCTTTTCCTAGATTCTGGCATTTTAACTGCATCCAACATCCGTACAGATTCATTGAAAGCCTCAGATTTCGATAAACCCTTGTGATATTTCAGCACCTCCATCAACTGCTCGCCCACTTTCATGTAAGGATTTAGTGATGTCATTGGATCTTGGAAGATCATGGCAATTTCTTCGGCACGAATTTTATTTAGCGCTTTCTCTTTTAAGCCCAATAATTCTCGATCATTCAATAATGCTGAGCCTGATGTTTGCCCATTTTTAGCCAATAATCCCATCAATGCAAAAGCTGTTTGTGATTTGCCTGAACCTGATTCTCCAACAATCCCCAATGTTTCTCCAACATTTAAAGAAAAGTTGAGTTCGTTCACCGCAGTCACAAAACCTTCAGGTGTTTTAAATTGTACGGATAAATCTTTGACCGTTAATAGCCTCTTCAACATCATTCCTCCTAACGATCTTTCGGATCAAGCGCATCACGCAAACCATCACCAATAAAGTTAAAGCAAAAGAGTGTAATTGTGAGATAAGCCGCAGGGAAAATCAGTAGCCATGGAGCAACTTCCATGGATTTTGCACCATCATTCAATAATGATCCCCAACTACTCATTGGCTCTTGCACACCCAAACCTAGGAAGCTCAAAAAGGATTCAAATAAAATCATATTAGGTACTAATAAAGATGCATAAACCACCACAACACCCAAAACATTTGGCACAATATGACGAAACACAATCGCCCAAGTTGGTACACCATAAACTTTTGCAGCCTCTATAAATTCTTGATTTTTTAAACTTAAAGTCTGCCCACGCACAATTCTAGCCATATCAAGCCAGGAAACCATACCGATGGCTAAAAAGATTAAAAAAAGGTTTTGCCCAAAAAAAGTCACCAATAGAATCACAAAGAAGGTAAAAGGAAATGAATTTAATATTTCCAAAGCCCGCATCATAATTGAATCAATTTTGCCACCTAAATAGCCTGAAACAGATCCATACAAAGTTCCCATTAAAACAGCCACTAATGCTGCTGAAATTCCTACCAATAATGAAATTCTACCGCCAACAGCGACGCGAACAAAAATATCTCGACCATTGGAATCTGTGCCAAAATAATGTCCTTCCTCTATTTCAGGCGGACTCGACATCATTCCCCAATCGGTGTGATCATAACTGTATTCAGATAAAGACGGTGCAATACTCACAAATATTGCAATTAAACTTAGAATGAACAGACTAGCAACTGCAGCCTTATTATTAATAAATCGCCTCAGAGCATCTTGCCACAAGCTACGTCCTTTGATTTCTAAATTGTCAGCCATCTCAACCATAGCTTGATTCTGTACTGTTGTTAATTTCATCTTTACTCCTTAATAACGAATCTTAGGATCTAAGACGGCGTATAAAATATCAACAATAGCATTGAATACAATCGTTAATGTGCCTACTAAAATTGTGACACTTAACACAGTAGAATAATCTCGATTCAACGCACCATCTACAAACAATGTACCGATACCAGGCAGGCCAAAAATTGATTCAATGACTAAAGAACCTGTGACAATACCAACAAAGGCAGGTCCTAAATATGAAATAACAGGCAACAAAGCAGGTCTCAGAGCATGTTTCCAAACAATGGCTCGAAGTGGTAATCCTTTCGAGCGTGCTGTTCTAATAAAGTTAGAATGTAAGACCTCGATCATTGAGCTACGCGTAATCCTTGCTATACTCGCAATATAAGAAAGAGATAAAGCTAACATCGGTAGAATCATATTTTGCCATTGCCCTCCTTTCCACCCGCCTGCAGGTAGCCATTGCAATGTAATTGCAAAAATTAAAACCAAAATAGGGGCAATAACAAAACTCGGAATTACAACACCTGTCATTGCAAAACTCATAACTAAATAATCCCACCAACTATTTTGCTTCAAGGCTGCAAATATCCCCACAATCACACCCATTATCAGAGCAAAAATAAAAGAAATAATGCCAAGCTTAGCTGATGTTGGTAAATGAGTTGCAACTAGATCATTAACCGAATGATCACGATATCGAAAAGAAGGCCCAAAATCTCCCTTCATCAACTGTTTTAGATAATCAAAATA
>NZ_MVDO01000045.1 GCF_002006755.1 Wohlfahrtiimonas larvae | reverse complement strand
ACTATTTTGCTTCAAGGCTGCAAATATCCCCACAATCACACCCATTATCAGAGCAAAAATAAAAGAAATAATGCCAAGCTTAGCTGATGTTGGTAAATGAGTTGCAACTAGATCATTAACCGAATGATCACGATATCGAAAAGAAGGCCCAAAATCTCCCTTCATCAACTGTTTTAGATAATCAAAATACTGCTCATAAAGCGGTGCATTTAAATTATATTTAGCCTCTATATTTGCCAAAACTTCTGGTGGCAACATACGATCTCCAGTAAATGGGCTTCCGGGTGCTAAACGCATCATAAAAAATGAAATAGTAATCAAAATCAGCAGTGTTGGAATAGCTTCCAATACACGCCGAAAAATAAAGCGCATCATAAACTTAAACCTTTAAAGCCATATGGACTTAATTAATCTTTAATGTATAAATCTTTTGTATAGTAATAGCCCAACTGATTCTTTCCAGTGTAACCACCTACATGCGGTTTGACTAAGCGTAAATTAGCATAATAAAAAATAGGGATAATCACAGAATCACGATCCAAAATCTTTTCTGCTTCTTGATAAAATACAGCCCGTGCATCTTCAGACGAATAATCCAAAGCGCTATTTAAAACTTCATCAAATTCTGCATTTTTATAATGCACTGTATTGACACTGCTATTCGATAACATCATATTCAAAAAGGATGTGGGTTCATTATAATCTGCACACCACGATGCTCTCACAACATCATAATCACCGACCCTTCGACTATCGGCATAGGTTTTCCATTCACGATTATCCAATTTAAATTGCACGCCAAGATTTTGTTTCAGCATAGAGCTTGAAGCAATCGCGATTTTCTTATGTAAATCTGAAGTGTTATATAAAAACTGAATGGTTAAGGGATTCTTTTCATCATAACCTGCTTCTTTTAATAATGCTTTTGCCTTCGCAATGCGCTCTGCCATCGGCATATTGAACCATTCTGGTACATCTAACGCAGCACCATTTTCTCGAATGCCATCAATATAAGGCGGCGTAAAACTATAAGCAGGCTGGTCACCCTGCGCTTTGACAATATTGGTGATCAATTTTTGATCATATGCTAGTTTCAATGCTTCACGTACTCGACGATCTGTAAAGGGTGCTCGGCTATTATTGATGCCATAATAGTATGTACATAAATACGGCGTAATTTTCATCTCATCAGGAATCTCCGATTTGAGCTTTTTGAATTGCTCAATTGGTATGCTTGCTGTGATGTCAATTTCACCTGCACGATAACGTTGCGCTTCCGTGATTTCAGAACTAATCGGTAAAAATGTTACCTCATCAATTACTGTATTGGCATTATCCCAATAATGGGGATTGCGTTCTAACACAATACGTTCATTCACCTGCCATTGTTTTAATTGATATGCACCATTCCCCACAAATTTACCAACTTGTGTCCAATGATTAGGATTAGCCTCAATCACTTTTTGAGGAACAGGAACCATCGCAGTATGAGCCAATAATTTTGGTAAATATGGCACAGCTTCCGACAAAATAATTTCTAATGTCAAATCATCCAATGCCTTGACTCCCAACTCACTTACTGATTGTTCACCTCGGATGATCTCATCAATGTTCGCAAATTTACCATATTGCAAATAGCTTTCATAAGGTGATCCTGTTGCTGGATCAGCTAAGCGTTTCCAAGCATATTCAAAATCATAAGCTGTTAATGGATCACCATTTGACCAAACTAAATTAGGTTTAAGTTTAAATTGCCAATATTTTTGATCTTCTGTTTGCCAAGATTCTGCGACTCTTGCTTCCATTTCTCCATTATCATTGATAATAATAAGCCCTTCAAATAGATCTCGTGCTAAATGTGATTCCGCAACGCCTTCTATTTTATGAGGATCCAATGATTGCGGTTCTGTACCATTATTTCTAATCAGAACTTGTTTGCTTGCTAGCTTTGTACCTTTAGGAACTTCTGCTGTATAAGCAATATTTAAACCATTAATCGCCCCAAACAAAACGCCTAATACCAAGATCAGCCTTTTCTGATTCATTATTGTAACCTCACACTAATGATTAATGTTTAATGATGTACATATCTTTACTGTAAAAGTTACCTAATGGATCCATTCCAGTATAGCCGCCAACATGAGGTTTCACTAAACGTGAATTCACGTAATAGTAAATTGGCAAAATTGCACTATCTTGATCTAATATTTGTTCTGCTTTCTGATATGCTTTAACACGCTCTTCTACTGTTTTTGCAGTCACTGCGGACTTGATTACCTGATCAAATGCTTCACTTTTATAATGAGCTGTGTTGTTACTACTTTTAGAAAGCATAATATTTAAAAAAGTCGTAGGTTCATTATAATCAGCACACCAACCTGCACGCGCAACTTGATACGTGCCTTGCTGACGATTATCTAAAAATGTTTTCCATTCTTGATTTTCCAATTGCATCTCTATACCAGCATTCTGTTTTAAAATAGAAGCTGCAGCAATCGCAACCTTTCGATGAGATTCTAATGTGTTATAAAGTAACTTAAATTTTAATGGTTTAGATTTATTATAACCTGCCTCTTCTAATAATTTAACAGCCATAGCATTGCGCTCTTTCTGAGTTAGCTTAAACCATTCTGGTTCAATAGCATCCATATCATTAATATATGGTGGCGTAAAACCATACGCAGGCATTTGCCCTTGTGCCACTACTTTATTCGCAATAATATCTCTATCTAAAGCTAATTTTAGTGCTGTACGAACTCTTGGGTCATTAAAAGGTGGTTTTTGATTATTTAATTCATAATAGTAGCTACATAAATATGGCGTAATACGAACATCATTAGGTAACTCTTTTTTCAATCGGGTAAATAACTCTACAGGGATCGTTTGCGTCATATCAATTTCACCTGAGCGATAACGATTAACTGCAGAGTTTTCAGAAGTAATGGGCAATAATGTGACTTCATTAATCACTGTTTGATCATTATCCCAATAATAAGGATTACGTTCTAAAACAATACGTTCATTCACAACCCAATCTTTTAAACGATATGCACCATTACCCACAAAATTTTTAGGATTTGTCCATTGATTACCGTATTTTTCTACCGTGGCTCGATGCACTGGTGCAAGGACGATATGCCCAACTAATTTATCTAAATATGGGATTGATTCAGTTAACGTCACTTCCAGTGTGTGGTCATCTAAAGCCTTAATCCCCAAAGTTTCCGGTGATTGCTTACCTGCCACAATATCATTC
>NZ_MVDO01000044.1 GCF_002006755.1 Wohlfahrtiimonas larvae | reverse complement strand
TTCAGAAGTAATGGGCAATAATGTGACTTCATTAATCACTGTTTGATCATTATCCCAATAATAAGGATTACGTTCTAAAACAATACGTTCATTCACAACCCAATCTTTTAAACGATATGCACCATTACCCACAAAATTTTTAGGATTTGTCCATTGATTACCGTATTTTTCTACCGTGGCTCGATGCACTGGTGCAAGGACGATATGCCCAACTAATTTATCTAAATATGGGATTGATTCAGTTAACGTCACTTCCAGTGTGTGGTCATCTAAAGCCTTAATCCCCAAAGTTTCCGGTGATTGCTTACCTGCCACAATATCATTCACATTTTCAATATGAGCATATTCCAAGTAACTTGCATAAGGTGAAGCAGTATTCGGATCAACAATACGTTGCCATGAATAGACAAAGTCATGAGCAGTAACAGGATCACCATTAGACCATTTAGCATCTTTACGTAATGTAAAGCGCCAAACTTTACCATTATCATTTTCCCAAGATTCCGCAACACCTGGAATAGTTTCACCATTTAAATTAGCAATGGTTAAACCTTCAAATTGATCTCGTGCAATATTAGATTCTGGAACACCTTGCATTTTATGAGGATCCAATGATTGTGGTTCAGCTGCATTATTTTTAACAAGCTTCTGTACAGGATGCAGTTCAATCCCCACAGGAACAATTGCAGCCAGCGCTGTAGCACTGAAAACGAAACCTAAAGTGGTGGCAAGTAACGTTTGTTTGATCAATGGCTTCATAATCACTCCATATTTATTTTTTATAAAAATAGTTTTGCACTTAATTAATCATGAAAAACCAATTAAATCAAACAAAATAATTTATTTAAGATATTGACAATAAGAATAAAAACTCAATACATCTTAAAAAATGAAGCTGTTTTGTAGTTATTTTATTCAATATTTCCTTGACTAAAAGTCATTAACATCCTCCATAATAAAAAACATTGGCGCATCTTTATCTAAACGAATGCTCTGAATTAAAAATTTTTCTTTATCCAAATATTGAATGGCTTCTTCATTAGGGTTTTCCTTCATCCATTGATAGACCGTTGCATATACAATTTTTTCTTTATCATAATTGCCATAACCTGAATCTTCATTATCATCTCTGTGCGCTAAGTTAAAATAATGAATAGCTTGATCACGATCTAATGCGTTATTTTCTCCGATAATATAGGCATATACCAAAGCAATGCCTGCATTTTTATTGCCATTCTCTGCAGCTTTCATAAAGTATTTCAACGCCTCTTCTTGTTTTTGCTCTTTTTC
>NZ_MVDO01000043.1 GCF_002006755.1 Wohlfahrtiimonas larvae | reverse complement strand
CATTGGCGCATCTTTATCTAAACGAATGCTCTGAATTAAAAATTTTTCTTTATCCAAATATTGAATGGCTTCTTCATTAGGGTTTTCCTTCATCCATTGATAGACCGTTGCATATACAATTTTTTCTTTATCATAATTGCCATAACCTGAATCTTCATTATCATCTCTGTGCGCTAAGTTAAAATAATGAATAGCTTGATCACGATCTAATGCGTTATTTTCTCCGATAATATAGGCATATACCAAAGCAATGCCTGCATTTTTATTGCCATTCTCTGCAGCTTTCATAAAGTATTTCAACGCCTCTTCTTGTTTTTGCTCTTTTTCATAACCAAGCGCTGTTCTATATTGAGCCTGAGAAATATTGAGATCCGCAATTTGTCTTAGGACAGTAACATCATCTTGAAAAACATAATAGCCCATTTTGTCCCACAACTCATAAGCAGCTTGCCCTTCTCCATTACGAATCAAGATTTGA
Organism: Wohlfahrtiimonas larvae; assembly: GCF_002006755.1. Lineage (GTDB taxonomy): Bacteria > Pseudomonadota > Gammaproteobacteria > Cardiobacteriales > Wohlfahrtiimonadaceae > Wohlfahrtiimonas > Wohlfahrtiimonas larvae. The sequence continues at coordinate 5,111 of NZ_MVDO01000043.1, read as the reverse complement.
AGCTTCTCGAGATATTCTGCTACTTCTATCATTTCTTGATAAAATTTCTGAGCCTCTTCTAATCGATAACCATTGAATATAATTCTTCTGGCATATGGTGCATACTGAATAGGATCAAGATTATTAAGTGCGTGATACTGATAAACATTCAATAAAGATTGGGCAAATTTAACGTCATGTATTTTTTGATCCATCACAATAGCTTGATCAATCCAATCTTTCACAATGGCCTCAGATAAATTCAGTTCTCTTTTCGATACAAATAAATATGAAACCAATTCAGAAAGCGCATATGAATGGCCTTCTTTAGCTAACTTCTCCAGAATTTGATAATGGCGTTCATAATTTTGATAACGATAATATAAATTGGCTAATGCGATTTGCGCATCGACAGAGGATTGCTCATTAACAACAGATTCCAATAGAACCAAATCATTCTCTAACCCCGTATAACCATTCCCCACTTCTTTTTGTAAATATTCGATATGAAGATTATTTTTTAATATCTGATGTGTAAGCTCTAACGATTTATTCTTCACATCTTCATTCTTATGATAACTAAAAGATTGGATCAATGAGTACAACTCGATAATTTCATCATCGGTTAAATCTTTAGGCAATGAATAAACTAAAAATGCTTGTAAATTCTCATCTGATGAATCTAAATAAGCTTGAAGAACAGCATTAAATGGTTTCACTTTATTTTGAACCATATGATTAATTTTATTTTGCGCTTCTATATTTTCACTAAAATATAAACGTAATATCAAATAAAGTGATAAATCATCTCTGATTGGCATCGTTTTCAATAATTCAATGAGCGGTTCAATCTCTTGAATAATGGACGGATCAGGCTTGATGGCTAAATCATCCGATGAATTGGCATACCAATAATTATTAGAAGCCCTAACAATATCATTTTGAATACAAGCCATACTCAAAAATTTGCCACTTTTTTTAATCAACTGATTAATGCCTTGATACGCTGCAACAATAACATCTGCATCCAATCCATTATCCTGAATAATATTCGCATAAATGGATAATGCTTGATTCAAAGCATCCGCATTATTTGATTGCTTTGCATATTCATCTGCTTGTTTTAACCATCCTTTAGCTTCAAATATTCCATCATTAACCGTTGATAAGGCAGAATAATTAATCGGAACACATGAATCGTCATAATTTTGTGCCGTTGCTAGTGAAAATACAGACAAAACTGCCACCAATGATGCCATTAAAATTTTATTTTTCATTCTGTACTCCCAAAATTTCTTGCACCTTATCGCAACTTATCTGTATATTTTCCCAACAAGCTTTACGCAAATAACCTAAAGCTTTCTTTTGATCATTAAGATCATTACTTTGTGCATAAACTAATCCCATACTATAGATAGAATCAGGGAAATATATACTAATGACTGGTCGTAATAGATCCTTGGCTTTCTCAATATCTTTAGGTACACCCAGCCCCAATGTATACATCTGTGCAAGTTTAGATGATGCTTGTCCAAAACCTGGATTTTTATCAGTAATTCGTTTAAACCAGTTCAATGCTTGAGCATTACCATCATCTGTCCCTAAAGAAAGATAATAATCCCCCAAATAATAATAAGCATAAGTATTGTTTTGTTCAGCAGATAATGCTAAATATTTCAAACCTTTATCAATATTTTTCACAACACCATGTTGACCTTTAAGATAAAAATCCCCTAAAAATGCTTGTGCTTGATCATTATTTTGTTCAACCGCTGCATTTAATAACTGCAAACCTTTTTGATTATCTTTTTCTGTATCTTCATAAAAATATAGCCACGCAGTTTCCACTTGTGCAGGTGCATAATTTTGTGCGGCAGCTTTTCTAAAAAATTCGTTAGAAAGATCATATTCATCATAACTTGCATTTTTTGCCCACAGATATTGAGCTTCGGGATCATTTTGTAATGCAGCCTTTTTCCACCAAATCTTGGCATTCTGTTTATCTTCAGCTTCAAAATAAATATTCCCAATTTGAACCTGAGTTTTAATATCGCCATCGATCCCTTTTTGGTATAACTCATCACTAATATTCTGCGCAATAGTAAAATTCATTAACATAATCCCTATTGCAATCATTTTTTTATACATAACACTCTCTTTATAATTTTAATATCCAACCCATTGCTCACATACTATTGTATTAATTGATATTTTGATGGATTTTGTTATATTTTTGGATCTTAATCATAATCGAGGATAATTCTGACACAGAATAAGCACAAAAGAGTTAATTCTCATAATAACCAAAATACCCCATTTAAAATGTTGATATATCATTTCAGTAATAATTGTTGCTAGCCAAACATTTAAACCTACTGAAAATAACATAGCAATCATCCAAGAAAACAATGCTTAAATCGCATAATTTAAATATTTATGCCCCAAATATAACTTGTCATTGTGAGCGTTTCTAACGCGACATCTTGATTCATAATGATTAACTCATCACTCTCATCTGTTGCACCGATCGCTGATAAAAATGGATAAAAATGATCTGGCGTTGGTGCTGCTAATTTAAAATCAGGATGCGTTGTTTCCAATGCAAGCAATCCTGCAATATCACGCGCTTTGGTTAATTTAGCAACATCATGATCAAAATTTTTCGCCCAAGGTATCACTTGTGGTTGCATAATTCGTCGTAAGTTATGCACAATATTTCCAGAAGCTACAATGAGGATATTTTTATCCCGTAATCGCTTCAACTTCTGCCCTATTTCATAATGATATTGGCTCGATTCATTACGATTAATACTCACTTGTAAAACAGGAATATTCGCATCAGGAAAGAGATGAGAAAGCACACCATAATTACCATGATCATAACCCCAATCATGATTCAATTTACCCATTTTATCTAATGATTCTAATGTTAAATCACGGATTGGCGCTGCATTAATAGCGGGATAAATATATTCATATATTTCTGCAGGAAAGCCATACATATCATAGATCATTTTAGGTGCAGGCTCTTCTGTCACAAAGGTACCATCGGTGTACCAATGAGCAGATAACATCACAATGCCATCCACTTTACCGATCTTCTCGCCCAAAGCACGCCAGCTTTCCGTCCATTTATTTTTCTCAATAATATTCATTGGGCTGCCATGACCAATGAATAAAACTGGAGTTCTTATTTGCTGTGCCATCTGTACCTCCATCAATCAATAATATATTGCTTAAGGATAACCGAACTATATACAAAAAATCAGTATCTAATTTCAAAGCACAGACAAAAAATATAAAATTTTATAATTGTTTTAACATTTCAATCATTTGAATATTGAGCTGATGATTATTAACACACATTGTACGTAAATTTTCAGCGTCTTCTTTTTTAAACCGTTTACCGCCTTCTAATGCGCTATCTAATTGATCACCTACTAATAATAGTTGTTGAATCATTTGATCTAAACTACCATCTGTATTTTTTGCTTTCACAATATTAAGCGCTTCATGATATGACTGCTGATATGTGTAACACTCTTGCGGCGTTGAATCGGTACTGAATTGAAAATAAGCATAATATAATCCGCCTAATACCACTAATATGCCAATAATCACTTTAATTAATTTCATATGCATCCTTATTAATTATATTTAATATATAAAGTAAAATTTATGCATGCATTCTACCAAAATTAATTAATAATAATAAAATTACGATATATTTTTTGATTTATTACACATAATCATTCATATTATTGATGTCAAAATAAAACCCAATACAATATTGGGCTTTATAATCAAACTAAATATAAATTGAAGAGCTATTTTTGATGTTTACCTGCTAATTCACATATTTTTACCGTCACGTTAAAGCTCTTCTCAAATGCTGAAATTGGTAAAAACTCAAAGCGAGAATGGAAGTTTAAAGCACCTGTGAAGTAATTTGGTGTGAAAATTCCACGCGTTGATAATGCAGAACCATCAGTACCGCCACGCATAGGAATCACATTTGGCTCAATGGATAATTCAGCAAATGATGCAAACAATAGATCCAACGCAGTGCGATCCTCACCCAATGAATCAGCAATATTGCTGTAAACATCTGTTATTTTATAACTGATTTTTGCACGAGGATGACGCGCTTGAATCAATGCGACAGCTTCGCCAATGTATTTCTTACGCGCTTCATAGCTTTGTTTATCAAAATCACGAATATTGATTCTCATCGTTGCGTCATTTTGAGTACCATTGATCGCATTGATCCAGAAATATCCCTCACGGCCTTCTGTGTGCTCTGGCGCATCTAAGCGATCAAAGCAGCCCATCAAATCCTGTGCAACACGTAATGGGTTCACCAATACATTTTTAGCTGACATTGGATGCGCTGTTACGCCTTCGATTTTGATCTCAACAGTTGCTGCATTGAATGTTTCATAAACCACTTCACCTTCTGCACAGCAATCGATTGTGTAAGCAAAATCAACTTTAAAGCGATCCAAATCCATCACTTTTGCGCCACGTAAACCAATCTCTTCATCAGGTACAAATGCAACATAGATGTCGCCACAAGCGATTTCATTAGATTGCAATTTATCCATCAATTCCATCACACATGTTACAGCTGCTTTATTATCCGCGCCTAACACGCTTGTGCCATCGCTGAAGATGATGTCCTCATTGATATAAGGCTCAGCTTCAGGATGTTCACTCTGCTTAAACCATATATCAGCATCTTTATTCAAGCATAAATCTTTGCCTTCATACTTCAGTACTTGCGGGTAAACATTTGGTGATAAACCAACATCTACCGTATCTACGTGCGTAATGAAACCAATCGTTGGTGCATTTGGCATTGTGCCTTTACGAAACGCTGTTAAAACACCATGTTCATCAATATGAATGTCAGCTAAGCCATAACCTTTTAATTCTTCAGCCAATAATTTCACCATATTCCATTGGCTTGGCGTTGATGGCACTGTTGGTGAAGCAGCACAGCTTTGGCTTTCTACTGCTAAATATCTAAAGAATCTTGTTGTGAGTTGTTGACCTAAAGTGGACACGTCAAACCTCCTAATTTACGGCGCGACAGAATTAATGACAGGAATTGTATATGTACTTTCAAATCC
>NZ_MVDO01000042.1 GCF_002006755.1 Wohlfahrtiimonas larvae | reverse complement strand
AAGAATCTTGTTGTGAGTTGTTGACCTAAAGTGGACACGTCAAACCTCCTAATTTACGGCGCGACAGAATTAATGACAGGAATTGTATATGTACTTTCAAATCCTAATGGAATGTTTAACCACCAGAAAATGTATAACGTTGCCGTCAATACAATGAACAAACCTACGGTATATGGCAACATCATTGAGCACAATGTACCCACGCCCGTTTTACTGTAATAACGGCAGCAGTACATGATGATTAATGGGTAGAATGGGAACATTGGCGTACTGACGTTCACCGCTGAATCACTGATTCTAAATGCTGCCTGTGTTAATTCTGGAGAAATACCGACAGCCATCAACATTGGTACCAAAACTGGTGCCATGATCGCCCATTTAGAAGTTGCTGATGTGATTAAAATATTCACCAAGCCAACCAATACAATCACTAAGAAAACTGTCATTTCTGATGGGATTTTTAAGGTTGTTAATGCGTCCGCACCTGCCAATGCGATCAACTTACCAATATTAGAATGATCAAATGAATATAAGAATTGCGCAGCAAAGAATGCAAATACAATGAAAGGAATCAATGATTTTGTGATCTCTTCCATCGCGCCAATCACATCTTTAGAGGATTTGAATGAACCTGTAATGTAACCGTAGATCATCCCTGGAATTGCAAAGAACATGAAGATCAATGGTACGATCATTTTCATGATTCCCGCTTGCGAGCTTGTCATACTGCCATCTGGCGCGCGTAATGGTGAGCTTTCAGGAATTAACAATACAACCAATAAACCAATCAAAGCTAAAACAGATAAGCCAGCCCATTTAAAACCTGTGTTTTCAACTGGCTGAATCACTGATAATTCATTCGCTTCATCATCTGATAATTGTTGATCCACAGGGCAATTTTTATTCAACCAAGGCTCAACGATTTTTTCTGTCACATACCAGCACATTACAATCACACCAATTGTGCTACCTAAGCTTAAGAAGTAGTTACACAATACGTTCACGACATAACTTGGATCCATGATGTGCGCGGCTTTTTGTGTAAAGCCTTGCATGATCGGATCAATTTTTGATGGTGTGAAGCTCGCACTGAAGCCACCTGCTAAACCTGCAAATGCTGTTGAAACACCAGCTAAAGGATGACGGCCCATTGCATAGAACATCAAAGCAGCAACTGGCATCAAAATCACATAAGCAGAATCCGATACTAAATGTGCGATGATGGAAACCAAAACAACGGTTGGTGTTAAAAATTTAGGAGAAATTAAGCCCAATAATTTCTTCAAAGCAGTTTTAACAAAGCCACTTTTTTCAGCAATCCCAATACCAAATGTTGCAACAATTGTGATGCCTAATGGTGGGAAACTCATGAAGTTATTCACAGATGAAATAATAAACATCACAATTTCATTGTAATTAAACATATTAACGATTTCGATTTTCTTCGGTACTTCGCCTGCAATTTGTGCAGGTAAGAAATAATTGAAATCAACAAATGATAATAAAAATGATAGCACCCAACAGATCATGAGTGCATAAACAAAAAGCATTGTCACACTTGGCATTGTATTGCCAAAACGTTCAACAGCATTTAAAAAGCCTTTTTTCTTCTGTGGCTCAGCTGAGGTTGTTGCCATATAAATCCTTACATAAAAAAATAACAAAACACTTACAAACTGCAAGGACGATAATATATCTTAGCCAGCAAAGCAAAATATTTTTACATCAAAATGAACAAAAAAAAGTGAGCCACGAACAGCTCACCTTTTAATAAAAACAAATATTTATAACATATTATAAATAAGTTAATTAATAATATTTAAATATTGTTTACCATAACAATATGTATCCAAAAAGCTAAAAAACTACTCTACGCTTAATATCTCTATCTATTTTCATACTCTCTCTCCACTCTATTATTAATGATCAAATACATTATTCTTATTCGATGGTTATCAATTATTTACTAATTGATAAATAAAATATAACAAAATAGATAGATGGCTAATATTTAAATATAAAATGATCAGACTAAATATTATTACAATAATGCTTCTGGCGATTCAGGTAAAATTTGTCCTCCATCTACAATAATAGTTTGCCCTGTAATGAATTTAGCCTCTTTAGATGCTAAAAAGGCCGCTGCATAACCAATATCTTTGGGCTCTCCCAATGTATGTGTTGGAATGGTTGCCTTCATTTGATTCAAGTAAGTTTCACCCTGCGCTGCTAAACCTTCAGTTAAAATATTACCTGGCATCACAGCATTTACCGTAACTCCGAAACGTGCATATTCCAATGAAGCGCTACGCATAAATCCTAATTGTGCAGCTTTTGATGCACCATAATGGCTCCAACCAGGAAAACCTGTAATTGCACCTGTGATAGAAGAGGTAATCACCACGCGGCCATAATTCTGTTTCTGCATTTGTTTTAAGGCAGCTTGTACAACGAAGAACATACCTTTAACATTCACTGTTTGCATTAGATCCCAATCTGCTTCTGTCATTTCTTCTAGCGTTGCTTGTGGAAAAATACCAGTATTTGAGCAAACAATATCTAAACGACCATATTTCTCAATAATGCTATCAATACCAGCTTGCACAACAGATTGTTTTGTTACATCCATTGTTATAAAGTCACCATTAATTAATTTTGCTGACTCATTACCTGCCACTTGATCAATGTCAGCAATGATCACTTTTGCCCCAGCCTCTGATAAAGCCTCAGCAATACCTTTACCAATACCTTTTGCACCACCTGTTACCAACGCAATTTGATCTTTTAACTGAAACATAGCTGCTCCTTTATACGTATAACTAAATTATTATTCATGGTCATAATGCTAAAAATATTTCAAAAAAATATTAATAATGATATTAATTAAAATAACCTTAATTGGTTTGACTCATAACATATCATAAAACACTTAAAATAGTTTCCTATGAATCACTCATCATTTTGCGGTAAACTGTTCAATACTATTTATAATTACCTACCGTTTAAGGAAAAATTATGAGCTACAAGAAAATATCACTATCAATTGCAGCAACTCTAATTCTTGGTACATTCTCATCAGCACAAACACAATTGCAAACATCTGTGGAATTTGAACCTAATTCAATCATTGCTTATTTCTCAGAAGATGGCACCTTACTACCAACTCGTAATGGCAGTGAATACTACCGTTATTTTAAAGAAATTGTCAGTGGCTGCTACTTAGTTCAAGATTTCTATAGCATGAATGATCAAAAACAGACTGACCCTATCTGCTTCACTGACCCTATGGAGTTGCAATCTTGGTTCCCACAAAGCATGCAAGGCCCATTGACTTTTTGGGATATTCACGGCAATAAAATGCAAGAAGGGTATAGCCAACAAGATGGTGGTAGTTCTGGTTTTTGGAAAACATGGGATAACTATGGTAATGCCAATACTTATGAGTTGATCAATGGTGAAGTGATTGTTTCTTACTTCGACCCTGAAGGCAATCGTCAAGCTATGCCTGTCAATGGTGGAACATTTAGAACGATTTTAGATCAAAACCCAGAAACCGGAGAATACTTAGTTGCTGACTATTTCACAGATAGTCGTATGCGCCAAATGGATCCTGTCATCATTCAACGCGAAGATCTTCTCAGCTGGGATATAAAATATCGTCATGGCACTTATACTTATTACAATGATGAAGGAGATCTGACAACTGTTGAACAATATGATGATGGCAAACTCAATGGTACAGTCACTAATTGGTATCCCAATGTATATCCTGCGCAAAAATTTGATGAGCTACATTTCACAGATGGGCAACAAGATGGCTTATATATCCGCTGGTATGACAATGGTTATCCTAAAATTAAAGCTATCATTGATAATGGCAATCTTCAATCCTTAAAATGTTGGGATAGTAACTTTCATGAGTTAAACTCCACACAGTGCCCTGCACTATTTGATGAATATGCCTATGATAATACTATGCAAATAGAAGAAGAAACCATCAATATTGAAGAAAATGGCACAGAAACTGCGCCGATTGAAATCATCATTCCTGGGCAAGAAGTTATCATTGATGAGCTAGAAAGTACGATTGAGACATCTGACAACACAGAAACTTCCAATGATAACGCTACAGTGATTTTCCCTAAAGATCAGGATATCGAGGAAAGCACAGATGCTACTGAATCACCTGCTGAACCCGAAACTGAGGGAAAAAAGATTTTAAAATCCATTAAAAATATTATGGATGCACTATAAACTCAATAGCCAAGATTATAAAAAACTAGGTGGCTGTTTAAACAGCTGCCTTTTTTTGGTTATAGGATGAGTAAAAGCTAATTCAGCAGCATGTAAATATAAACGATTTCTACCTTTTAAAGCATCTTCATGAGCATAAAAACGATCCCCTAAAATTGGATGCCCCTTGCTCATCATGTGTACTCGTAATTGATGCGATCGTCCTGTCACGGGCACTAATTCAATCAAGGTATTACCATCATCATCTTCAGATAAAACTTTGTAATGCGTGAGTGCATCTTTCCCATATTCATACGAAACCATTTGTTTAGGCCGATTGGGCCAATCACAAATCAACGGAAAATCTATACTTCCCTCTTTTTCTGCCAAAATACCAAAAACTTTAGCGATATATGTTTTATCCGTTTCTCGCTCACGAAATTGACGTTTTAATTCACGCTCAGCTTCAATATGTAATGCTACAACCATTAATCCACTGGTCGCTAAATCTAATCGATGAACTGTTTCTGCATCAGGAAATTCCCATTGAATGCGAGTTAATATACTATCCCACAATTCAGGTGGTTTACCTGGCACTGATAACAAATCATGTGGCTTATTAACCACCATAATATCTCTATCTTGATATAGAATATCTAACCAAGGCACAATGGCTGGATCATAATAATAATTCATGTACTTTTAATCTTTAGATTTCGTGGACAATAAACGCACTTGAGATTGATATTTGCGATATTCAGAAATAATAAAAATTACAACTGCGACCCAAACAATAATAAAGCCCATTAAACGCATAAAATCTACAGAATCATTAAAGAAAAGTACACCATTAATCATCTGCAATGTTGGCGAGACAAATTGCACAATTCCCACTAAAGACAGTGGAATTTTTTTTGCGCCTTCTGAGAATAATAATAATGGGATAGTTGTCGCTGCCCCCGATAACAACAACAAAACTAAAGGCAAGGTTGGTAATTCTGTAAATACAAGATTGCCTTGATTAAACTCATAGAATAGATAAATACTAGCAAATGGCAACATAAAGAATGTTTCAAAAGCGATACTTGGCAATGTCTTGACAGGATAGGCCTTTTTCAATAAGCCATAAAATGAAAAAGTGATGGCTAATCCTAATGCAACATAGGGAATTGTTTGACCAACAATGGTTAACCATATAATACCAACAATCGCAATCCCAACAGCCATTGATTGGCTATGGGATAATCGTTCTTTTAAAATCAGTCGCCCTAAAAAAATGCTGAATAATGGTGTAATAAAATACCCTAAACTTGCATCCACAACTCGATTGGCCGTAATTGCCCATAAATACGTTAACCAATTAAAAAATAATAATTGTGAGGTAACAAATAAAACAAGTACTGTTTTGCGTTGCGTTAAGACAGCTAAAATCGATTTCCACTCTCTAAATAACGTCAAAACAAGAACAACAAACACAACAGACCATATGATCCGTTGTGACATCAGCTGAGTAGAACCCAACATTTTTAGTGAATACCAATATAAAGGGAAATTCCCCCACATAAGGTAACACCCTAAAGTATAGAAAATACCTTTTTTATATTCACTTTGATTCACAATAACCAGCCTAAATAAAATTAATGACGCTCGCGTCCTGATAATACAGTTTCAAGCAAATCGAGATCATATCTTAGTTTATTTGCGGTTTCTTCGCTGATTTTTTGTGTTGATTTTAAGCGCATTAATTCCCCGCGTTCTGCACGAATCGCAGCAAGCCTAAATCGTAATTCTAAAGCATCATAGTATTCTGTTTCAGCATTACTAATCCCTAAAGATTGACGAATCCCCCTTGCAACATGATTATGTATATCCTCAATATGCTGAGGATCTAGTTTTACTTCATTATTATTAATTAGGCGTGTTTCTAATGTTTGAATGCTTGTTAAAGCTACCTGTTGCATAGCAGCACGTGCAATTTTAGTTTCTTGTTCAAACTCATCATCATCTACAATAAAGCCACGCAATAACAATGGTAAAATTATAATGGCAACAATCAAAGATAAAATGATGACACCAATGGCAATGAAGTTAATATAATTTCGACCAGGCACTGAAATAAATATTGGTGATGTACTAATGAATAGAGGTATTGATAAAGCTGCTGCTAATGTAACGGCACCACGCACACCCGCAAAAGTCATAATTACCAATTCTTTCAATGTTAAAAATTCATAATCCCATTTGATATTTTTTTTCCAAAAAATAATTTTCTTAATATGTTTCATGGCAAATAACCAAATGAATCGCAATAACATCAACATGCCATAGACAATCAGAATATCAGACAACATACTAAATAAATTAATACCATTATCTGCACTGATTGTTTCAACAGAATATTCAATAATGCCCGGAATTTGTAAGCCTAACATTAAGAAAACAATACCATTTAGCAAATATTCCAAAATACTCCATGTACTATTTGCTTGAAAACGCATTTTAATGGAAACATTACTCATTGTATTACAATAAGTGACTGTCATTCCTGCTACAACTGCAGCTAAAATCCCTGAGCCACCCAAATGTTCTGCCACAACGTAAACTAAGAAGGGGAGTAATAATAGAAAAATCATTTGGATCGTACTTTCATCACCTTGTAAGCGCGTTAATACAATCACTAATCGGACATAAAACCATGTTACAACTAAGCCAATTAAAATGCCTCCGCCCGCCATTAGGATAAAATTACCACCCATTTTGACGTAATCGCCAGTATTATTGAAAACAATCGTTCCCATAATAATAGCAACAGCATATTTTAAAGAAACAAGCGCAGAAGCATCATTGAGTAATGCTTCTCCTTCTAAAATTTTGCTCAATTTTTTAGGCAATGTGCCTTTACCAACAATACCTGATAATGCCACAGCATCGGTTGGTGATAGTACAGCAGCTAATGCAAAACCTACAGCTAATGGAATATCTGGCATTAATGTAGGAATAAAAAAACCCAATCCTACAACAGTAGCAAACACTAACAATAATGCTAAACTAATGATCTCCCAACGAGATTGTAAAAATTCATGAAATGGCATTCGTAATCCATCCGCAAATAACAGTGGCGGAATGAATAGAAATAAAAACAAATCAGGATCAAAATCAATATGTAATCCAAAAGATGGAAATGCTAAAAGAACACCAATAATAATTTGTAATACAGGTAGAGCGACTTTAAAAGGCAGGACGCGGCGGATAATGTCAGATAATGACACCATCGTAATTAGGATCAATATAGTATAGAATATTTTCATAATTTATCGCTTATTTATAAGATTGAAAATCTACACTGCCTTTGATGATATCATCGCATTCACACTGTCTAGTGTTTGTGTTTTTAAGAAAAACTGGACGTCTTGAGAAACAAATTCTGAAAATTGAATACCATGATCCGTTAATAATAATTTCAAACGTTTTAATGTTTGTTTATAAAAAATATAGTCACTCTCTTCACCACCAAAGATCTCTGTAAAAATATCTTTAGCAGGCACAATGAAAACGACCTCTTCACCATTCCATAATACTAAATGACCACTACCCAATACTTGGAATGTTGAGCCCATATCGAAAATGATATGTTTCATCACTTCCCATAAAGGTTCTAAGTTAATTTGAATTAACTGTGTTGCATAGAAACTACTGATATCACTCAAAGTCACCATATGCATATGTGCAACTTTACAATCCAAAGCAGATTCAATAATTGAACGAAGCACTTCTGTCACAATACCTTCTTGAGATATTGTATTCTCAATATGGTTTACCAATGCTTGATTCTCTTCAGTTTTAGGTAAAATTAGTAATGCTGGAAAAATATATAATGGATCAGGTGATTGTGTATCCTTATTAAATGCACTCACAGAAAACTCACCACCTTTTGCTGTAATTGTTACGATAGATGGCTCAAAGTTATTGGGTCTAAAATTAATTTTAGATACTTCTGTCATCTCATGATAGATCGGGAATTTAGGGCGCATGATCTGTGCCACTTGATAGCCTGCACCCACGAATACAACACCTGCATCAGATAATGCTGGATACAACTGTTGAAGTGATGCCGTCACTTTACGGCTCATCTCTTCAGCTATCTCTTTATCCAAATATGTTTGTAAACCTGGACTCAACTCTGATAATTGCAGCATGACTGCAAAATCTAAGTACATTAATTCAGGTTGAGTAGTATTCATGGGAACTCCTTTAGATGATCGAGATAAGGCAAAAATTTATGGTGCAAGAAAGTTTAACGCGTTCCAATGGAAAACTTCAACTAACAAATGTGATACTGCTGCAATCACACCATAAATAATCACAAGATATGGCATCCACTTTCCACCCATTGCTTTGAATACAGGTTTTTCATTACCTGCTTTCTTACGATGTGCAATGACCATCATACCTGGAATGATCACAGACCAAATCGCTGCAAATAAACCTGCAAAACCGATTGCTACAATGAATCCACCTGGCAAACTCATGCCTAAAATTGTTGGCGGAATGAATGTGATCACAGCTGTTTTTGCACGACCCAATGCTGAATCATCAAATTTACATAAGTCCGCAATATAATCGAATAAACCTAAACCCGCACCTAAAAATGAAGTGACCACAGCAAAAAACATAAAAAATTTCAAGATTGTTCTAAAAACTTCGGACAAATTAACAGTATTCAACAGCCATACTAAACCATCATTGGCTTGTGCAACTTCTAAAAACTGAATACGAGGAATATTCCCCATAATACCCAACATCCAAACACCATAAAAAATCAAAGTTAAAACCATGCCAATCGCAATAGCTAAACGAATTTTTTTCCCACCTTCACGACCATAATATTTTACAAAACTTGGAACACTTGCATGAAAACAAAAAGATGTTAGAAAAAAAGGCAAGCTGGCAAATGCATAAATGGCAAATTTAGACTCACCAGATGGCTCAAATAAATTTGGGATAGAAATAGACTTTAATAGTCCTGTTAATGCCACAAATAATGTGATGAACATTGCAATCATTAAAACTGTAGAAATGCGATCCACAGCTTTAGCCCCCCACCAAACGACTAATGAAAATATAACAGCAAAGACTAATCCTGCCATAGCTTTTGGCATAGTAATATTAAAATTCATTTGCAATGCATTCTGAATAACAGAACCAGAACCATCAACATATGCATATAAAAGAATATACAAAACAAATGCAACCGATAAACCATTCACGATTGTTGCAAAATGCCCTAAATTATCTTTAACTAAGGTATGAAAACTTGAGCCCTCAGGATAACTTAAGTTAACCTCTAGAATTTCTTCAGCTGAATTTTGCATAAAAAATGTGGTGAGTAACATGATAAAAATAGTCCATGTAAACCACATGCCCGCAGATACAATCGGAAGTGTTAGCATACCCGCACCAATCATTGTGCCAGCAGCAATCATCGCACCACCAAGTACGGATGGTTGTCTTGTTGTCATAAGTGAATACTCGTTTATAGTTAAAATCAAACGATTATTGTACTCATGAAAATAGATAAGACAATATAGAAAATATTAAGATTTCATAGTTTTTTTAGTAGAGCCATAAATAATATATTTATCTAACTCTTTCTTAGGTACACCCTTTAAATGTTTAATTTCTGTTTCAGGCAACATAATACCTTTTACATTATTACGCTTCGCAACATTAGGATTATAAAATTCAATAACATCTTTAGGAATATTAGAAGCTTTAATAATCCTATTTAACTTTTCAGGGCTATCTGTTCTAATTCTCACAAGTTCAGGTATATCTACTTGTTCAATCTTTGACAATTTATCTCTTTCAGCAATCACTTCTGAAAGTGCTAAAACTTTTGGAATATATGCCTTTGTGATTTTAGGTAAATCAATGCTCCAATAATCTGTCCCTTTGCCACGCTGTCGATTTGCTTTAATACTTCTCAAAACTCGCCCTTCTCCAGCATTATAAGCAGCCATCGTTAATAGCCAATCGCCATCAAACATTTTATTTAAATATTCCAAATAATCTAAAGCAGCCTTAGTAGAGGCCGCAGGACTATAACGACCATCATAATTATTCTTAACATCTATACCAAAATTCTTAGCTGTTTGTTTACCAAATTGCCACAATCCTACATACTGACCTTTATTTGATGCTGCTGGTTTATAACTACTCTCAATCAAGGGAATCATAGCTAATTCTGCTGGCATATCGCGCTTTTTAATTTCATTTAATATATAACTCATGATGACTAAACGATCAGAGTCTAAATGATTAAAAATTCTAGGGTCCTTTGTGAAGCTTTTAATATGTTTCTGTACTTCTTTGTGTTTCACTTCATCTGTTAATTGTCTATGTTTAGAAAAATCATTAATAAGTAATTTTTCAGTTCGGCTATCAACATTTTTTCGTGACGAAGAGCTTGCAGCTGTATTAGCACTTGCACAAG
>NZ_MVDO01000041.1 GCF_002006755.1 Wohlfahrtiimonas larvae | reverse complement strand
GGCATATCGCGCTTTTTAATTTCATTTAATATATAACTCATGATGACTAAACGATCAGAGTCTAAATGATTAAAAATTCTAGGGTCCTTTGTGAAGCTTTTAATATGTTTCTGTACTTCTTTGTGTTTCACTTCATCTGTTAATTGTCTATGTTTAGAAAAATCATTAATAAGTAATTTTTCAGTTCGGCTATCAACATTTTTTCGTGACGAAGAGCTTGCAGCTGTATTAGCACTTGCACAAGCTGAAAGCACCATCGATGCTATAAAAATACAAATAAAACACAAATAATTTCTAATTTCTTTTCCTTGAAATTCAAACATCTATATCAATGTCCAAACAATTTAGAGAGCAAGATTTTATCACAATGAAAAATATTCACCATAAAACTCTCGCTTAGGTTTAAAAGATAAATACAATAGATACTCTATTAAAATAGAAATACCAGCAATATCTTAAACTTTTTTCTAAAATCATATAATTTTGTTTTATATATCTAACTTTATCTGTTAGGATCGCTCAACTGATAATTTTCAATGAATTTCACTTAAATTTTGAAACTTTGAAGTGATATACGTATAATTACCCTATTTTATGTCATCACTATGAGGCAATATGTCTACAGCAGACTCACCTAAAGTATTGTTAATCAATGGCCCCAATCTAAATATGATTGGAACCAGGGAACCTCATATCTATGGTTCTACCACGCTTATACAGCTCGAAGATCAGCTAACACAAAAAGCAAAACAACTAGAAATTGCTCTAACATGCTTTCAATCCAATATTGAAGGTGAAATCATCACAAAAATTCAACAAGCAAAATCTAATAATATTGATGTGATTATCATTAATCCTGGTGCATATACACACACTAGCATCGGAATACGTGATGCTTTTTTGAGTGTGCAGATTCCTTTTATAGAAATCCATATTTCAAATGTATATGCTCGCGAAAATTTTAGGCATCACTCATATTTATCAGATATTGCTTCAGGAATTCTGGTGGGACATGGTCTTTTTGGCTACGAGCTTGCGCTCTATCGAGCTCAAAATATCATCTCATCAAGATAATTAATAACTTTGTCGTAGGAGAATAAAAACTCATGGATATTCGTAAAATTAAAAACTTAATCGATCTAGTTGATGAATCAACCATCTCAGAAATCGAAATTATTGAAGGCGAAGGTTCTATTCGCATTAGCCGTAATACACAAGGTACGACTGTGGCACAAGTTGCACCAGCCATCCCTGCCTTCAATCCGATGCAACAAATTGTTGCAACAACTGCTGCACCTCAAGCAGCAGCACCTCAAGCAGCAACACCTAGCACACCTGCATTACCTGAAGGTAAAGTGATTCGTTCACCAATGGTAGGTACTTTCTACACAGCAGCATCTCCAACATCAAAAGCTTTCACAGGTGTAGGTGAAACAGTTAATATTGGTGATACTGTTTGTATCGTAGAAGCAATGAAAATGTTTAATCAGATCGAAGCGGAAATCTCAGGAAAAGTTGTATCGATCCTTGTTCAAAATGGTGAGCCTGTGGAATTCGATCAACCGCTCTTCATTCTTGAATAAGATAAGGACAATTTCATGATTAAAAAGATACTAATCGCGAACCGTGGTGAAATTGCACTACGTATTTTGCGAGCTTGTAAAGAAATGGATATTGAAACTGTTGCGGTTTACTCTACAGCAGATAGAGATTTAAAGCATGTACTCCTTGCCGATGATTCTATCTGTATTGGACCACCACAATCTTTTTCAAGCTACTTAAACATGCCGCAGCTCATTGCTGCAGCAGAATTAACAGATGCTGATGCCATTCACCCTGGTTACGGATTCTTGGCAGAAAATGCTGATTTTGCAGAACGCGTAGAAGAGTCGGGATTTATTTTCATTGGCCCACGTGCAAAAACAATTCGCTTAATGGGTGATAAAGTTTCTGCAAAAAAAGCTATGATTGAAGCAGGTGTACCTTGTGTACCTGGTTCTCCTGGCGCATTAACTGATGATGATAATACAAACTTAAAATTAGCCTCAGAAATTGGCTACCCTGTCATCATCAAAGCTTCAGGCGGCGGCGGTGGCCGTGGTATGCGCGTTGTTCACGATGCTAAAGAATTATTATCCTCTATTGAATTGACCAAAGCAGAGGCAAGCGCAGCCTTTGGCAACCCAATGGTTTACATGGAAAAATTCTTAGAAAAACCTCGTCATGTAGAAATCCAAGTATTATCAGATGAACATGGTAATGCTGTATTCTTAGGTGAACGTGATTGCTCTATGCAGCGCCGTCATCAAAAAGTATTAGAAGAAGCATTAGCGCCAGGTATCACAGAAGAAGAACGTGCTCGTATTGGTGAAGCCTGTGTGAATGCTTGTAAACGTATTGGTTATCGTGGTGCTGGTACATTTGAATTCTTGTATGAAAATGGTGAGTTCTATTTCATCGAAATGAATACACGTATTCAAGTTGAACACCCAGTTTCTGAATTAGTGACAGGCATTGACTTAATCCGTGCACAAATCGATATCGCAAATGGTAAACCATTAAAATTCACACAAGAGGATATTAAATTCTCTGGCCACGCGATCGAATGCCGTATCAATGCTGAAGATCCAAAATCATTCTTACCCTCTCCTGGAACAATCACAACATTCGTTCCACCAGGTGGCCCTGGTATCCGTGTAGATACACATATCTATGCTGGCTATAAAGTTCCACCTTACTATGACTCAATGATCGGTAAAATCATTGCTCATGGTCATACACGAGATATTGCAATCGCTCGTTTACGTAACGCATTGCAAGAAACTGTAATCGAAGGCATCAAAACAAATATCCCATTACACTTGAAAATCTTAAACGATCCTAACTTCATCAAAGGTGGCACGGATATTCATTACTTAGAAAAAATGTTGAAAGAATCTGATTAATTTCTAGATTATTTCAAAACAAACTATTAAAGCTCTGATTTTCAGAGCTTTTTTATTATCTAAATTTCAGTAATGAATAAAATAAAAAAGCCACAATTTTCAATTGTGGCTCTATTCCAATATGGACAACCCCAATACCACTTAAATCATACTAAAACTGATATGAAACACTCAAACGAATATCTTTGCCGGGAGCAGGTACTTTTTCACTCAAATATGGTGAATAATTTTTATTGAACAAGTTATCAATAGTAAAATTAATTTTAGGACCTTTATCACCATAAGGCTGATAAACCATAAAGATATTATGCACAGAATAACCGGGCGTTAGTGGATAGCTTAATGCACCTGCTTTGGGGTCAGTGATTACAGGAGTACGAGTTTGTTTACGCACGATTTTACTCTGCCAACCCATACTAAAATTAATCTGTGGAATATTAAAACCAATAGTGGCAGTTAATTCTCTTGGTGGAATATCACGCATCCAAGTGCCATTTTCTTGCCATATATTGCGAGGAGAGCCTTTTCGCTTTCCCTTAATCATAGTTGCAGATATACCACCAAATATATATTCACTATCATATTTAAGATCTAATTCTAATCCCTTAATAGTATACCCTGGTCCATTATGATAAGCACTCATAGGCTTGCCACAAGTTTTATTATTACCCGTAATATGATGCGCTTCACAATAAATTGCACCAACCTTACGAATCACCTCATTTTTAACTTTATTTTGAAAAGCTGTTGCTTGGAAAGTTAAACGATCTTCTGACACAATCACACTTTGTAAATTTAACATTCCACCAAAACGAATTGCACGCAACTTCTCTTTGCCTAAATCACGACTTGTACCATTGGGCCCACTAATACCTGCTGCTTGAACCGTATATTGATCATGGATATTAGGTGATTGCCAACTATGAGAATAATCTGTAAAAAGTGCTACTGTATCATTAGGCTGCCAATAAACGGATAACCTAGGCGATAAACCTTCGTATGTCACAGAGCGATAATCATGCCCATCCACAGGATCCATTGATGCATAACCTGCAATATTACCAAAACTCTGATTTTTCACATGATCATAACGCAATGATGGTGTAACTGTAAAATCACCAATTTTAATATCATCCGCAATGTATGCACTCGTGATTGTTTGGCGACCAGCCGGTAAAAAAGGCGGTGTAAAATAACCATAATTAAAATCTGGCTTGCCATACTTCCCACTATCATAAAACATTAATGCATCCTGTTGTTTACGTAAATATTGCAAACCCACTGTTACATTATGCTGAATTTCTCCTGTGCTAAAAATACTGCTATTTCTTAAATGAATATTTGTATTTTTATAAGTCGTCCAATTCTCTTTACCAAAGGTTGATAACAAAATAGATGGCTTCTTTTGCCCTGGTACTGGTGAAATTTTTTGATCATGCTGCTTTGTTTCAGAATGTGCAATTTCAGCTTTAAAATTAATAAAGGGGTTGTCTGATGGTAAATATTCAAAGCTTACACTATAGTTTTTATCACGCTGATCACGATAGAAAATACGACGCTTCCAATCATAATCATTATTAGGTTCCGTTGTAATCGTATTACCACCCATTGCAGCAAATGGCATCCAACCTTTATATTTAGTATTGGAAGCTGATATGGTTAACTTAGCCTCCTCCCCTAAATAAATATTACTTTTAGCTAAATAACTATATTGATCCATTGAAGAGCCACGATATTTCTCATCTGTTGCTAAACGCACATCATTCGATTCACTCTTAGTGTAATAGATTAATCCATCTATTAATTGATTTTTAGTTTGACCATAAATTGCCGCAGTATAGTTATCTTGATCATTATTACTGTGATGACCATACTTAATGAACGCACCTAAATTTTGATTATCTTTTAAGAAATCTTTCGCATCTTTTGTTGTTAATTGAACATTACCACCAAAACCACCATTACCAACTTCAGGACTGAAAGCACCTTTATTCACGGTCACTTGCTTAATTAAATCGGGATCAACAAATAAAGTT
>NZ_MVDO01000040.1 GCF_002006755.1 Wohlfahrtiimonas larvae | reverse complement strand
GAACGCACCTAAATTTTGATTATCTTTTAAGAAATCTTTCGCATCTTTTGTTGTTAATTGAACATTACCACCAAAACCACCATTACCAACTTCAGGACTGAAAGCACCTTTATTCACGGTCACTTGCTTAATTAAATCGGGATCAACAAATAAAGTTCCTTGACGATATTTACCAAAAGTTTTGAGTGCACCATCCACCATAATTGGTACAGATTGAGTATCGCTCATACCCCAAATATTTAAAATTTGCCCGCCAGGTCTTGGACTACCACCCATTGTTACACCTGGCATTTTATCCAATACAGAAGCCATATTACTACCCTGAATAATATCTAACTGCGTTTGATTTAATGAGCTTTTACCGACCGATCCCGCACTTAATCCATCATCCATACCAATAATACTTTGAGAGCCAACCTGCACGACAACTTGAGATAAATTAACCACAGGCTGTTCATCGTTCTTCTCATCTTTCTTTTTCACAATGTCTTCTTGGGCATAGACCATCTGTCCTGTTAATAAACACGCCACTATAATTGCTAATGGCCTCATTTGATGCTTCATAATCCCAACTAACATGATACCCTCATGAAAAAGCACACATAGTAATGATAATTATTATCATTTGCAAATGATTATCCAAAATATTAGAATTTTTATAATAAATATTACTTATTAACAATAAAAATTTGACAATAAAAAACCTCGCAACTGCGAGGTTTTTTATCATTACATGATTTATAAATTCAATTATAGCATATTCAACTCTAACTTTGCACGTAATGACATACGTTCTGGCGTCCAGAATGGTTCCCAAACTAAATCTACAACACACTCTGTAATTTCAGGTGAAGCCATCACTGCATTTTGCACCCATTCAGGCATTGAACCAGCAACAGGGCAACCTGGCGCAGTTAATGTCATATCAATCTTAACTTTAAAATTATCTTCAGTTGTGTCTAAAAACTCAATTACATACACTAAACCTAATTCATAAATATCCACAGGAATCTCAGGATCATAGACACGTTTAATATTTGCAATGATATCTTCAACCAATGTTTCACTTGCTTCTGTTTTTTCAACACCTTCAGCATAGTAAATAACCGCCTCATGCGGTGATCTTTCTACATCACTCATTCATTATTCCTTAGGTTATTCTGTTTTAACGGGCTCGTTATTCTCAGTCAATGCAGCATGAAGTGCATGCCATGACAATGTTGCACATTTAACACGTGCAGGATATTTTTTAACACCAGTTAAAATGGCCAAGCGCCCTAAACCGCTGCTATCAACGTCATCATCCGATGTCACTGCATCATGGAAAAGATTATAAAGCGCTTCCGCTTCATCAATCGTTTTACCTTTAACAGCTTCTGTCATTAAAGAGCTAGAAGCTGTTGAAATTGCGCAACCTTCACCTTTGAATGAAACATCTTGAATTACACCATTATCGTCAATGGTTAAAAATACTTTAATTTGATCACCACACAATGGATTATGCCCACGGGCAGAATGCGTTGCAGGATCAATCACACGAAAATTACGAGGTTTCTTGTTGTGATCAAGAATTACTTCCTGATACAACGCCTGTAAATCTGAATCCATCATTTGTCTTGCTCATCATATAGGACTAAAAGAGTTCACAATTATACGCCCTTTTTAAATTGATCGCATTAAGAATGCCATTAAATTCTACTCTATTGAGTATTTATTCGGAATAATTTATCATTGCTAATCCACTTCAACTTAGTTAAAGGTGTATCAATGAGTTCATGGTTCGACCGTCTTAACCCAATGCGCATTAAAAGTACTAGTCCTAATAAAAAAGTACCTGAAGGCATTTGGAAAAACTGTAAAAGCTGTGATGCTATTCTTTATCAGCAAGAATTAGAGCAAAACTTAAATGTTTGCCCGAAATGTGATCACCACATGAAAATTTCTGCAAGAAGTCGTTTGTTAAACTTCTTGGATACAGGTTCAACCGAAGAAATTGCTGGCCATCTAGAGCCTGTTGATTTCTTGGGTTTTAAAGATGTTGAACCTTATAAAAATCGCATCAGCAAAGCACAAAAAGCAACAGGTGAAAAAGATGCAATGGTTGCAATGTCAGGCACATTAAAAAATATTCCTGTTGTTGCCTGCGCATTTGATTTCGACTTCATGGGCGCATCTATGGGTTCTGTTGTTGGTGAGCGTTTTAAACGCGCAGCAGATTTAGCATTTACAGAACGCAGGCCATTAATTGTGTTCGCAGCTAGTGGCGGCGCACGTATGCAAGAAGGCTTAACATCTTTGATGCAAATGGCAAAAACATCTGCGATCATTGGCAAAATGAATGATGAAAAAATTCCTTTCATCTCTGTATTAACCCATCCTACCTATGGTGGTGTTTCTGCGAGCTTTGCAATGTTGGGTGATATCATCATTGCTGAACCCAAAGCTTTCATCGGCTTTGCAGGACCTCGCGTAATTGAACAAACTGTGCGTGAAAAATTACCTGAAGGATTCCAACAAAGTGAATTCTTATTGGAAAAAGGTGCCATTGATATGATCATTGATCGCCGCGAGATGCGTAATGAAATCTCATCGATCTTATCTAAACTTTATCAATTACCAGAACCTTTCTCAGAAACTTCTTTTCAACAAGCAGAAGAAATCGTAGAAAAAAATGCGTAAAAACCTTAACCATTGGTTAACTGAGCTTGAAAAAATCCATCCTTTAGCGATGGATTTTAAATTAGAGCGTATTCAGCAAGTTTTCCAACAGCTGAACCTTTCAGCTATCGCGCCATTTATCATCACTGTCGCAGGTACTAACGGCAAGGGCTCTACAACAAATACCGTTGCCGCTATTTGCCATGCAGCAGGTGTTTCTGTTGGATTATATACATCACCACATATGCATTATTTTAATGAGCGTATTCAAATCAATGGTCAAAATGCCACTGATGATGAGATCATTGAAGCATTTGAAGCCATTCAAATAGCACGTGGAGAAATTACACTCACCTACTTTGAGTTTGCAACATTAGCTGCATTTTATCTCTTTCATAAACATAAAGTTGATATTGCAGTTTTAGAAGTTGGACTGGGCGGCAGGCTCGATGCCACCAACATTGTCAATGCTGATATTGCTATCATTACACCGATAGATTTAGATCACACCAATCTATTGGGCAATACAATTACTGAAATTGCCTATGAAAAAGCAGGAATTATCAAACCTAATGCTTTAGTGATTTCAGCAGAAAATATGCCCAATATTTCTATTATTGAGCAAGCACAAAGAACACAATCTAAACTTCTGCATGCAAATAAAGATTTTCAATACTACAAAATCGATGATACCACTTGGCATTATCAATTGAATGAGCAGTCATTCAATCTACCAATGCCTAAATTACAAGGTGATCACCAGTTACAAAATGCAGCAGCAGCAATTACTGCCTTGTTTAATAGCCCAATGAAAGATCAATTAACTGAGTCCATCATCGCTGATGGCTTATTGAATACTCAACTCAAAGGTCGTTTTGAAAAAGTTATTCATAATAATAGTGAATTTTACTTTGATGTTACGCATAATCCACAAGGTGCCACAATCCTACACAACCTTTTAAAACCCTATCGAGCTAAAGGTCAGAAAGTTATCGCGGTATTAGGTATGCTTAAAGATAAAGATGCTGCTAATCTAGCTTCTGTACTGAATGATGATATTCAAACATGGGTCTTAGCATCATTAGAAGGTGATCGTGGACAAACAGCAGAACAACTCAAAGAACGTATTGAACCTTTTTTAAGCCATAATCATACTGTTTTAACAGAAAACTTAGTGGCTGATGCCTGCCAAAAGGCACTCAGCATAAAACAAAATGATGATATAATCTTAGTGTTTGGATCATTCCACACAGTTAGTGAAGGATTAGACTGGATAAATCAGAGATAAAACTATGAATAAAAAATTACAACAACGCATCGTCGGCTCTATCGCTGTTTTGGCACTATTAATTTTAATCTTGCCACATTTATTATCGTCTAATGAATATAAAGTTCCTAAGCCATCCCAAACATCTGAAAATAAATCGCAAATAGCGACAACCAATCCATTTGATGATTTCCAAGCACCCACCATTTCTGTGGATCCTATCCCTACACTTTCTAATGATGGTCAATCTACCCCTGCCAACGTAGATCCAATCTCTGAAAGTACATGGGACAATGTGACTAATCAAGAAAATACATCGCCACTAATACCCACACAACCACAACGTGACCCTAATCTTTCTGTTGCAGAACAGTTGTTAGCAGAAGCTAATCATCAAGCGCCTAACAGTGCACAAAAAAATGACCAAACCAAAACATCTAACCAATTACCTAAAATAGAATTAATTGGTACAACACAATCCAAACCTAATACAAAACCTCAAACACCAGTTGCCGCACAACCTAAATTCACATGGTATGTGCAAGTTGGTTCCTATTCCAGCAAAGAAAATGCCAATAAAGCTATGATGGAATATAAAAAACGCGGTTATGCTTCTGAAGTTGCTTACCTATCAGGTCAATATAAAGTCAGAATTGGGCCACTGAAAACTCAAGAAAATGCAAAAAATGTACAGGCAGATTTAAAGCGCCAAGGACAGAATAGCTATATCATTCAAATTCAATAATTCATAACGGGATATTATGAGCAATTTAAACTACATTGACATTGCCATCATTGGCATTATTGGTCTTTCAACCATCATTGCATTTTTCAGAGGGCTAATTACAGAAGCCCTCTCTTTGCTTGTGTGGATTATTGCTTTTTGGGGTGCTGCCTATTTCTCCCAAGATGTCGCATCAATGTTACCCAGCCAATTAAACTCACTCAGCGGTGGTAGAATTGACCTCGTTGCAACAGAAGGTTCAACAGAAGAGCTACTCATTTCTATACTCAGTTATGCCATTACATTTTTAGGTATTTTATTTTTAGCTGGGCTTGTTAATCTGGCCATTTCATTAATGATTCGCTTCTTAAAAATCTCATTCATTGATCGTTTCTTAGGTATGTTTTTTGGTTTATTACGTGGCTGGTTAGTCGTTGCCTTTTTAGGTCTATTTGCAATGAATGCAGGTTTAAACAGTATTCCAATGTGGCAAAAAGCACAATTAGCACCGTTTGTAGAAACAAGTGCAAATCTGATTGCTAAATTTCTACCAACTAAATTTTTACAACAAATCAATATCAGTGAGTTATCTAAACTCTTACAATCAGACTTACAAACACCTCAAAGTGCGCCAACACAACACCCTAATCAGGTCGCACCGCTACCTGTAGAACAGTAGTTCATCACTAGGAGAAAAAGTTATGCAAAATGTCGCTCAAGACGAGATCAATAAATTTGACCAACAAGATTGGTGGCAACCCAATGGTAGCTTTCAAACTTTACATGATATTAATCCTACTCGTTTTGAATTCATCACACAATTCAGCCAGCTTAATGGTTGCAAAGCTTTAGATGTTGGTTGTGGTGGTGGTATTATTACTGAAGGATTAGCAAAACGTGGAGCCATTGCTACAGGCGTTGATCTAGCTATCGGAGCATTAGAAGTTGCAAGAGATCATGCGAACACTACTGGTTTAACAATTGATTATCAATTATCTACAGTCGAAGCACTAGCGGATTTACAGCCTGAAACTTATGATGTAATCACTTGTCTAGAAATGTTGGAACACGTACCTGATCCACAATCAATTATCAGAGCATGTGCAAAACTTTTAAAACCAGGTGGTAAAATCTTTTTATCCACCATCAATCGTACCTTTAAAGCTAAGCAACTAGTTATTTTTGCAGCTGAAAATATTTTAAAAGTTGTTCCTAAAGGCACTCATGATTACGAAAAATTTATCACACCTTTCGAGCTATGCTTGTATTGTGAGAATGTAGACTTAATTGTTAAGGAAACTCGTGGTATGTCTTTCAATCCCTTTAATCGTGTTGCTTATTTAACCAAAGATCTCTCTATGAACTATCTTCTATATGCAGAGAAACCACTCACAGATCATTCAACAGAGGTAAAATAATGAGTCGCTTACAAGGCAAAGTAATTTTAATCACTGGCGTTACAGGTATGGTTGGTAGAAATAGCGCTTTAGCATTAGCTAAAGAAGGGGCGACAATCATTCTTTTAGGGCGTGAGAAAAAGAAAAATCTCATAGATGATTTGTATGATCAAATTGTTGCAGAAGGTGGCGCAGAACCTGCGATTCTATATATGGATTTTGCCAAATGTTCTAATGAAGATTTCTATGCACTCTATGAAACATTAGAAACAGAATTCGGTAAATTGGATGGCATCATTCACACAGCTGCCAACTTGGGTAATTTAACACCATTAGCACATACCAATCCTGAAAAATGGTTACTTAGTATCAATACAACATTGAATACGCCCTTTTACTTAACACAAGCATTATTACCATTATTGAATAAAGCGGATCAATTTGGCTCTGTAATTTTCTTTGATCACGCAGAAGTTGCAAGTGGCAATGAGGCTTATTGGGGCAGTTACGCTGTCGCTAAAGCGGGCTTATCAACATTGATGAAATTATTTGCTACAGAATTTGAAGCACAAGGAAAATTACAGTTCAATAGCATTGATCCTGTCCGTTTAAACTCAGCTATGCGCTACAGCGTTTCGCCTTCTGGCAGTCGAGATGCCAAAAATATTCAAGATGTTACTAAAATTATCATTAATCTTAATGATAGTGAAAAACCATTTATTACAGGCCAAACATTCACACTTTAGTCCCCACTCTTAATCAAGTCTATCTACCCAATGATCTCACAATTATGTGAGGTCATTGAATTCAAAAGATACATTCAATCAACTATCATCATACGCACTTTCTAACTCAGGAGATCTATATGGCATTGCCGACGATTCAAAGTAGAAAAGGACTCAAACAAATCTTAGCAGCAACAACGCTTTCCATATTGGCAACAACAGCAATTGCAGGCCAAGATATGACAACTAATAACACTCATGAATTTACTTTAGACAATGGTTTAAAGCTCATTGTTCGTGAAGACCATCGCGCTCCTGTCGCGGTTACAATGGTTTGGTATAAAGTAGGTTCAGTGGATGAACCTCGTGGCAAAGGTGGTTTATCTCATATGCTAGAACATATGATGTTTAAGGGCACGCCAACTTTAAAACCTAATGAGCATTCAACAATCATTGCAAATCTAGGCGGCAAAGATAATGCTTTTACATCTTATGATTACACCGCATATTTTGAGATCTTACCAAGCTGGGAATTAGAAACGAGCTTACGTTTAGAATCTGATCGAATGGCAAATCTTGTATTAAAAGATGAAGATTTCACCCCTGAGCGCCAAGTTGTTGCTGAAGAGCGTCGCCAACGGACAGATAGCAATCCGCAATCATTATTCTATGAAGCATTCAATGCAACGGTGTGGACGACAAATGCATACAGGAAT
Organism: Wohlfahrtiimonas larvae; assembly: GCF_002006755.1. Taxonomy (GTDB): domain Bacteria; phylum Pseudomonadota; class Gammaproteobacteria; order Cardiobacteriales; family Wohlfahrtiimonadaceae; genus Wohlfahrtiimonas; species Wohlfahrtiimonas larvae. Next base: position 11,108 of record NZ_MVDO01000040.1, on the reverse strand, counting down.
CCTATCATTGGTTGGATGCCAGAGATCCAAAGCTGGACATTGGATGATTTAAAATCTTGGTATAAGCAATTCTATCGTCCAAATAATGCAACTGTTGTTATTGTTGGCGATGTGGATGCCAAGAAAACCCATGAATTGGTGAATCAGTATTTTGGTAAAATTCCACGTGGTGAAGAAATCGTACGTGAAATTAACTTTGAAGTTCCTCAAAATGATACTAAGTATATCGAAATGGCAACGCCAGCAAACTTACCTGTATTGTTTATGGCCTACAAGGTACCAAGTATTAACAGCACAGACAACAAACAAGAAGCTTATGCTTTATTGTTAGCCTCTGAAATCTTAAGTGGCAGCAACACAGCACGCTTACCTAAAAAAATGGTGCGTGAATCACAAAAATCATTGGATGCTTCTAGCTATTACAATGAAGGTTCCCGCTATGACACAACATTTATGCTAAGCGCTGTACCTGCCGATGGTGTTGAATTAGAAACATTAGAAGCTGAGATTAAAGCTGAAATTAAAAATCTTCAAACAACTTTAGTAGCTAAAGAAGAATTGAATAAAATTTTAACGGCTTATCGCACTAGTCAAATCTTTGCTAAAGATTCACTCTATTCACAAGCAATGTCGATCGGTTCTTCAGAAACCACTGGTGAAGGCTGGAGAAATCGCGAAAATCTTGTGTCATATCTCGAAAAAGTGACGCCTGAAGAGATTCAACAAGTGGCACAAAAATACTTAAATGATGGCAACTTAACAGTAGGACGCCTTCGTGCACATACTGCGCCTATAGAAGCTATCAATGAAGGAGAATAATCATGTTAAAAAGAACCATTGCAATCATCATTGGTGTCAGCATCTCTTCTATTGTTATGGCGGCTGATATGAAATCTCGAATTCAAGAATGGCAAACCGATGAAGGTGCCCGTGTACTTTTCATCGAAGCACCAGAAATCCCCATGGTGGATCTAATTATTTCCATGGATGCTGGTAGCTTTCGTGAAGGTAAGAATTATGGTTTAGCAAGCATGACATCCCAGATGATGACATTAGGCACCAAAGATAAAGATGAAAATGAATTTTCTGAAGCATTAGAAAATTTAGGTAGCGCAATTTCTATTTCATCTGGCGTGACAAATACGGCAATCAAAGTACGCTCATTAACGGATGATACTGTATTGAACAGCACATTATCATTGTGGCGTGAAATGGTACAAGAACCACGTTTTGATGCTGAAATATTCCATCGTGAACGTACTCAATCCATCGATGCTCAAAAAGCACGCTTGGATAGCCCTGATGCAATCGCGAGCGAAACATTCAGTACATTGCTCTACCCTAATCAAATTCAAGGTGTGACAAGCGAAATGCTTCAAACATCTTTGAAAAAGATGAAAATTGAAGAACTGAAACAGTTCCGTGATGATTATTATCATGCAACTGGGGCAAATATCATCATTGTAGGTGCATTAGACCGCACTGCTGCAGAAAAAATTAGCACCGGCATCAGTGAAGTTTTAGGCAAAGGCAAAGCATTGTCTAAAATTGAAGAGAAAGTGGAAAAAGTTAAACCACAAACTGTGCGTAAATATTTCAATAGCCCACAAAGCCGCATTGTAATGGGTCATGTAAGCATTGATCGTTTCAGCCCTGATTATTGGCCATTACTGTTAGGCAATCATGTTTTAGGTGGCAGCGGTTTAACATCATTATTGATGATGGATATCCGTGAAAAACAAGGTTTAACGTACGGTATTTACAGCTATTTTGCACCTTCTTTCTTACATGGTCCATTCACGATTGGTTTATCCACTAAAAATGAAAGTGTAGATCATGCCATCAAAGCAACAATTGAAGGCACTAAAGATTTTATTAAAAATGGGCCAAAAGATACGGATTTAGATCGTGCAAAAAATAACTTAATTGGTAGCTCTATTTTAAGTTTAAGTAGCAATAGCGGTTTAGCTGGTGCTTTACTTATGATTGCTCAATATGATCTACCTTTAGATTATTATGATACGTATCCTGAAACTATTCGTGCAATTACGAAAGAAGAGATTCAGAAAGCATTCCAAAAGCATGTTCATCCTGATGATTTTGTAACAGTAATCGTTGGCGGCGAAGCACCATAATTCTGGATAATATCACTCAATAAAATCAATAACAAAAGCTCCAATTTGGAGCTTTTGTTTATTAAAGCATGAATAAAATAAGTATTGCTTCTCTTATCACATTAAATTTGATAACTTCCCTGCCATATATTTCTTAATATTTCCCTATTAAGTGAAATATCAAATAACAGTTAAACATGAAGGAAAAAATATGCGTTTAAACAAATTTATCAGTGAATCTGGTAAAACATCTAGGCGTGGTGCAGATAAATTAATTGAAGAAGGCCGTGTCAAAATCAATGGCAAGAAAGCTAAGATTGGCGATCAAGTCAATCCTGGTGATAAAGTCCTTGTGGATGGTGCTTTAATTGAAGAAGTGGCAAGCCCACAAAGTTTTGTTTATATTGCATTGAATAAACCTGTTGGCATCACAAGTACCACTGAAAAAAATGTGAAAGGCAACATTGTTGATTTCATGAATTACCCAACGCGTATTTTCCATATCGGTCGTTTAGATAAAGATTCAGAAGGCTTAATCCTAATGACGGATGACGGTGATATCGTAAATGAGATATTGCGCTCTGAAAACAAGCATGAAAAAGAATACATTGTTTCGGTAGATCGCCCCATCACTGATGAATTTGTGCAAAAAATGTCTGCTGGTGTAAAAATCTTAGGTACTAAAACATTGCCATGTAAAGTGAAGCAATTATCCAGTAATGAGTTCAATATCATTTTAATGCAAGGCTTGAATCGCCAAATTCGTAGAATGTGTGAAACGCTTGGCTACAATGTCACAAGCTTGAAAAGATTACGCATCATGAACATTGAACTCGGTAAATTACCTGTAGGCGAATGGCGCTATTTAACTGGCAAAGAGCAAGATGAATTATTTGAAGATCTCGGTTATGGCACTCAAACCACCAAGTGGACCCCATAAGATATAGTGCAATAATTTTAAAAAACTCTAAAAGCTATCCTTCTGTAAAGAAGAATAGCTATATTAATAAGAACATTAAAGTGCTTAATGCTCTGTTGGCTCAAAGCCTTTAATATTCATTCTCTGGATTGTTTTACCCAAAAGCTTTTCAATATCTTTTAGTAATTCTAATTCTTCTGCACCACATAATGAAATCGCTTCACCTTTAGCATCCGCACGCCCTGTTCTACCAATGCGATGCACATAATCTTCAGCTTGATCAGGTAGATCATAATTCACAACATAAGGTAACTCTGCAATATCTAAACCACGCGCCACAATATCCGTTGCCAATAACACACGAATATTCCCTGCTTTAAATTCTGATAATGCGCGTGTTCTCGCACCTTGGCTTTTATTACCATGAATCGCCAATGTCACAATGCCTTTTTTATTCAGATGCTCTGTTAAACGATTTGTACCATGCTTTGTGCGACAAAATACCAAAACTTGTGACCAATTATTTTCTGTAATCAAATGCGCCAACAACTCACGCTTACGGCTTTTATCCACCATATGAATGTGCTGTGTAATTTGGTCAGGTGTTGGTTTATAGCTTTCAATTTCAATCATTTCAGGCTTAAATAATAAACCTTCTGCAAGCTTTTTGATCTCTTTAGAGAAAGTTGCAGAGAATAATAGATTTTGGCGTCTTTTTGGCAATTTAGCCAAAATTCTCTTAATATCATGAATGAAACCCATATCAAGCATGCGATCTGCTTCATCCAACACTAAGTATTCAACATTGGATAAATCTACTGCATTCTTCTGCTCTAAATCCAATAATCGCCCTGGTGTTGCAATCAATACATCGACACCACCGCGAAGTTTCATCATTTGTGGATTAATACTCACACCACCAAATACAGTCAATGAGCGAAGTTTTAAATGCTTGCTATAAGCCACAACATTTTCACCAATTTGCGCAGCCAACTCACGTGTTGGCGATAAAATCAAAGCACGAATAGGTCGTTTTTTTGTTTCTTGCTTCAATGATCTTTGGTGCAATTTCTGTAAAATTGGTAATGTGAAACTTGCTGTTTTTCCTGTGCCCGTTTGTGCACAAGCCATCACATCTCGCCCCTTTAAGACAACAGGAATCGCTTCTCTTTGAATCGGTGTTGGTTCTGTATAACCCACATCATTCAACGCTGTCAGTAATTCCTTACATAAACCTAAATCATTAAAGGACATCAAAATTAAAACTCCACTGCCTGTATAAAATAAAGTGCATATGGTACAGGAATTTATCTAAAAGTCTTTGGAAAAGATTTAATAGTGTGATGTATAAAATTATCTTCTACCTAAATAACAAACTATTTCTTAAACTTTGCAACAAATGCATCATGCGCACTGACTTCATCAGCATTAGCATAAATCACTCGTGTTTTATCAGAAGGAACCTTAGCTGTATCTGCAAGTGCTGCCATTAGGTTCTGAGAAACCTCTACTGATTGCTCTATCGCTGTATCGCCACCAAACAGAGAATCCTGCCCGCCCGTCATTACCAAATACACTTGCGCAAGGATCTCTGAGTCCAATAGTGCGCCATGCAATGTACGTTTTGAGTTATCAATCCCTAAACGTTTACACAACGCATCCAAGCTATTGCGCTGTCCTGGATACATATCACGTGCAACTTTCAAGCTATCAATCACGCTGCATTGGCTGGATAAAGATTTTAATCCAATGTTTTCTAGCTCATGATCTAAGAACTTCATATCAAAGGCTGCGTTATGAATGATCAGCTCGCCACCATCAATATAATTCACAAAGTCTTGAGCAATTTTTGCAAACACAGGCTTATCACTCAAAAACTCTTCACTCAATCCATGAACGTTGAAAGCTTCTACAGGCATATCACGCTCAGGATTGATATAAACATGAAAATGATTGCCTGTCAGCATCCGATCAACCATTTCCACACAACCAATTTCAACAATTCGATCACCAGTTGCAGGATCCATCCCTGTAGTTTCTGTATCTAATACGATTTGCCTACTCATCGCTCAATCCTTTTTCATTCTTCACAGCACTTGTCGCCAATTCATCTGCCCGTTCATTTTCAGGATGCCCCGCATGCCCTTTCACCCATTGCCAATCAATAGATGTATGACGATCACGCTCAGCCACTAACAACTTCCATAGTTCAACATTTTTCACAGGTTGATTACTTGCAGTTTTCCAGCCACGTGCAATCCAGCCATTCACCCATTCATTAATGCCTTGTTGAACATAACGAGAATCTGTAATCAACACAACATCACAAGGTTTTTTAAGTGCTTGCAATCCTTTGATTGCACCCATGAGTTCCATGCGGTTATTAGTGGTATCAGGATCATAACCAGATAATTCTTTAGTGTGACCACGAAATTTTAAAATCACACCCCAGCCACCTTTACCAGGATTTCCGCTACAAGCACCATCCGTATAGATATAAACTTTATTATCCATCATTATACTGCAACAACTGCTTTGATATGAGGGTGAGATTCGTAATTCACTAATTCAAAATCATCAAATTGAAAGCTAAAAATATCTTTCTTTTCAGGATTAATTTTTAACTGTGGCAACAATAATGGTTCACGGCTTAACTGCAAATCTGCTTGCTCCAAGTGATTAGAATACAAATGACAATCACCGCCAGTCCAAACAAAATCACCTACTTCTAAATCACAAACTTGAGCCATCATGTGCGTTAAAATCGCGTAGCTTGCAATATTAAATGGTACACCTAAGAAAATATCTGCAGAACGTTGATATAACTGACATGATAATTTTCCATCTGCCACATAAAATTGGAACAATAAATGACAAGGAGGTAATGCCATTTTATCCAACTCACCCACATTCCAAGCATTAACAATCATACGACGAGAATTTGGATTATTCTTAATTTGATCTACAACTTCTGAAATTTGATCAATATAGCGACCATCAGCTGTTGGCCAACTACGCCACTGCTTACCATAAACAGGACCTAAATCACCATTTTCATCAGCCCATTCATTCCAAATACGCACACCATTATCCGTCAGATATTGAATATTCGTATTACCTTGTAAAAACCACAATAACTCATGAAGAATAGACTTCAAATGTAATTTTTTAGTCGTTAATAATGGAAATCCCTCTTGTAAATTAAAACGCATCTGATGACCAAAAATAGAATAAGTGCCCGTACCTGTGCGATCTTCCTTAAATGCACCTTCTGTCTTAACTTTTGCCAATAAATCTAAATACGCTTTCATTTCAAACCTTTATTACGATATGCAAACAACATTAATCCTAAACCTACAACTATCATTGGAACACATAAAATCATTCCTGTTGTTAACCATTCTGTGCCTAAACGATATCCCAAATGGGCATCTGGCTCACGGAAGAATTCTACAACAAAGCGAGCAATACCATACCCTGCTAAAAACAATCCTGATGCCGCACAACGAGGGCGAGCTTTATTGGTATACCACCACAATACAATGAATAATAATAATCCTTCAGTGATGGCTTCATATAATTGTGAAGGATGCCTATAAATTAAATTACCTACAGTCGGCGCCTGCTCAAAAAGTACCCCCCAAGTTTGATCTGTATATTTACCCCATAATTCGCCATTAATAAAATTACCAATACGGCCAAAAAATAGCCCTAAAGGCAATAATGGCGCAAAGAAATCTGTAATTTGCCAAAAACTTTTTTCTATTTTTTTACGAACTAGTAGTGCAGCTACTAATGTACCCAGCAATCCACCATGAAAGCTCATACCACTCCATTCAATGGTTTGCCCATTCCACCCTAGAATGAATAATGGATTTTGTAGAACTTGCTCCCAACCATAAAAAACAGCATACCCAATTCTGCCACCCAATACCGCACCAATAAACATATAAAATGCAGCATCACCAACATTATCTTTCGTCCATATTGATTCTGGTTTTTTAGCTCTATAATTACCTAAACCGATCGCAATCAATAAAGCAACGATATACATTAAAGAGTACCAACGCACTGCAATAGGACCAATCGAAAAAATGATGGGGTCAAAATCTGCTGTAAAAATCATCTCTATTACCTGTTTTCAATAAAAAAGGGCTAATAAAAGTTAGCCCTTTTTTAACTATGAAATAAATATTATTACTCTGCTTGTGCAGGTACTGCTTCCGCTTGTTTTTTTGCTAAAAGCTCTTTAGATACCTCATCAACTGCTTCAACAATTTCAGCATACGATGTTGCACGTGAAGTTTCACCATTCACCAAATATTTACCATCAATGATAAATACAGGCGTGTAATCAACCTTATACTGATTTTGAACCAAATCTAAAGCACGATTATAGCTAGAAGTCACTGGGAATGAATTCCATAATTTAGCAAACTCTTCTGCATTAATACCAGCATTCTTTGCCAAATATGCAGCAATAGCATCTTTATCGAATGCACGCAAACGATCAACCATTGTTGCTTTATACATAACTGGATGACCTTCTTCTACTTTATCCATAGCTTCTAAAGTAAAATAAGTACGTGCTAAACTTTCCCAAACGCCTTCTCCTGGCATTTGAATACGTACAAAATTAACATCTGCTGGCTTAGATTTTAACCAATTCGCAACAGGCGCTTCTAACTGATAACAATGTCCACATGTATAAGAAAAAACCTCCACCACTTCTACTTGTGCAGGATTAGAGGTTTTCACCAATTGAGCTGGCTCTGATAATTCAATAAATTTAGGTTGTGCATAAGCCGCCATAAACATCGTGCCTGCTAATACAACAGAACCAACCACTTTTTGTGAAATAGATTTAAACGACATATGATTACTCTCTATTAATAAATTTTATTTAGACCCCATATATTTAATATATGTAGCCACTGCATCAATCTCTGTTTCAGACATACGTTCTGCAATATCTCGCATCATACCAGCGGGATCATTGGTACGCTTAGCATTCTTAAAGTTTTCTAATTGATTGACCAAATATTCATAGTTTTGGCCAGCAACAGCAGGGTAAGCAGCAGGGCCATTACCTGAACCTGATGGACTATGGCAAGCCGCACATGCAGGAATACGTTTATTCATATCACCGCCAAAATAGATTTGCTCACCGCGCACGATTAAAGCTTCTGCTTTAGCTTGGTCAACATCTACCTGTTTGACAGCATCCTCTGCTTTACGAACATTTCCTTTTGCTGTTCTCACTGCTCTTGGTGCTGATTTTGCTTCTTTCTGTAGCGCTGAATTTTCAGGGTCTGCTTTTAGCTGATCCTTGATAGATTGTTCTTTCGCTTCTGCCTCAGCTAATTCCGCTTTCGCAGTTTCTATTGCCGCAGCGGCAGCTTGACGTTTAGCATCAAAATCAGCATCTAATTTATAGTAAGTTGCTGGTTGTTGGCTATAATAAGCAGCAACATTTGCGATATCTTGATCAGATAACAAACCTGCTTGAGGACTCATAGTCATTTCAAAACGTGAACCTGATGCATCCTTAGATTCTTTCAATGCATGCAACTGAACACTTAAATAATTGGCGCCTTGTCCACCTAATTTTGCTTGATTTGGTAATGCAGCAACGCCTTCACCAAAAACACCATGACACGCAGCACATTGTGTTTCAACAATTTTTTTTGCTTCTTCAGGATTACCAACTAAAGTTTGAGCACTAGAAAAAGCCATTGAAAGCCCCAAAGCTCCAAGTGCTAATAATAAACGATTATGAGACAGCACAATAATTCTCCTACACGATTTTTTCTGTCATTAATAATTAAAAATATCGCTTATTCTAATACAAAAGGGAAATAAATGTTATATATTTTGCCTTAATCATGAAGCAAGTCAATTAATGCCTTTTCCCTTATGCGATATAAATCATCAACTTAATTATTTTTTTCTTTGGCTAACTCTGCTTCATAAGCATCCCAAGCAGCCCACTCATCCGCATTATCAACAACCTCTTGTGGATCAATCAATAAATAAACCCAGCGTTCATCCATCAACTTTTCAATTTCCACCAAACGCAAAGCATTTTCTTTAGGAATCAATGGATAATCAAAACCATCGCGATCATTACGACAAATTGCAAGCTGGCCATTGCCCAGTTGTTTTCTCTGCTCTGCTGTCACGCTCACATAACGAATTTTTTTACCATCTGAACTAAAGTTAAATTGATCATTTGCCTCCGCAACATTTACCCTCTTTTGATCAATAATTCTCCTAGCTTCTATACGTAAAGCCTTGCGCCGTTGCTTTAAACTAACTTCATGATTAGATTCTTGAGATTTTGCTTTTTGAGCTTTTTCACTGGCAAGAATCGCATCCTGCTGAGCTTTCTTTTCTGCATCTAACTTCGCTTTTACATCCTTATCACGATAAGACTGGTGCTTAGTTTTCTTTTTCTCCTGCTCTACTTTTTTCGCACGATCTTCAGAAACCACACCTGCTTTTAAAAGTTGATCACGCAATGACACGATTCTTCCCTCTTACATCAAATTAAAATAACAAACGGCAACGAATTGTACCTTCAACATTTTGCATTTCTTTATGCAAAGACTCTGCATCTTTTTCAGATGATTTAACATCTAAAACAACATAACCAATATCTCCTGCTGTTTGTAAATACTGAGCATCAATATTCATTTCATAATTAGATACCAAGTTATTCATTGTTCGTAAGATACCAGGAACATTACGATGAATATGCAAAATACGATGACTTTCTGGATTTACTGGCAATGATACTTCAGGGAAGTTTACAGCACTTACAGTTGAGCCATTGTCTGAATATTTAGCTAATTTAACCGCAACTTCGCCTGCAATATTTTCTTGAGCCTCCATTGTGGAACCACCAATATGTGGCGTCAAAATAACATTTTTAAAGCCACGCAATGCTGAAACAAATTCATCCTGGTTAGATTTTGGTTCAGTTGGGAAAACATCTATAGCAGCCCCAGACAAATGCTTAGATTCAATCGCATCAGCCAATGCATCAATATCAACAACGCTACCACGAGATGCATTGATTAAAACAGCACCTTTTTTCATGAGCTTAATATTTTCGCGGCTCATCAAATTTTTAGTTGACGCATCTTCTGGCACATGGCAAGTTACTAAATCTGAAATTTCTAACAACTTCTTTAAATCCACAGCTTCAGCATTACCTAAAGATAACTTCGTTTCAGTATCATGAAAGACGACATGCATACCAAAATTTTCAGCCAAAATACCAACTTGTGTACCAATATGACCATACCCAATGATTCCTAAAGTTTTATTACGCACTTCATGAGAACCTGTAGCTGATTTCAACCAACCACCCTCATGACATACCGCATTTTTTTCAGGAATACCACGCATTAACATGATCATTTCTGCAATCACTAATTCAGCAACAGAACGAGTATTAGAATAAGGTGCATTAAAAACAGGAATTGCTCGAATGCGAGCTTCTTCTAAATCTACTTGATTTGTACCGATACAAAAACAACCGATTGCCATTAACTTTGGTGCTTTATCAAACACTTCTTTCGTTAAACGCGTTCGGGAGCGAATCCCAACAATATGTGCATCTTTCAGTGCTTCTGTTAACTCTTCACCTTCTAACGCTTTTGTATACGAAACGATATTGGTGTAACCAGATTTATTCAAACACTCAACGGCAGAAGGATGAATTCCTTCTAATAAAACAATCTTGATCTTCTCTTTTGCAAGTGAATACATTTAAGTTTCCTGTCCTTTTAGCTTAATTGCTTAACAATATATTGTTTCAATAAGTCGACATCCACAGGTAATACATCAAAACGCTGCGGCAATGCCTCAATATTCGCGTAATCAGCCACTCGCTCAGGCTCAAAGCCAAGCGCCTCCTTGACTGTTTCAGCAAATTTGATAGGTTTAGCAGTCTCTAAATACAATTGAGGAATACCTTCATCCTTATATTGAGCTGCAACAAAAATACCATCCGCTGTATGTGGATCAACCACTACATTGAACGCATCATACACCTTACGAATCGTTTC
>NZ_MVDO01000004.1 GCF_002006755.1 Wohlfahrtiimonas larvae | reverse complement strand
TGCAGAAGAAAAAATGTTAGCAGAAATCGTACCAGATGATGCGCGCATCCAAGAAATTGCGACAACAATTAAAATCAACGATCCTACATCATTTCTATCTTATGGCTCCAAACCAATGTCTGAAATTGCTAAATTTTCAGATACGTTACTCAACCGCATTAAAACTAAAGATGCCGGTGAAGTGGGTGGACAATTATCTGATTTAGTTTTAAAAATCCGTGAATATAATCCTACAAGCACAGAAGAAAAAGCTTCTGGCTTTTTGGCAAATATTCCTCTAATTGGTGGTTTATTCAGACAAGTTGAAAAAGCTAAAATTGATCACACAACATTAACTTCACAAGTGGATATCATTGCAAGCCATTTAGATAACTCTATGATCAATTTATTACGTGATAATGAGCAACTAACTCAATTATATGATAAAAACTTAGATTATTATCGTGAATTAAACTTATACATCAATGCTGGTAAACAATTCTTAGATAATATCCGTACAGTGGAATTGCCTGCTTTAGAAGCAAAAGCCAATGAAACAAAAGATATGCTCGATGCGCAAAATGTGAAAGATATGTTAGAGAATATCAATCGTTTTGAACGCCGCATTCATGATCTAGAATTATCTAAAATGATTGCAATGCAAACAGCACCACAAATCCGAATCATTCAAAGTAATAATCAACAATTGGCTGAAAAAATTCAAGGCAGCATCTTCTCTACTTTACCCATTTGGAAAAGCCAAATTGTGCTCTCTTTATCGTTACAAGAGCAAGAAAAAGCTGCAAAACTTCAAAAAGATGTTTCAGATACAACCAATGAATTATTGCGTAAAAATGCTGAAATGTTACAACAAAATAGTATTGCAACTGCGCATGAAGTTGAGCGCTCGATTGTGGATATTGAAACTGTGCGTGAAGTACAAAATCGCTTAGTGAATACTATTGAAGAAACAATGAAAATTGCAACTGAAGCGCGTGAAAAACGTAAAGCTGTTGAAATTGAATTATCTCAAATGGAAAACAACTTGCGTGAGCGCATCACAGAAGCTGTTGCGAAAAACCAATAAAAAGGGCACAACTATTTTATGGATTACAACGAAAAGACTTTACCCTTTCAGAAACCTGCATCGCATGCGATTATTGATAATGTCGATGAGATTAAAGTGACGCAAATCCGCCAAGAAGAAGTGGATTTTAGTAATGCTTTCATCAAAGGTGCAAAAACCACAGCAAAACGCATGATTTTTCACTTCAAAGCGATTGCAGGTGGTTTAACAGTACAGATTCTGAAATGGTTTGTACCCAGTAGTATTGATCCATTTTATGGTGCAACTTTTTTATGTTCGTACATCGGCATTGTGATGCTATTTCCATTACGTAAAAACCATTTAGCAACAGGCTTAGGGCTAATCACAGCCCTATTGGTTGCTTTAACAGGCATGTGGCCCATTGCTCTATTATTCGGCGGCATAATGACAACCCTGTTGGATTTAATTGAACAAAAAACTGACAACACAGGCTTTTGGTTCACAACTCCTTTGTCCTTGTTAGCACTCTTCTATGCCAATATTAAAATGCCTGAATCTGTTTTTGCATCCATGCCAATTTGGGCTTATGGCGCAATGGCCGCTGTTTTGGTTGCAGGTTTATTAAAGCCACAAGCATTGAAGCATTTAGCAAACATGGTTTTAATGTCAGAAGCTGATAAACAAGCTTATTTAGAAAACATTGAAGCACAAAAAGCTTTAGCCATTGCGAAACAACAAGCAGCCAAAGAAGAACAATCATTTGCACTCTTTGCGCGTCATATTGAAGTATTACGCTTAATTGAGGTTGAAAATAAAAACTTACCACCACAATTAGCTATGATTGTGGAAAAAATCGGACAACAATCCATTGATATTTTAAAAATCATGAAAGCTGATCCTCGTGATGTTTTGCCTGGCGGACAATTCTTAAATCGCTACTTACCATTGATTCATCAATCTGTTGTGCGTTATAGCACAATTAAATCTCTGCACAGCGAAGAAAATATTCAAGAAAATATTGATGAAAAAACATTAATTGCTTTAAATGGCATGCAACAAGCCTTCACACAAATCCGCCAACAATTGGCAGAGAATGATGTGGATGATTTACGCGTGGATTTAAAAGTCATGGATCAATTAATCCGAAGCCAAGGCTTTGAGATTAAGGATTAATTTTATTCAGCAATGTTCTATTAATATTTATTTATACTACCTGAAAAATACTTGACCTTGCACCTGCTTTAGGGTGTTTACTATACACTCACAAATAACAGCGTGTCGAATCTATTAGCTGTTTATGGAGATTGTTATGAATGATCCAAGTGCATTACAGGTATTAGCAGAACTTGACCAAGTGATCCAAACATTAACTTTAAAGAAATTTATGCTATATGCCTTTATTGTTTCATTATGTTTATTCTTCTTATATCTTGCTTATAAAGAAATTCATAATCTTTTTATCAATGAAAAAGATAAAGAAAATCTGTACTTTAAAGGCAGTATCTCTGTTGGCTTATATTTATATTTAATTTCTCAAACTTTAATCGTTTATTTTGTCGGCTGGAATTTAGAATCATTTAATATCCTCATTCGTATTGCAACTTTACTGTTTGGCATCATTGTTCTGATGGTTGCATACCTTAATTTTATACGTAAAACAGGAATTGAAATTAGAGGAATGTTTTATATTAACCACACACAAAATAAATTAGATAAGATTATTTTACAAAATACTAAAGATAAAACTGTATCAGTTTTATCTATAGATCTGATGTTGGCAGATCAAACCCGAATTAGATTAGTTAATCGTTGGAATAATCCTTTATCATTGGCTTCTTTCCATATTGAAAATATTATATTAGATCCTGATGTGCAATATCAAAATAACTATATTATTGATATTAAAAAACTCTCAG
>NZ_MVDO01000039.1 GCF_002006755.1 Wohlfahrtiimonas larvae | reverse complement strand
CTGCGGCAATGCCTCAATATTCGCGTAATCAGCCACTCGCTCAGGCTCAAAGCCAAGCGCCTCCTTGACTGTTTCAGCAAATTTGATAGGTTTAGCAGTCTCTAAATACAATTGAGGAATACCTTCATCCTTATATTGAGCTGCAACAAAAATACCATCCGCTGTATGTGGATCAACCACTACATTGAACGCATCATACACCTTACGAATCGTTTCGACTCGATTTTCATGCAAACTTTGGCCTGATTCAATTCCCCAAGATTGACGCTCTTGCCAAATAGAATCTTTCGTTAAATCAAAATAACCTTGCTCATCAATTTGTTGCCATAATTGGCGAGTTTTCTCCGCGCCTAATAACAAATAGATAAAACGTTCAAAGTTACTTGCTTTTGCAATATCCATCGATGGGCTTGACGTTAAATGAACATCCTTTGAAGCACGCGGACGATAAATACCTGTTTTAAAGAATTCATCCAAAACATTATTTTCATTCGTAGCCAAAATTAATTTACGAATCGGCAATCCCATCGCTCGTGCATAAATACCTGCAAAAATATTACCAAAGTTGCCTGATGGAATGACAAAATCAACAGGCTCTCCCACTTCTTTCACAGCAGCCAAGTAAGCTTTAAAGTAATAAACAATCTGCGCTAAAATTCTTGCCCAATTAATAGAGTTAACTGCGCCCAATGCATTTTTAGTTTTATATTCAGCATCATTATTCAGTGCCTTCACTAAATCCTGGCAATCATCAAAAACGCCATCCACTGCTAAGTTAAAAATGTTTGCATCCTGCACTGAATACATTTGTGCCGTTTGAAATGGGCTCATACGACCATTTGGGCTTAACATGAATACATTAATTCTTGGTTTACCACGCATGGCATGAATTGCACTTGAACCTGTATCACCAGATGTTGCGCCCACAATATTCAAATGCTGATTTTTTTTCTCTAATAAATAAGGGAATAACTCCCCTAAGAATTGCATCGCCATATCTTTAAAGGCAAATGTTGGACCATTCGATAACCCAACGACATAATCCTCATTTAAAGCAGAAAGCGAAACAATCTCTTCAATGCCAAATTTTTCTTCAGTATATGCTGCATTGATAATTTTTCTTAAATCTTCTGCCGGAATATCTTTTGCAAATAAAGAAATCACATTAAAAGCTAAATCTGTATAACTTAGGCCTTGCCATTCCTTCAATATTTTCTGATCAACTTTTGGCATATTTTTAGGCATCGCCAAACCGCCATCTGTTGCTAATCCACCTAGCACAACATCAGAAAAATCTAAATGTTGGCTCTCCCCTCTTGTGCTCACAAATTGCATGATATTTTCCATTCAAAGCTAATAAATAAAGAATGGGATTGATTAAAGCACATAAAGAAGAGAATCATCAAGATCAACTGTTAAAAATAAAATTTTAAATTTCATATGGATCTAACAAAATATAATCAATAATCTCAGCAGATTGATCATTAATAATCACAGTTGCAAATAACTGACTTTGATCTTGAGGGGAAAAATAACGTATAGGTAACCATTTAAATTGTTGATCAGCCAACTGATGCTTTTGAATAATGGCATCTGCTTTTAATTTTGCATCCTCATTTTTAGCAAAATACTCATAACCTTTTGCCATCTTAAGAACTTTTTTAATATTTTCTCCTTGATAAGGTACATAATAAGTCGGATTTTTTGAGATATCCAATCCAAAAACAGCATCATTATTCACTTCTATTCGCTTTTCTTCATCTGGCACAGTTGTTTCTAAATCCACAATTGCCATTTGAACACCTCTTAATAAAGGCAGTGCACTGAATAACCCTGATTCTGGTAATTTTGATCGATCAATATCTTGATCGACAACCATCTCAAAACGATCGGTATCAAATACAATATAAACAGGACGAGAAATTGATACTGTCCAAGCTCCCCATGAAAAAAATGCTAACTGGCAAAGTGTAATAACAGAAATATCTAGAAGTTTCTCTTTATAGCTTTTATATGCTTTATAAGATAAAGCTACACATAATGGTCCAACACCAAGATCCAGTATTACAATCATAAATATTAATTTATAACCTCCTAATTCTGATGCCCAAATATCTGGATACCATAAACTCACGATAAAAAAAGATAATCCACCAATTAAGACAAAACTAAAAATAAAGTGATAAATAAAAGCTTTTAAATTAAATATTTGAGAGAATTTCATGGTTATTTGTAAGTTTCTTTTTAATGACTAGATTTTATAATTATACAATAATTAAAGTTTTCTGCTCTTATACAATATACATTCATGCATCGCAACAAAATTGCTTAAAAATAAAATTTTTGAATTTTTCTTGCATTTAATGAGAATTCAATAATAGAATCGAACAGTTTGTAATATTATTACGCAGGGGAAAATACATGAGTCACAATACATACAATCCTTTTATACATGCTCAACAACAATTTGATCATGTTGCCCAAACATTAGAACTAGATGATGGCATGAAGGACCTTCTTCGATCACCAATGAAAGAAATCCACTTCTCTATTCCTGTTAAAATGGATGATGGCACTACTCGTGTCTTTAAAGGATTTCGCATGAAACATAACGAAGCGTTAGGGCCAGCAAAAGGCGGCTTACGCTTTCACCCACACGAAAGTGCAGATACAGTCAGAGCACTCTCAATGTGGATGACATGGAAATGTGCAGTTGTTGGATTACCATTAGGCGGAGGAAAAGGCGGCGTTATTTGCGACCCTCAAACCCTATCATTAGGCGAGCAAGAAAGAATTTGTCGCGGCTTCATTAGACAAATGCATCAATTACTCGGCCCCAATACTGATGTTCCTGCACCAGATGTAATGACTAACGGGCAACACATGATTTGGATGCTAGATGAATATGAAACCATCACAGGCGGGCATTATCCTGGAATGATTACAGGCAAGCCTGTAAATTTAGGTGGCTCTCAAGGCCGAACAGAAGCAACAGGTTACGGCGTAATTTATACACTAGAAGCACTGTTAGCTAAAAAGAAATTAAACATTAAAGAAACCACTGCTAGCATCCAAGGCTTTGGGAATGTCGCACAATATGCTGCTGAACTATATACACAATTAGGTGGCAAAGTTGTCGCAATATCTTGCTGGCATCAAAAAGATCAAAAAAGCTATACCATCCTTCATCCAGAAGGTTTAAATATTGCTGCACTAGTCAATATCAAAGATAAATTTGGTAGCATCGATTTAGACAAAGCCAAAGCTTTAGGGTATGAAATCACTAATGGTGAAGCTTGGCTATACCAAGAGGTTGATATTTTAATCCCTGCTGCATTAGAAAATCAAATTACCGCTGAATCAGTACCGCAATTATCATCTAAAGTTAAAATTATTTGCGAAGGCGCTAATGGACCAACAGCCCATGAAGCAGACGCCCTATTATTTGAAAAAGGTATTACATTTATCCCTGATTTTCTATGTAATGCAGGTGGTGTAACGTGCAGTTATTTTGAACAAATCCAAGGCAATACAAATTTTTATTGGGAAAAAGATGAGGTTCTAACCAAACTTAACCTCATGATGGTCAACGCATTTGAACGTGTCTATGCACTAGCAGAAGAAAAAAATATTGATATGCGTGATGCAGCTTATACAATTGCAATTCAACGCGTTAAAGATGCTGTACAACTACGTGGTTGGGCATAATATCCATCCCATTACAATCCCATTGAACTAATCAATGGGATTTTTACTGCTCACGACTTATTACGATTAGCCATATTATCGCCATCTGTTTTATGTAAAATAACAAAAATAAATGTCGCAAAGAATGTAAATATCCCCATAACAATCATCGTAGCCTGAAATGGCTCTGTTTCAGATGCAAATATTGCAACGGGTGAATCTGCAAAAACATTCATAAATATTGCTGCAAATGCTATTGCCAATGTCATAGATAACTGCTGAAATACAACCATCAAACTATTACCACTACTTACATTATCATCTGTTAAATCAGCCACTGTTAAAGTATTCATAGCACTAAATTGGATTGAATTAAAAAAACCTAACATAAACAATAGAACCATTAAAACAGAAATGTGTACTATTGGGGCCACAAATCCCATGATGATGATAATTATGCTAACCATAAGTGTATTAATGATCAACACACTCTTATAACCATACCAACGCATAATGGTTGTCACCATCGGCTTATTAATAAGATTAGCCAGTGCCAAAGGCACCAAAACCCATCCAGCAACATCTGGACTATAACCCAATCCCACTTGAAGCAATAAAGGTACAACAAAGGGAATACATGAAATACCAAGCCTTGCTAAAATACCGCCAAAAACGCCAACAAAAAATGTACGTATCTTAAATAAAGACGGTGAATACAATGGAGAATCTGTGTAATAAGCATAGATCCAATAACTGACCAACAATAACACACCAAAACATAACATCAACATTGAAAATAACTGATTATCTCTTCTAACGACAAACTCTAACCCTAAAATCAATAATGAGATTGCCGCTGCAAACATGATATAACCCCAAAAATCAATTTTTACTTTATCTGCCTTATAATCTGGCATGTAAAAAAATGCCAATCCAATACAAACCATACCAATTGGAATATTGATCAAAAAAATCCAGTGCCACGATAAATACTGAACCAAATAACCACCTAAAATTGGCCCTAACATTGGCCCAATCAATGCTGGTGTTACAGCATAACTAATAATTTTTAAAATTTGAGATTTAGGATATGTTTTAAAAATAGATAAACGCGCTACAGGAATAGACATTGCCCCGCCTACACCCTGCAA
Source organism: Wohlfahrtiimonas larvae (assembly GCF_002006755.1). Lineage (GTDB taxonomy): Bacteria > Pseudomonadota > Gammaproteobacteria > Cardiobacteriales > Wohlfahrtiimonadaceae > Wohlfahrtiimonas > Wohlfahrtiimonas larvae. The sequence goes on along the minus strand of NZ_MVDO01000039.1, from coordinate 26,177 downwards.
AATCCGAGATAATGTCAACTGAGTTAAATCCATAGATAATGCACACAAGAATGAACCCAATGTAAATACAAGAACAGATAATAAAAAGGTATATTTAGTACCAAATTTATCTGAAATAATACTACTTAAAGGCGTACATATAGCTAGTGTTAAAGTATAACTAATAATAGCAGCTTGCATTTGCAAAGGAGATTCATTGAGGTCTCTTGCGATAGCTGGCAACGCTGTATTTAAAATTGTTGTTTCTAGCATCTGCATAAAAATTGTAATACCTAAAATCCAAGGTAAAACTTTTTTGGTTTGCTCAGACACAATTGCCTGCCCCATATCATGACCTCACATATCACTATTAATTGGATAAGAATATTTCTTGATTAGTATAGGTAAAAGCAAGCTGTTATTCCACGAAAGAATAAAGTTATTTATGATTGATTTAATGAGTATTTTAAGATGGTCGGGGCAGAGGGATTCGAACCCCCGACCCACTGGTCCCAAACCAGTTGCGCTACCAGACTGCGCTATGCCCCGATAAGAATGCCGTTTCAACTATCTGAAACGGCATTTAAAAGATGGGGTGAACGACGGGGATCGAACCCGCGACAACTGGAATCACAATCCAGGGCTCTACCAACTGAGCTACGTCCACCATTGTACTGCCATTAAGAGTAATCGAGAATGGCGCGCTCGGCAGGACTCGAACCTGCTACCCTCGGCTTAGAAGGCCGATGCTCTATCCAGATGAGCTACGAGCGCTCTAACCTAAAAGCTTACTCTTAAAAAATTGGTCGGGGCAGAGGGATTCGAACCCCCGACCCACTGGTCCCAAACCAGTTGCGCTACCAGACTGCGCTATGCCCCGATGTCTTGTTCTCTAAAAGAGGACGCTACTATATAGCGAAATAAAAATACTGTCAAACAGATGCTCAATCTTTGATCAACAATTCAATTACTGCTAATCGTTTTGCTTTAATCACACTTGGAATCTCTTTAGGAGAAACATTTTTAATCAAAGGCTTAACATCAATCATTACTAATTTTTGATACACTTTAACTAGACATTCTTTTTGATTCAAAAAAAATTTTTTTCTACCTGAAATTTCTGCCAAAAACTCACTGCATTGTAGAAAATCCATCAATTGCTCAGGCTTTCTAAAAGCGTCTAATCCTAACAATAGATCTAACCATGATTCAGCATCCTGCGATATATCATCAAACCAATGCCCCCATTGTTTAAGCTTCTCTGCCATCACTTTTTCTTGAATAGATAAACGATACTGCATTGCAAAATTTTGAATATCTTTGGGTTCTTCAAATACACTCAACAACAATGCGACTATGATATGCATTGCTGCTCCCTGCTCTATCGCAAGAGATACAACATCAAACATCTTATCTAATTGATTACGATTTGAATCTGTAAAAAATTGTTCCAATGCAGGAAAAATTACTTTCAACGCACCCAATTCATGTAAAACAATAAAATACTGAATACCATGTTGTTCTTGCAATGCTTTATGTGTTTCCAACCAAATTCGCTCTGCAACTAGATGAGAAAGCTCTCCACTTTCAATCATCTTATGAACTAGCGTTTTAGTTTCCTCTGCAATGGTAAAACCTTCTTTATAAAAACGTGCATAAAAACGAGCTAAACGCAAAACCCGCAAAGGGTCTTCCTCAAAAGCATCACTAACATGACGCAGAATACGATTATCTAAATCTTGTCGCCCACCATAGGGATCAATGATCTGCCCCTGTTCATCCATTGCCATAGCATTAATGGTTAAATCACGACGCAATAGATCCTCTTCCAGTGTTACATCAGGTGTTGCAAAGACCTCAAATCCGCTGTATCCATGCCCATGTTTGCGTTCTGTGCGTGCCAATGCATACTCTTCTTTAGTCTTAGGGTGTAAAAATACTGGAAAATCTTTACCAATCTGCAAATATCCTTCGGATAACAAAAGATTGGGTGTTGCACCAACAATCACCCAATCTATATCTTTAACCTCTTTGCCGAGCAGTTCATCACGAACTGCTCCGCCTACCTTATATGTTTGGTAGCTCATAATTTTTAAAATCCAAATTCTGCCTTAGAGAATGCTATTCTCTCTTCAAAGTTCTCTGTTATACCCTGCTCTTTCAACATTTCCAAACGAGCCTCTACTTTCTGATTACGAGCAGCTAACCCTGAATCATTTGCAATCTGAATATTTAAACCAGGACGAGCATTTAGTTCTAAAATTAAAGGTCCTTTTTCCTGATCTAAAACCATATCCACACCAATATAGCCTAACTTAGATAACTCATAACATTTGCTAGCCAAAGACATAAAATCATCCCAATAAGGTACAATCAGGTCATTGATAGGATGATTCGTATCAGGATGTTTATCAATTTTGTCATTGAGCCACGTACCACGTAATGTAGAACCAGAACGTAAATTGATACCTGCACCAATAGCACCTTGATGAAGGTTCGCCTTACCGCCAGATTGTCGAGTTGGTAAACGCAACATTGCCATGACAGGATAACCCATTAGAACAATGATACGAATATCAGGCACACCTTCGAAACTGATAGATTTAAAGATTGGATCTGGCGTTACCCGATATTCAATCAAAGCTCTATCTCTCATACCACCCAATGAATATAAGCCTGTCAAAATATTGGAAACCTGATATTCAATTTCAGACATGGTAATTAACTTACCTGAAATCGTTTTAAAACGATTTTCATCAAAGCGATCAGCAATAACGATAATACCATCACCACCAGCACCTTGGGCTGGCTTAATCACAAAGTCTTTACGCCCTGTTAAAATTTTTCTTAACTTATGGCTAATCTCACTTTCTGTTTCAATGATGCCATACTGCTCAGGTACATGAATGCCTTCTTCAATCGCCCTAGCCTTAGTTAATATCTTATCATCCACAACAGGATAATATTTACGATTATTATACTTAAGGATATAGTCACCATTACGCTGATTAATCCCCATAATGCCACGCTCTTTCAGCAACTTCCATGTTTGAATATAACCACCAAACATTCTAGCCTTCCTTCACTAAAGCTTTAAAGCGAACAAGCTCTGTTAAACGATAACCACGATAACGCCCCATCACTAACATAAATGCAATCAACACAAATAAAATACCAGGGAATGTAAATGCAAAATATGTCAACCATTCTATATTCATCACATAGAATGCAATTGCACCTGTAAAGAATGTACCCAACGCAACTTTAAACGCAAAACTGCCACCACGCTCTTCCCAAGTCACAGATAAACGTTCAATTGTCATGGTTAAAATAACCATTGGGAATAATGTCACAGACATACCTTGATCTAATCCTAATTTGTGGCTCATCAAACTAATCACAGCAATCAGAATGACTACACAAGTTAAAACAACAGATAATCTAGGTAGCATTTGTAGCTTTAGATGCTCTAAATATGACCGTATTGCTAAACCGATACCGACAATCACTGTAAATAAGAATAAGCCAAACGCAAAACCAGTTTCACGGAATGCCAAAGCAATCAATACAGGCGTAAATGTCCCTAATGTTTGAACACCCACAATATTTCTAAAAATTAAGATTGCCAAAACACCAAATGGAATCACAATCATCGTTAAATATGTTTCTTGCACCTGTATCGGCAAACTATATAAAGAATATGTTAAAAAGCTACTTGCCTCTGCATTATTAACTTTATTAGATATAATCCCTTTAGATGTCAGCTCTCGATCATCTAAACTGAAGTTTACACTGGCTCTAATATCATTAGATGTTGTCAATAATGGATCATTACCTACCCACCAAATTAATCGATCATTAGCTAAACCTCTATGGCCTGAAGTTAAATCAAAGTAAACCCATTCTCCAACTTTTTCATTACCATCTTTATGCGTTTCAATATAGCTACGTATAAATGTTTGAGGTTTTTGGTTAGCACCGATACTAAGTTTTAAAGTATGCACAAACTGTATAGGAATACGTGCTTGTGACAATAAGACTTCTAAAACTTTTGCACGATTTTGTGCAGAGAAATCATTATTCAATAATGTCTTTGCAAAATCATTTCTTGTATCATTCAACGTTTGAATAGCTTCTGAAATAAATGTTGCAGTATCTGATGACTGCTCACGAATTCCTGCAATCATAGACTCTGCCGCAACTTTTTCAGCCCCTTCTAACTGAATAGGCTCTCGATAAACCATTCCCTTAGGACCAATATAGGTTTCTGCCTTACCTGCTTCTTCTGATACTAATAAACGATAATACAATGTTTGATTACCAGATGCTCTACGCGATGATAGGATCAATTGCTGATTACCTAAAGCATCCGTTTCTCTAGCCACACCATAATTACGCGCCAATACATTATCATCTTCCAAAATGACTGTACTTAAAGCATTCTCTTTTGAAGGAATGAATAGGCGTAGTTTTACAGGCTTAGATCCACGCACATCAAAACTGATCTTAGTATCAATTGTCCACATTGATCCACGAGAATTTTCTGTCAGTGGAATTTTCAAAATTATGGCTTGATAAATAATCGAACCTAATCCGATGACTAATAAGATTGTAATTAAAATCTTCAAATGAAGTGTTAAGGATTTCATAATTAATTATTTCGTTGTTGGACAAATTGGTTTAGAAAGTTTAGAAACAGATGGATCAACGATTGCCTTCAACTTTGTTAATCCAATTTTGCCGATTAAAAGTGGAAATGTAAAATGAGTTCGATCAGTCAGATTGACTTCTAATTTTTTTCTCTGATCTCCCATGCATACCTCTAATTCAATCACAGGACGTTCTGCTGATGTTGATGCATCTGGTGATTCTATTTCACCACTACGTTTCTTAATACGACTCATGCGCTTAATTGGAAACTCATAGTATTTTTTACCACTTTCCACCTGAAAGCGCACCCATTTTTCTTTATTTTTTGTAAAAATCTTCAAATCCAAAGCATTTAAAGAGGCTGTTTTTGCCCCTGTATCTAACTTAGCTGGCAAAGACATATTGCCTAATTGAGGTAAAATAACAATTTCATCATGGCCATAAATGACTTTTGTAATCTCTGGCTTTGCTTCAATTTTTTCATCCGCAATAGCCTGAGCCCCAGATTCTACCTGTTCTTCTTGTTTATCAGCATAGCTCACAGCTAAAGTCGAAAAGGTTACCAAAGATAATAAAATCATCTTCTTCATATTGCTCATACTAATCCTTATATATCCGAATATATCTGATAAAGTGCTACTCTATTTTTTATGCAAAGAATAACACTAAATTTAAATGTAAATCTTTCATTTACTTTTTCATCAAAGATTGCAATGCGATTTTAATCAACTCATCCACTGCCATATTAGGTTTGGCAATCTTCTTAATCATCTTCTCAGCATCACTCACTTTATAACCCAATGTTGTTAATGCCATTACAGCATCATTAATAGGATTATGAATAGGCCCTTCATCCAATAAATCACCCGATGAAATCATAGACACAGCCTTAATCTTATCCTTTAACTCAACAATCAAACGTTCTGCTGTTTTCTTACCGATACCAGGCACACGCGTTAAACGTGTAACATCTTCATTAGCAATCACTTCATATAATTCAGTGACTGATAAACCAGACAAAATAACAATGGCACTTTTAGGGCCAATGCCAGAAACTTTAATCAATATACGAAATGCTTCTTTCTCTTCTATCGTATAAAAACCATATAACAAATTGGCATCTTCTCGCACAATTTGCTGAATATATAAAGAGGTCTCTACTTTAATGGCTGGTAACATTGAAAAAGTTGAGATGGGCACCTCAACTTCATAACCTACACCATTGGTATCAATAATGACAATATTGGGTGGTAATTTTTCCCAAACCTGTCCTTTTAAACGCGCGATCATTACTTAACTCCTACCATTGGTAAGTGAAACCCATGCGTTAATGCTGCTGCTAATGCATCTGCAGCATCCGCTTGCGGCTTCCCATTCAATTTTAACAAATGTTCCACCATGTGTTGAACCTGATCTTTCGTTGCATGGCCATTGCCCACAACTGTCTGTTTAATTCTTGTGGCACTGTATTCATAAATCTCTAAACCTGCTAAAGCGGCCGCACATAATACAACGCCACGAGCCTGCCCTAGTTTTAAAGCAGACTGAGGATTTTTATGCACAAATACTTGCTCAATTGATAATTGATCAGGTTGATATAAACCAATCAATTGATCTAAACCTTCAAAAATTGTTTTTAATCGATTGCCGGTGGTTGCTTTAACATCCATACGAATGCAACCACTGTCAACATATCGAGCTTTACGATTAACCCACTCAATCACACCATAACCCGTAATTCGGCTACCAGGGTCAATACCTAAAATAATCACGAGATATCTTATAACTGACTAAGAATATCTGCAGAGATATCAGCATTAGAGTAAACATTTTGTGTATCGTCTAAATTCTCTAACATATCCAACATTTTAATCATCTGTTTTGCATCATCTAAAGATAATGAGACATTATTTGCCGCACGCATTGTCACTTCAGACTCTTCTGGTGTAAAACCTTTTTCGACCATTGCATTATAAACTTCTGCATAAGTTTGAGGTGTTGTTAAGACATCAATAGAAGTATCATCATTCACAACAATATCTTCAGCGCCTGCATCAATTGCCGCATCTGTAATAGCTTCTTCATCCGAACCTTCAGGATAGGATAAAACACCTGTTTCAGTAAACTGAAAGGCAACAGAACCAGAAACACCTAAATTTCCACCACATTTTGTGAATGCATGACGTACTTCACCCGCCGTACGATTGCGATTATCAGATACACAATCTACCATCACAGCAATACCGCCAGGACCATATCCTTCATAACGAATCTCTTCCTGTGGTGAATCATTTTCAGCACCTAAACCACGTTTAATAGCACGCTCAATTGTATCTTTTGACATATTTGCAGCCAGTGCTTTATCCATCACTAAACGTAAACGAGGGTTGCTCGCAGGATCACCATTACCCGCCATACGTGTTGCGATTGTAATCTCACGAATAAAACGTGTAAAAATCTTACCACGCTTTGCATCTTGAGCACCTTTACGATGCTGAATATTTGCCCATTTACTATGACCTGCCATTGAAAGCTCCTTAATGACTGACTGAAATACTACAAGTTCAAACTTGCCGATAAAAAGATGGCATTTTATCATAAAGAATTCTAATATTTATAATCCTCTACTATATATCCTGTTATCATCAAATTTTTCTATAAAATTCATTCAAAACAGCCATCTATCACATAAAAAAAATTTCTCCTAATTACAAAGATAGGTTTTTGTTATCATCTTTAACGCACTGTCACGAATCATAAGGAAAGATTTATGTCTCTTTATCAAGAACACATTGAAGCTTTACAACATAAAGCTCTAGCATTTTTAGAAAAACATCAATTAGATGCATTAGTTTTATCATCAGGTGCACCTAAATTTTTTTATGATGATGATATTGAAATCCCACACAGAATGCCTGCAAGTTTTCGTTATTGGATCCCCGAAGCGATTGGTACACATCAATATCTAGTTATCACGAAAACTGAACGAATATTATTAAACTACCGACCTAAAGATTTTTGGCTAAAGGTTAAAGAAGAACTAGGTGAATGGCAGGCAATGTTCACAGTCGAAATACACACTCAATTAGATGATCTCAAAAATAGTTTGGCCCATCACACTGATGCAAAAAACTGGCTATGGTTAGGTCCTGATTTATTGGATTATAACGATTCAAAGCGCGCATCACTAGAGCAAAAACAAGAGATCGATAGTTGGCGTTTAATCAAAACTGAATTTGAAATCGAATGTATGAAAATTGCATCCGTTCGTGCTGCCTCTGCTCACGTTGCAGTACGTGAATCCTTATCTGAATACATTAGTGAGTTTCAAATGAATTTAGATTATTTAGACGTTGTAGGTATGCGTGAATCAGAAATGCCATATGGTAATATCATTGCATACAATGAAAATGCAAGCATCTTACACTATCAAGATCTTGATCAAACACCACCAACAATGCTATATAGCTTTTTAATTGATGCAGGTGCATCTTTTGAAGGTTATATTTCAGATATTTCAAGAACACATGCTGGTGAAGATTCTAATGAATTATTTAAAGCCATTTTAGATGATATGCGCTTAATTAAACTAGAACTCATTGCACAATGTAAAGCAGGTGTTTCCTATATGGATATTCATAGCTATGCATTGGAATTGATTGGCGAGTTACTCATCAAACATGAATTCTTAATCAATATTGATATTGAAAATGCTATTACCAAAGGCTTAGTGCGAGTTTTCTTCCCACATGGTATCGGACATTTATTAGGTTTGAATACACACGATACACCGAGTATTGCTAAATCTCTAAAAGAAACAAATGAAACGTTCAAGAATCTTCGTTTAACACAACAATTGCAAAACAATATGGTACTCACCATTGAACCCGGCATTTACTTTAACAATACATTGATCAGCGAAGCACTCTTAGATGCTGATAAAGCTCAGTACATGAACATTGAATTGATTAATGAATTCTTGCCTTATGGCGGTATTCGAGATGAAGATAACATCGTAATTCAAGATGATGAACCACGCAATTTAACAGCAGAAGCATTCAAAGAAATTGGTGCAGAACACTTTTAAATATATTTAAGAAAAAATTTAATACAATAACCATTAGCAAAAAGCCACAATATCATCACACATTGTGGCTTTTATTTTGCTTATTCTACAGGTTTTGAAGCTTACTCTACTGCTTTTGTTACTTCATCCACTTGAAGCTCAATACTTTGTAAACCACGGCCTGATAAGTACCATAATTTAGGATTCAACACGATAACCTTACCATCTTTCACTGCTTGTACATTTGCAAAGTCAGCTGCTTTAAAATAATCTGCTTTCATTGGTGTTGCACCAATTGCCGCACTTCTATCTACAATAAAGATAATATCAGGATTTGTGTCTGTGAAATATTTAGCGTCTGCCGCAACACGGCCTTCATATTTTTTCTCATCAGCACGCTTAATACCAGCAACTTCATGAATTAATGTTGCATAACCACTATTATTCGCAACACCGATTTTGCCATCATTATGCATAACTACAACAGCTTTTTTAGGTGATGCTGCATTTTTAGTCGCTGTCGCTTTTAATTTTTCATCTAATTTATCCCAAGCTGCTTTCGCTTCCGCTTCTTTACCTACAACTTTACCTACAGCAATAATATTTTTTTGAGCTGAACCTAAATAATCCTCACCACCTGAGAAATTTGTAACAGGCGCAATAGCCTTTAATTCATCAATAAATTTACCTTGACGACCAGAAATTACAATAAAATCAGGCTTAGCATTACGAATTAATTCAATATTTGGTTCTTTCATACCGCCAGTATTTTGATATTTTTCAGCAGTATATTGCTTTAAATACTCAGGTGCATTTTGTTGTGGTAATGCAATCACAGCCTCACTACTACCCAATGCATCAATTGTATCTAAAGCACCAAAATCCATTACAACACCTTTAGGATCAGCCATTGCACTACCTAAGCTACCAACCAAAAGTGTTGCCAATAATAATTTACGCATATCAAACCTCTGTTAATTGAATAGTAATTACAAATGTAAATGATTATTATTCACATCTTTTATCAGAAGTCCATTAATAAATGGAATATTTTAATTATTTACAAAAAATAGACAAATCTAGCCATATAAAAAAGCCATAATTAATTCACTATGGCTTTCATTTTACTCATCATTATTTCAAAGGCATTTATTTAATTGGCGCCATCACTTCTTGAACTTGTAAGTCGATACTTTGCAAGCCCTTGCCCGACAAATACCATAACTTTGGTGTCAAATAGATAATATCTGCATTTTTTACAGCAGCAACTTCAGATAATTCTTTAGCTTTAAAGTAATTCTCATCCAATGGCTTTGCACCAATCGCTGCACTTCTATCTACAATATAAATAATATCAGGATTGATCTCAGTTAAATATTTAGTATCTGCTACAACTCTACCTTCATATTGCTTTTCATCCGCGCGTTTTACACCTGCAACATCATGAACTAATGATGCATATGCACTGTGATTAATTAAGCCTAATTTTCCATCATTATGCATCAACACAATTGCTTTCTGCTTCGATGCTATACTTTTCTCTTGTGCTGCTTTAATTTTTGTATCTAATTGCTCTAAAGCAATTTTTGCTTCTGCTTCTTTACCAATTGCTTTACCCACAGCCAAAATATTATATTTAACAGACTCTAAATAATCATCATTACCTGCAGAGAAATTAATAACAGATGCTATTGATTGCAATTCAGCAGCAGAACGACCTTGTCGACCAGAAATAATAATAAAATCGGGATTTTCTTGACGAATTAAATCCATATCCAACTTAAACATATCGCCAGATAATTTATACTCATCAGATTGGTATTTTTCTAAATACTCTGGCACATATGCTTTAGGCAAAGCTGCAACAGACGAACTTCCTCCTAAAGCATCGATTGTATCTAATGCACCAAAGTCCATCACAATCCCTTTAGGGTCAGCCATGGCATTACCTAAGCTACCAACCAAAAGTGTTGCCAATAATAATTTACGCATACCATATCCTCTAATAATAATTAAATGCAAATAAAAATCATTATTATTCACATTTAAAATTATAAGTCCATTTATTTAACTATAAATAGCTCAATTGCGCGCACATTGCTCTGTTATAAATGGATTATCATTACCTTGTTTTTTAGCAATGATTTGATTACGCTGACATTCCCAGCCCTTTGCTGGATATAAGCGATTCCATTCTTGCATCAAATTTTTTTCTTGTGATGCCAAAACAATACCATATCGTTGTTCCATATAAAGATAAGTACGTGCAATCATACCTTTAACTGCTTTACGAGGTTGTACTTGGCGCTTTTTAAAGTCTGTCGCAAATTTACATTGACCATATTGATTAAACTTCTTTGTAAACTCACTAAAACGAAAATTAGAACGATCCGCATTCACTTCACCAACAGCTGGTTGCAAATTATGCATATCTCCTTCCATCACATCAAATTGTGCAACACCACCACAATTTTTACGCCCACCTTCTTTCCAGCAACGCAATTGCTTGCCAAAATTATGAGCAGGCATCACATGCTCCCATTCAATACGATTTGCTCGCACTTTATCTTTACGAATTTTATACCCGCAGCTTTTTAAATCCAACTCACTTTTTCGTTCAATAAATTTAAAATCACACCCACAATAAAATTCTTTTTGTTGCGGATTTTCCTGATAAATTTTTATTAACTCTGTTTTTGCTTTGGCAAATGTCTGAACATCACGTGAACTACCTTTATCACTCTGTTCTATAATAGTTTTACCACCAAAAAAAGAGCCTATCAATGTAATTATGACGATGACTATTGTTTGTAATGGCCTACGTTTAAATTGTTTAATCAAACGATTAATATCTCGCTGTGAAATCTGCTTTTTCGCCATATTTCCTATATTCTCAATGCTTCAAAACGCTACACTATATAGGGAAACCAACACTTCCTCAATCTGCAGGTTAAATATAAATCTGTTATAATTCATGGATACATTTCTTGGGGAAAAGAATCAATGAATATCACGTTCTTAGGCACAGGCGCAGGCAAACCTTCACTACAACGTAATGTGACAAGCAATGTCCTCGACTTAACTAAAGAACGACAAGAAATGTGGTTATTTGATTGCGGTGAAGCAACAAGCCATCAAATTCAGCGATTACAACGCAAAGAATCTAAAGAACAATCTCCACTACCCAATATTACCCTACCAAAAATTTCTAAGATTTTTATCACGCATTTACATGGTGACCATATTTTTGGCTTGTTTGGTTTTTTAACCAGTCGATCCATGAGCGGTTCTAAAAAACCATTGACACTTTATGGCCCAAAAGGCATCAAGAAAATCCTAGATGTTGTGATTGAAACCACAGAATCTTTTATGATGTTTCCATTTGAAATCATAGAATTGACAGCCAATGATGATCCTAGCCAGCCTTTTCTAGTTTTTGAAGATGAAACTTTTAAAGTCACAGCCATAGAATTGCAACATCGAGTACAATCCTTTGCTTATCGTATTGAAGAAAAAGATAGCATTGGCAAATTAGACGTCAATGCATTGCATCAAATTGGTGTACATGATCATGCGATTTATCAGCAATTAAAAGATCAACAAATTGTTACATTAGACAATGGGAAAATTTTACAACCTAAAGATTATTTAAAAGATCCGCAAAAAGGTAAAACTGTTGTTATTTTTGGCGATACATATCCTTGTAAAAATGCTGTGACTATTGCACAAAATGCTGACTTCATTTTACATGAAGCCACATATTCTCAAGAATTTGAAGTATTAGCTTTAGAACGAGCGCACTCTACAACATTACAAACAGCAACAACCGCCAAGAATGCCAATGTAAAAAAACTATATTTTACCCACATCAGCTCGCGCTATTTTCACAAAGAAGACCAAGACAAATTAATCTTCGAATGCCGCACCATTTTCCCTGAAAGCTACATCACTCAGGATTTAATGCGCATAGAGATCTAATTAAGATTGTAATTTCGCAATCAAATCTGGGCGGCGCTCTAATGTATCCGCCAAAGATTTTTCCTTACGCCATTCTGCAATTTTTTTATGATTACCTGATAATAAAACATCAGGTACTCGCATACCATTAATTTCCTCAGGCCGAGTATAATGCGGGCAATCTAACAAACCCTCACTGAAAGAATCTTGCTCAAAAGACTCATGATTAGATAATACATTCGGCAATAACCGAGAAACAGAATCAATCACAATATTGGCAGCCAATTCACCACCTGATAATACATAATCACCCACAGAAAGCTCTAAATCAATTTCACTTTCTATAATACGCTCATCCACACCTTCATAACGGCCACACAACAAAATAATATGAGATTGCTCTTGTAACTTTTGAACCAATGCTTGATCTAATAATTGACCACGTGGTGATAGATAAATGCGATAACCTCGGTTCTCGCGAACTAGGCTAATTTCATCCAATGCATCTTTCAATGGCTGATACTTCATCACCATGCCTGGACCACCGCCATAAGGTCGGTCATCCACGGTGTGATGAATATCTGTTGTGTACTTTCTAGGATTCCAGCATTGTGTTTCAATACTACCTTTCTGATGAGCCCGGCCAACTACGCCAAGCTCACAATAATTTTCAATCAATTCAGGAAAAAGGGTTATGACATCAAATATCATCTTCATCCCAATCCACTAAAATTTCTTTAGCTTCTAAATCTACTTTAATCACTGTATGGCCTACCGTGAATGGAATTAAGCATTCTTGACCATTTTTTCTAGCAACCAATACATCGTTAGCACCCGTTTCAAGAAACTCAGTCACTTCACCAAAAATGAAACCTGCTTCATTTTTAACTGTTAAGCCCATCAAATCAGCTAAATAGAATTCACCTTCACCCAATTCTTCTAATTGTGAATTTTCAATAAATAACTCTAAGCCATAATATGGCTCCATCGCGGTACGATCAATAAATCCTTTAAATTTAATTACTAAACTTTTGCCAGCATAAGCAGTATCTTCAACTTCTAATTTCTGCCAAGCATTATTTTTAAATACGAATAAATAATCATAACCAAAGATCGCATCCCTTGGCCGAGTTTCAGAAAAAATTTTTACATAACCTTTAAGGCCTTGAAAACCATTGATTTTGCCTACAGCGATTTTACCAGCATGATCCATATACAAATTACCTTCAAAAAAAAACCTCACTCGATAGAATGAGGTATTTTTATCATTAAAAACTAAATTATTGAGCTTTTTTGTTTAACTCATTAATAATTTGTTTAACACGATCAGTAGGCTGCGCACCAACACCTACCCAGTAGTTAAAACGATCCATATCAAGACGCACGCGCTCTTCTTGACCTGCAGCAATTGGGTTAAAGAAACCTAAACGCTCAATATAACGACCTGTTGCTACGTTTCTGCTATCTGCAGCTACTACTTGATAGAAAGGGCGCTTCTTAGATCCACCACGTGCTAAACGAATTGTAACCATAAAATAAAAATCCTAAAAATATAAGTAATTAAATAACACAGCACTTCTTTTACAATATAGAGACACGATACATTTAGAAGCACAAAAATAACATCTTATTCTACTATAAAAGTTAGAAAAAGAAAATATTTAAGCGTGTACAAAAGTTGGTAAATTAAATTGAGTTAAGATTGAGAAATCTTCTTCCTCACAAGTCACCCACTCATAAGCATCTGGACGATTCATTAACTCACGAATTAGCAAGTTATTCAATCGATGCCCTGCTTTATATCCCACAAATTTACCTAAAATTGGAAAACCTAGTTGATACAAATCACCCACGGCATCTAAAAGCTTATGACGAACAAATTCATCAGGGTAACGTAAACCGCCTTCATTTAAAATGCGATAATCATCAACAACAATTGCATTATCTAGACTGCCACCTAAACCTAAATTTAGTTCACGCATTCTTTCAAAATCACGCATAAAACCAAAAGTTCTTGCTCGAGAGAATTCTTCAATAAAAATTTTAGCAGAGAAATCACACTCTACATGATCACTGGTTCTACTGAGCACAGGATGATCAAAATTAATTGTAAAATCTAAAGAAAAACCATTATATGGCTCTAATTTAGCAACTTTATCATTCTCATTGACTGATACAGTTTTTTTAATTTTAATGAAACGCTTTGGCGCATCTTGATCAATAATACCTGCTGACTGCAATAAATATACAAAGGGTGCTGAGCTGCCATCCATAATAGGAACCTCTGCTGCACTCACTTCGATCAATACATTATCCACACCAAATGCTGCCAATACAGCCATCAAATGCTCAACAGTCGATACCGTTTCTTTAGACTCAGGATGACTTGCAATTTTTGTTGCAAGCATAGTATCAATAACACCCTCAGCCGATACTGCAAAAGGCGTACTATTCGCAATATCGCTACGTTTAAATTGAATACCAAAATCTATTGGCATTGGTGTCAAAGTAAGAGAGACTTTCTTCCCAGAATGTAAACCAATACCAACTGTTGATATTTTTTGTTTTAAAGTTCTTTGTTTAATCATTTAGTCTGATTGCTTTCTCAAAAATGCTGGAATATCTAAGATTTCACCAAATAATTTATCTTGCTGAGAACCGCGACGCTCTGATTTACGTCCAGCTTCATAATCATCATCTTCATGTTGAACACGACGACGAGAAGCCGGAGCAGTTGCAGTATCTCTTGGTGCATCTAGCCCTGTTGCAATAATAGTAACACGTAATTCATCACCCAAATCTTCTTCAATAGCTGTACCAATGATAACGGTTGCTTCTTCTGACGCATACTCGCTAATCATATGACCTACTTCATGGTACTCACCAATTGATAAACCGGCACCACCAGTAATATTCACAAGAATACCTTTAGCGCCAGCTAAATTAATATTATCCAATAATGGTGATGCAATAGCCTCTTGCGTTGCTTCTCTTGCTCTGTTATCACCAGAAGCAGAACCAACCCCCATCATTGCCATACCTTGCTGACTCATCACTGTTTTAACGTCATTGAAGTCCAAGTTAATCAAGCCAGGCTTGATGATACTTTCTGAAATACCTTGTACAGCATTATATAAAACATTATTTGCAGCAGCAAATGCCTCAACTAAGCTTGCTGTTTTACCTAATACTGTTAATAATCGTTCGTTTGGAATAGTGATCAATGAATCAACATGTTCTGCTAATACTTTTAATCCTGCATTTGCAGCATTTTCACGTTTTTTGCCCTCAAAACTGAAAGGCCTAGAGACAACAGCAACTGTTAAAATCCCCATTTCTCTTGCAGTTTCAGCAATCACAGGCGCAGCACCAGTACCAGTACCACCACCCATGCCTGCAGCAACAAACACCATATTAGCTCCGTCTAGCGCTTCTTTAATACGTTCTTTATCTTCTAAAGCTGCCTGACGACCAATTTCTGGGTTTGCACCTGCACCTAATCCTTTTGTAAGTGATGAACCTAATTGGATCATAACTTCTGCTTTGGTTTTCTTAAGCGCTTGAGAATCTGTATTTGCAGATAAAAAGCTAACGCCTTTTAAACCAGAATCCACCATATGAGTTACAGCATTGCCACCAGCGCCACCAACGCCAATAATTTTTATAATTGGTTTTTGGTCTTCAAAGTCTTGGTGTAATTCAAAAACTGGCATCTATAAAACCCCATAAAAAAATAAAATTCACGCCATTATAGCAAAATATTCTTACTTTTTAAAAATATTGCTTTAATCCTCGTTTGAACTTCTGGAAAATACTCTCCTTCGGTTCTTCCCCATCTCGCCTTTGATTATGCAAGAAATGTTCTTGTTGTGTTTTCAATAATCCTATTACAGTAGCATATCTTGGATCACGAATATCAATATATTGATCTGATAATTCCTTACAAACCTCAACATTTTTAACAAACCCGACTCTTACAGGTAAATCAAAATAATCCTCGGCCGCATCTTCTATATGCTCAACCAATGCTCCGCCACCTGTAAAGACAAAACCTGCTCCTAACATGTGATCATAATAATTACGTTTCAGCTCTTGACGAATTAATCCAAAAAAATCTTCATAACGCGCCTCAATAATACTAGACAACTCTACACGAGAAATCTGCTTTACGCCATGATGCATAGGTAATTCTGCAATTTCACCATGCGGAATCATATCTGCACGGCATGAGCCAAATTTTACTTTAAAGTTTTCAGCAACATCTGTACTCATATGCATAATCGCAGCAATATCCATTGTGACGCGATCACCAGCAAAAGGAATACTAAAAACATCTTTTAAAGCACCATTAATATAAATGGCTAAATCTACGGTCCCGCTACCGATATCAACCAAACACACACCTAAGCGTTTCTCATCTTCCGTTAATACCGCCATAGACGATGCAACACCTTGAAACACAAAGTTATCCACATTAAAATCGCATTTTTGGATACATTTGCGAGTATTATTCAAAACATTAGAAGAAGCTGTAATCACAAGCGCCTTAACATCTAAGCGTATCCCTGTCATACCAATAGGATTCGTAATTCCTTTCTGCTTATCTATTTCATACTCTTGAGGAATAACATGAATCACTTCACTACCTTGCGGGATCGCTAAATCGCGAGCATTTTTTAGAACTTCTTCTTTATCTTTATAAGTCACCTCTTTACGATTAATTGGCACCATACCTGCCGATTCATCGCAACCAATGTGCTCTCCTGTCACTGAAGCAGATAAAGAAAAGACCTCACATTGCCCTTGTTTTTCAAGGGATTTAATCGCATTTTTAATAGCTACGGACACTTGTTCGATGTCAGAAATTGTCCCACCAGATACACCATATGTTTTTTGAGAGTTTAATCCTCTCACAATCACTTTATCATCGTGAACTTCAGCAACAACTGCAAGAATTTTACTCGTGCCAATATCTAGTCCTACGACTAAACCTGGTTCTCTTTCTTCTGCCATATGATTATTAATCACCATAATCTATTACCGTTTCCACTTTAAAGCATACCCATGATCATATCTAAAATCTATCGCTGTAATACTACCAATCTTTGAACGAATAGATGAAGGATAGTGCATCACAAATCTTCTGAGCCTTTCTTCAAAAAATCTCGCGCCAAGATATAATTCTACATCATTTTCTAATACAATTGTCCATGCACCACGATAATCTAAAATAATTTTTTCAACATTCAATCCAACTGACTGGATAGATTTCTGGATTACAGTCATTCCATCGAGTAATTTATCTTTCTGATCAAGATTTCCTTGCAAGCTGATCATCGCTTCAGATGGGATCAAATCTGGCTCAAAAATTGTGCCATCA
Source organism: Wohlfahrtiimonas larvae (assembly GCF_002006755.1). Lineage (GTDB taxonomy): Bacteria > Pseudomonadota > Gammaproteobacteria > Cardiobacteriales > Wohlfahrtiimonadaceae > Wohlfahrtiimonas > Wohlfahrtiimonas larvae. The sequence continues at coordinate 8,145 of NZ_MVDO01000039.1, read as the reverse complement.
GCCTCTATCAGATATAAATCATTCCAAATCGCAATCGGCCTTCTTTCTTGAATAAAAAGATCTATCTGATCTGGCCAATGACGCATAACCTCAACTGATTTCACCCATGGGTTCTGAGCCACCTCACTACGATATTTTTCTAAATCATAGCTCACAAAATTCTGACCTAACAAGGGTTCTAATAATTTTTGTTTACGCTCATCAACTAAATATTTCTCCTCAGAATGTATCAATACATGCTGAATTGGAAAAACATTATTCAAAGAAATATATTGCCATCCCATGTAAGGAATGAGAAATAACGACACTAAAAGCAATATTCGAAATGTATAACGACAGTAATGCCAAGACTTTGCCCCAAATATTTTCCAATCAAATGGTTTTTTATGGCGCACACCTCGCTTACGACGACGCGACCAACTGGTCGCGCCGATAATTTGCTCATTGTTTTTATCAGTCCTTTTTTTCTGCCGAACTGGTTTCGCTTTTGCTTGCTTCATTCAATAATTATAGTGAAGTTTTTAAAATTTCTACACACAATGAGTCATAATCTATTCCTGTTGCTTGTGCTGCCATAGGCACCAACGAATGCCCCGTCATACCTGGTGACATATTCACCTCTAACAACCAAGGCAAACCTTCTTGATCTAAAACCAAATCCACCCTTCCCCATCCTTTACCCGATACGGCATGAAACGCCTCTTCACAAATTTTCTGAATTTTTGTTTCAACACCCTCATCCAAACCACACGGGCAAAAATAACGAGTATCATCACGCAAATATTTTGCATCAAAATCATAGAATGCTAGATCTGTTTCCATACGAATTAATGGCAAAGCTTTACCATGTAAAATGGCACAAGTATATTCACCTTTCCCCACAATCCAAGGTTCTGCAAAAATTGTGCCACTTTTTCCTTGAGCATTTTGCCAAGCACTCAATAAATCTTCCTTTCGCTCAACTTTGCTCACACCAACACTTGAACCATCTGCACTTGGCTTAACAGCGAGTGGAAAAATATTTAACTCCGCAACGCGTGCAACATCCTCTTCAGTCTTTAATTCAAAAGTTTGTAGAACTGGTAATCCTTTCGAATGCCAAATTGCTTTAGTATGTAGTTTATCCATACCAATTGCGCACCCCAACATACCACTACCCGTATATGGGATTTTCAAATAAGTTAATAAAGCTTGGATTGTACCATCTTCACCAAATCCACCATGCAAACTATTCATCACACGATCAAATTTATTGTCTACAAGATAAGTCGCTAAATTGACTTCTTGTGTATCAATACCGTGTGCATCTACACCTTTTCGCTGCAAAGCAGCCAAAACTGCCTCACCGGACCATAAAGATACTTGGCGCTCTGATGATGTTCCACCTAATAAAACTGCAACTTTGCCAAAAGATTTAGGATCAACAACGGTCATTACAATGGTCCCCCTTTATAGAAATTTGCAGCAACACTACCAATACTGCCAGCCCCCATCATAACAACTAAATCATTATCTTGCGCCATTGATTGATAACAACTACGAATATCAGACAACTCTTGCGCTAAGCAAATCTTATGTCCCGATACTGCTTCAATCGCTTCAATCAATTTTTCAGCACTAATGCCATCAATTGGCTTTTCACCTGCAGGATAAATATTTGTCAAAATCATATTAGGATATTCTTTCAATACCTCTACAAATTCTGCAAACAACTCTTCTGTCCGTGAATAACGGTGAGGCTGGAACACCAATACAATTCGTTTTTTTGGATAAGCTTCTGTCAATGCATTCATAACACTCTGAATTTCAGTTGGATGATGACCGTAATCCTCCATCACAGAAACGGTGCCACCTGCAGCTAAAGGAACATCAGGGTGCAATTGGAAGCGACGACCGACACCTTTAAACTTCATTAAACCACGGCGAATTGCAGGTGCAGAAACACCCAAGTCTGTTGCGATTGCCATTGCAGCAATACTATTTAAAGCGCTATGTTTACCTGGTAAAGCTACAGTAAACTCACTGATACCAAATGGTGTTTTTACCATAAATTCAGTGTTTAACTTATCTGATCGATATTTTAATAATTGAAAATCAGAATCTTCTGATTCACCATATGTCAAAAATGGACGCTGTAAATCAGGAAGAATTTGGCGAATACCTGGATTATCAATACACAGCACCACTAAACCATAAAAGGGTAAATGATGTAAAAAATCTAAAAATGTTTTCTTTAATGTCTCAAAATCACCTGCATACGTCGACATATGATCTTTATCGATATTAGTCACAATCGCAGCCATTGGGCGTAAATGTAAAAATGAAGCATCAGACTCATCAGCTTCTGCTACGAAGTATTCACCCAAACCCAATTGTGAACTAGATATATTATTGGTATTTGCTTTATTAACACGGCCGCCTACAACAAATGTTGGATCCAATCCTGCTTCTTCTAAAATTGATGCTAACAGGCTAGTAGTCGTTGTTTTACCATGTGTACCGGCAACTGCAATCCCGTAATGAAAACGCATCAATTCACCCAACATTTGAGCGCGTGCAATAATTGGAATACCTGCAGATTTAGCGGTAACAACCTCGGGATTATCACTTTGTACCGCTGTGGATACAACTATAACATCAGCGCCATCTACATAAGCTGCATCATGCCCAATCTTCACCAATGCACCTAATGCAATCAAATGTTCAACGGTTGAGGACAAACTAATATCGGAACCTGTTACTTCATAACCTAAGTTCAAGCAAACTTCGGCAATACCACACATGCCAGAGCCACCAATTCCGATGAAATGAATTCGATTAATTCGACGCATATTACCTGCGCGTTTATAGTGCATTGTTTGTGTCAAGATAACATCCTTTCTAATTTAAATTTAGTGTCCAAAAGTTGTTTCAATTGTATTGACAATTTCTGCTACTGTATGGGGTTTTGCATTGTAGTGGGCATTTTCCGCCATTTCCAAACATCGTTCAAGTGTTAAGTTGTCCAATATCTTCACAACCTCTTTTTGATCAAATTGTTTTTCATCAATACAATAAGCTGCATCACTTTTGACTAAAAATTCTGCATTTTTTGTTTGATGATCATCCACCGCTGTTGGCAAGGGAATTAAAATACTGCCTAAACCAACCGCTGTTAGCTCTGCTAATGTTAAAGCACCCGCTCGACAAATAATAACATCAGCCCAAGCATATGCCTTCGCCATATCATCAATGAATGGTGCTAAGCGATAAGGTTGAACATTCACATCAGCCCAACTTTTTTCAGCTTCTGAATAGAGTTTATCACCTGTTTGATGCCAAACTAGGGTTTTTCTAGAAGAGTCTGAAATAATTTTAGGCACAATGGTATTCACAAAACGTGAGCCCTGAGACCCTCCCACCACTAATACTCTCAATTCATCTGATCGATCACTCAAACGCTCTTTAGGAGATGGCAATTTGAATAATTCATCTCGAACAGGATTCCCCACATATTGACTATGGGCCCATTCTGATAATGGAAAACCAGTCAAAACATGTGTACTCACTTTAGATAACCAACGATTAGTTAATCCTGGAACGGCATTCTGCTCATGAATGATGAGAGGAATTTTCAACATTTTTGCAGCAATCCCCCCTGGCCCTGATGCAAATCCACCAAAACCAATCACACATTTTGGCTGTAGCTGCGTCAAAATAACTTTAGCCTCAGAAACAGCATTCAGCAATTTTTTTGGCAATGTAAACCAACCTTTTAAACCATTTCCCCGCAATCCTTTAATAGATAATGAATAAAGCGCTATTTTATGATTAGGTACTAATTTTGTTTCCAAACCATGTGCACCTAACCATGCTACAGATAGCCCTTGTTCACGTAAACGTTGAGCAACAGCTAACCCTGGAAAAATATGTCCACCAGTGCCACCTGCCATAATAACAACATCAACAGTTTGCAGTTTCTGATTCATTTAATTTAGCCTTTTCAGTGATTTTTTGTAATTCATGCTTAGAGTCAATATCAATTCTGAATAAAATACCAATAGCAATCAAGAAAGTAATCATACTAGAACCACCATAACTCAATAAGGGCAATGTCAAACCCTTAGTAGGTAATCGCCCCATTGCCACTGCAAGATTAATAAAGGCTTGTCCTACAATCCAAAGCCCAATGCCATAACTTAAATACGCACCAAATCTCATATTGCCACAAAATTCTGCCCGTTTACCAATCATAAATGCACGTGAGATCAATACTAAAAATAAGAAAATTAGAAATGTCACGCCCAATAATCCTGTTTCTTCTGCATATACTGCAAAAATAAAATCAGTGTGTGCTTCAGGCAAATATCCTAACTTCTGAATACTTTCACCAATACCTGTTCCCATTAACTCACCTCGACCAATGGCCATCAATGAATTGATCAATTGAAATCCTTCACCAAATTGATATTCCCATGGATCTAAAAATGTTTTTAAACGTGCAACGCGATATGGCGCCAATACAACCAACGACACCATACCAACTGCCGTCAACAAAATCATAATGGAAAATCGCCATGCAGAAACTCCCGCAATAAAAATCATGGCCATGCCAACACCCATTAATACAGCTGTTGACCCAAAATCAGGTTCCAGTAACAAAAATACACCCAATATGCCTAAAGCAGATAAAGGTGTAATTAAATACAACATTTCATGCTTAATTTTATCATTGTGGCGAGATAAGAAACCTGCAATATATATAAAAGCAAATAGCTTTGCCATTTCAGAAGGTTGAAAATTAATAATACCCAATGGAATCCAGCGCATCGCACCATTAATCTCTCGACCAATTCCCGGGATAAGTACTAAAATGAGCATCAATGCTGCCAACCAATATAAAACTTTCCCAGATATTTCATACCAAGCTTTTAAAGAGAGATTAAAAGCGAATAATCCAAACAGTGTCCCCATTGCGATATAGATCATTTGACGAATACTATAATGATATATACCTACGCCATACTTTTCAGCTGTAAATGAAGAAGCAGATGTCACCATTAAAATACCAATCATCAGTAAAACAGAGACAACAGATAATAACCAAGCATCTAAATGGACTTTCGTATTGGGATTAAAAGACTCTTTAAACATGTTGGTTATTTCTCTAATGCTTCAACAAAATGGATAAAGTGCTCACCACGATCATTAAAACTTTTAAACTGATCAAAACTCGCACAAGCTGGTGAAAACAATACAACATCCCCTTTTTTAGCCCTCATATAAATTTGTTTGACCGCTTTTTCTAATGTTTCCACATAATGTGATTCACAGCTTTTAGGAATATGAGGAGCAATGGCAGAAATGTCTTTACCAATCAAATAAACCCCTAATATACTTGGACTATCTAATAATGTCATTAACTCAGAAAAATCTTGATCTTTAGTGACACCACCCAAAATCAACCATTTTGGTTCTAGAAAACCTTCAATCGCCGCAATGGTTGATGGCAAATTCGTTGCTTTAGAATCATTATAATAACGAACACCATTCAGATCTTTAACCAATACGCAACGATGTGGCAATGCTTGATAAGTTTGAATCGTTGTTCTTAATGCTTGCTCATTGACTTTTAAATCATCCGCAATACAACAACACGCCATCACATTGGCATAATTATGCAATCCACCAATGCTGATTTCATTCAATGGAATAGAAATCGTATGATTCGCAATTGCTGTTGGCAACCCATCCTGCCAATTCATTTGCCAGCCTGATTCTACTGTTTGCTTCAAGGCAAAACCTGTTGTTGGTTTTTGAATGGCACGACTTGCAATATGATTCATGAGATATTGATCTTCATAATTCACAACCCAACGTTTTGCCATATCTAATAGCTTGAATTTTGCGCTCGCATAATCATCAAAGCCATTGTAACGATCTAAATGATCTGGTGCTAAATTCAAAATCACACCAACATCCACATTTAAATTATCTGTGGTTTCCAACTGAAAGCTTGATAGCTCCAAAATGTATGTAGGATTTTGAATATTTTTATGCTGAGCTTCCAACCATAAATTCAAAGCAGGTTCACCTAAATTTCCGCCAACAAATACATGTTCACGATCTGCTGACAAAATATCCGCAGTCAATGTTGTTACAGTGCTTTTACCATTCGTACCTGTAATGCCAACAATGGTATCTTGTTGGGTTAAACGAGCAAATAACTCAATATCACCACCTACATGATCTTTGGGCAAGCGATTTAAGCAATTTTGCAATGCCGCTGTTGCTAATGGAATACCGGGACTTAACCATAAATAATCACATTGATCCAACCAGCCATGATTGAATCCACCTTCAAAAATCTCTGTTGCAATTGTTTTAATTTCATTACTATTGGGTGGATTATCACGTGAGTCCATTGCCCAAATATATTGAGCACCTAAATAGTCTAATGCCTTAACGACGGACAAACCTGTGATGCCAAATCCAATCACAAGATGTTTTGCTGATAAATCAATTGGTAACATTGCATGTTCCCTGTTGTTGGAAAGTGATCCTTTCTCGCTGGATCATTGTATGGTTAATATCAAAAATTGTTTGTTGCCACTCATGCCATTTGTAATGCATGGTCGTTAATTTAACATCTACATAAAATCTTGCAGACTGATTTTTACAAGATGCTGAAATTTTATACCCATCTACTGTGTTTTCAACTGTGCTATCACAAAATCGCTCTAAATTTTTAATATCCTTATCCTTAGAATATAATGTTTTTAACTCATATAAACTAAAACACGTCTCTGTTTCTTCCACCAAGGATTCAGTACCATTTTTTGTGACATAACTTTGCCTTAACCATTTAAACGGCAACATTTCTACTTCGCTATTTTTCACAACTAAATTATCAACAGTATTCACTGATGATTCATTCCTATAAACCATATGCCATACAATATATATAGCTGCAAAACCTAATAACGCTAAACTAATGCTAATTTTTTTCATTTCTTTCACGCATAAAAAAACCTTAAAAATAGATTACCATTTTTAAGGTTTAGAAAGTGCAACTATTATTCTGCAACTTCCTCTGATTCTTCTTGATCATGCTCTTGGCGCTGACGCTGTAATGTCATCGCTTTATCTTTCATTTTTAAATATTGCTTACTTAATTTATCCACTGCTTCATCAATAGAGATATATAAATCATCTGTTGTTGATTCAGCATTAATATCAGGTGAATGTGGTACCACCATTGTAATTTCAGCTTTTTGACGCTTATTTGTAACAGATAAAACAACATCTACTTGTGTGATTTGATCACGATGACGCTCAATTTTATTTAAACGTTCTTTCACATGTTCTTGTAGTGCAGGTGTTAACTCTAAACCATCGCCAGTGATATTAATATTCATAGCTTCTCCTTATCTATCGAGTTGAAACAATCTATTCTGAATTCTTTTTCTACGACTACTTGCTATAGATTCACATTAATACAGTTTGTATGAAATGAGAAGCGAAACTTCATCATTTCGCTCAATATTCGTTCAAATCTAACAAATATTATAAATTATCTAACTGATCCATGGATGGCACATATAAATAGCTACCTGTTACCGCTTTTGTATACCCAAACATAAGATCAAAATGCTCATCATTTTCACCACACATATTTTTCAACATAGCATCAATGGATGATAATTTTGCACAATAACCCACAAAATATAATCCTTTCTCAGAAGATGCATATCCGTATGGCAAACTTTGACGTACAATTTCTAATTCTTCACCATCTTTTTCAATCACAACACGCTCTGTATGGGCACCTATTGGCTTATCTTCATCTGCCATTTCAATATCATCATGTTTAGTGCGGCCAAATGTACCTTCTTGTTTCGCCAAATCAAATGTATTGAATTTATCAATATCATGCACCCAGCGCTGAGCGATCACATAACTTCCGCCCGCATCTTTACCTTCAGGAATGATCGCAACATCCGCGCGATCCTGTAACCCCTTAGGATTTTCTGTACCATCCACAAAGCCACTTAAATCACGCGCTTCTAACCAGCGAAAACCATGCACTTCTTCTTCGATTGTAACAAGATCTTTAAAGCAGCTTACAAAATCCTGAGCTAATGTAAAATTCATTTTGTGCTCATA
>NZ_MVDO01000038.1 GCF_002006755.1 Wohlfahrtiimonas larvae | reverse complement strand
GACGTACAATTTCTAATTCTTCACCATCTTTTTCAATCACAACACGCTCTGTATGGGCACCTATTGGCTTATCTTCATCTGCCATTTCAATATCATCATGTTTAGTGCGGCCAAATGTACCTTCTTGTTTCGCCAAATCAAATGTATTGAATTTATCAATATCATGCACCCAGCGCTGAGCGATCACATAACTTCCGCCCGCATCTTTACCTTCAGGAATGATCGCAACATCCGCGCGATCCTGTAACCCCTTAGGATTTTCTGTACCATCCACAAAGCCACTTAAATCACGCGCTTCTAACCAGCGAAAACCATGCACTTCTTCTTCGATTGTAACAAGATCTTTAAAGCAGCTTACAAAATCCTGAGCTAATGTAAAATTCATTTTGTGCTCATAAGACAAAATATGCACAAACATATCACGCTGCGTGCCTTGCACCATGCCTTTCGCCATTGTTTGTAGATCATGCAACTCTTCAGCGCTTTCCGCATCGCCAGAAAGTTTTGTCCAAGCATCGCGGCCAAATGCTAAAACAGCAGATAATCCCATATGGCCAAAACGCGTTTTATATGAACGAAGACGCGCATTGAAATCACCAATCGCATCTTTAATTGCATCTAAATCATCTGTTTTGAAATTTGCTTCAATAAAAATCGCATGATCTCTATTTTCTAACACAGTCCCGTCTTGATAATTTAACTCACTCACTTTCTACTTCTCCCTAAACTTAATATTGATTCTTCAATAATCCTAATACAAAAATGGGGACTTTTCTCTTTTTTACCAGCAAGCACTACTAAGAACCAAGGTAGAACTTGTCTTTTGTCAATGTTTTATCAAAACAGTTCACAATAAAAAAGGCTGAACCTTCAGCCTTTTTAAAATATCGGGTAAATATTATTTAATCAAACGACTAATATCTTTAAATGCAGGATGATCTGCTGTTTCCAGCAATTCAAACAATAATGATTCTAAGCCTGTTGTGCCTGCGCCATAGCCAATCATACGATCAATCCCAAGATCTTTATTCTCTTTTGTGCGTGATGAAACACAATCTACAATCACATCCACATCATAGTTTTCAAGCAATAAATCTCTTGCCGTTTGGAATACACAAATATGAGATTCCATACCGGCCAATAGAATATGATCAGCACCTGATTCTTTTAGTTTCTCTTGAAACTCTGTACTTCCCCAAGCACTGAATGTATTTTTCACAATAGGAGAATATCCATCTGCACTCAAAATTTCTTTTAAAGATTCAACAGTTGTCCCCAAACCTTTAGGATATTGCTCCAACCAAAGCACAGGAACATTCAACAGCGCCAATCCTTTTAATAATTTTTCTAAACGAGGGATCAGCTTATCTTTATCATGAATGACATTATTCAATTTTTCTTGAACATCTACAAACACTAAAATTGGACTTGCGTATTTCATTCCTCATTCTCCTTTTGCCAAAAATATCATTAGAACTTATATGAGTAATAAAGGGAATAACTTTCTATACCATTATTAGGGCTTTTAATTCCAGCATTTGAATAGTGAATTGCACGAATACCTAAAGTATGATCACCAAATCTTGCACCAAAACCAATACGATCTTCAAAATTGAAGGAACTGCCTAAGTTTTTATCCCCGACTTTAGTTTTTGAGAAAGCAGATACACCAATACCCAACTCAATGAATGGTTCAATAGTATTATTTGTGTAGAAATTATAAGTAAATACAGGAGCAAACGATATGGATGCTGCATTTTTACCATATTTACCTTTTTCCCAATGTGTTAACCCTAAACTCCAGTAACCAGAGAAATACCCTACAGAAGAATCCCAAAATTTAGCATCCCATCCTTTATTTAAACCAATTCTAATAGTAGCATCGCTTTGCCCTGTTGCGCCACCTGCAACCTCAGCCTCCCAAGCATTAGCAGTTGAAAATGCCAATGACGTGCAAAACAAACAAACCATGATTTTTTTAAAATTATATTTTTTCATATTTTACATTTCCCTGTTAACAGTCCTAAAACATCATATCAAAAACTATTCAAATAGTTACAATCGTAACTCCAATATTTCTTTTATTTGCTCTGATTCAATATTTTTACACTCACCCAATTTCCAACCACGATCCGCAAAACGCGCAACAATAGGTGCAATTGCCTCTGAATTCAAACCATAATCTGACAGACAAGTCTTGATCCCCACAGCATTAAAAAACTTTTCAATCGCTTGAATGGTCAAATCCAATTGACGCTCTGCATCATCCTCATGAATATTGAAGATGACCTGTCCTAATCGAGCAATTTTTTGCGATTTTTGTATTTTCATTATATGTAATAAACCTGGCAAAATAATAGCTAAAGTTTGTGCATGATCCAATCCATATAATGCGGTGAGCTCATGGCCAATCATATGTGTTGCCCAATCTTCTTCAACACCACACGCAATCCAACCATTCAATGCCCAAGTTGCCGCCCACATAAAATTAGCTCTTGAATCATAATCATAACCATTCTGAATCAAAGCAGGCGCCTCTTGTACTAAAACTTGCAAAATAGACTCCGCCATATAATCTTGCAATAAAAGTTTATTAGAATTAACAGTAAGATATTGCTCTATCACATGTACAAAAGCATCCACAATGCCATTAGAAATCTGCTTAATGGGCAAACTATAAGTGGTTTCTGGATCTAATACTGAAAATATTGGAAATGTGTGTGTGCTAGAAAACGCTAATTTTTCTTCTGTGGCAGCTCGAGTAATCACACCACCATTATTCATTTCTGATCCTGTCGCAGGTAATGTAATAACAGCACCAAAAGGTAAAGCTGTTTCAATATTATGGCCATGTTTAACCAAAATATCCCATGGGTTATTGCCCGTAAATTGTGATGCTGCTGCGATAAACTTTGTGGCATCCAAAACAGAACCACCGCCCACAGCCAATAAAAAATCAATATTATTTTTTTTAATAAATTCAACAGCTTTTAAACATGTTTCATAATGTGGATTTGCTTCAATCCCTGAAAACTCTAATACAGTATGATCTGATAAAGCTGACATCACTTGATCATAAACACCATTTGATCGAATGCTACCACCACCGTAAAGTACTAAAACATTACTCGATACAGGAATCTCTGAGGTAATATTAGCGATTGAACCTTTGCCAAAAATAATTTTGGTTGGATTTGCATAAATAAAATTTTTCATCATTCATTTACCCCATTGGAAATAAAATCGGTACAAAAATTACAGCTATCAACATTACAATCATAGCAAATGGCAAACCAATCTTAACAAAATCACCAAATGTATAATTTCCTGGCGTAACCACCAAAGTATTTACGGGTGATGATACAGGTGTAATAAATGCCGCAGAAGCAGCCAGTGCGACCGTCATTGCAAAAGGATAAGGAGAAACGCCTAATGTTGCGGCTGTTTGTATCGCAATCGGTGCTAATAGTATCGCTGTTGCAGTATTAGATATGAATAAACCAATCAATGCAGTCACGCCAAATAGCATCATCAACAATATTCTCGGACTCGCATCCCCACCAATCTCCAATAAAAACTGCACAGCTAAATCAACACCTCCCGTATTCTGTAAAGCTAGTGCAAAAGGAAACATTCCCACAATCAGAATGATACTTGGCCAATGAATAGATTTATAAGCACTATCCATCGTAATACAACCAAATGCCCCCATTAACAGCGCACCAAATATTGCAACTAATACCGTTGGAAAAATACCTATAATCATCAGTGCAACTGTTACGATCAACACTCCAATTGCATACGGTGCCTTATCCATTGCTGGTGCAACCTCATCTATCTCCGCAGGAATTGTTAACACGACAAAATCATCTTTCATTGTTTGCAATTGACGCACATCTTTCCACATACCAATAACTAACAATGTGTCGCCTTGTTTCAATCGTTCACTCAGTAATTCACTTTCAAGAATCTCACCTTTACGTTTCATACCAATTACATTCAAGTTATAATTGGATCTGAATGCATTTTCCAAAACTGTTTTATCAATTAACTTAGAGTCTGGATGAATTGTCACTTCCACCATGCCAATTTCACGCGAATGTTCGTTAAAATAACTACTCAATAGTGGCAATGACATCAACTTAAATTCTATACAAAACTCATTAATTTGATCAGGGTAAAAGAAATCAAACAATAAAATGTCATTTTCCTGCAAAACACGATCTGAAACAGCATCTAAAACAACATTTTTCATACGACTTAAACGTCGTTCAACTGCAATAATATTAGCCCCATGTTTTTCTCGAAGATGTAATTCTGATAAACGCTTACCAGCTAAAGAGGAGCCTACACCAATACGTGCACGGTGATTACGCCCTTTTAAATTGTATTGATTGACCAAATCTTCAATGTGTACACGAGCATCTTTAGCTTTCCCATCACTTTCAGCGCTATTTTTACTTAAAAATCTGCGAGCAAATAGCATATAAAATACGCCCACAAATAGAATGATTAAACCAATTGGCGTAAAAGAGAAAAACTCAAAAGATTTATGCCCTGCTTGCTGTAATTGTGCAGAAACGACTAAATTAGGCGCTGTTGATACCAGTGTCAACATACCACTGATTAACCCTGCAAAACTTAATGGCATCATTAATCTTCTTGTATCTGCTTTCATCTTCGTGGCAATACTTAAGACAATGGGTATAAAAATTGCCACAATCCCCGTAGAACTCATCACAGAACCTAATAACGCTACAGAGATCATCAATAATACAATTAATCTCGTTTCACTATTTTTAGCTTGTCGAACGAGCCAATCTCCCACTTTAAAAGCAACACCTGTTCGCACTAATCCATCACCAATGATGAAAAAAATAGCAACAATTAAAACACTGCTATCACTGAATCCTGCTAGAGCTTGATCAAGGGTAACACTCCCTGTAACAGGCAATGCCAAAAGTGCACACACAGCAACCACATCCATACGTGGCTTATTGATCATAAATGCAATAATGGCAGCCAATAAAAGGAGTAAAACAATCATTAATTCTTGAGACATAGTTATTTTTCTTTGATTTAATAAATCTTATTCTGCATTATAGATATTTATTTTCTCCTTTCATGTTTTATTTTTAATCTGAAAAAAAACGTCTCAAATTAGGTAGATACCATTCTGTTAAACAAAGGTTTTCACCTTGATAAATAAAAGTTGATTGACGGGCAATGAGGGATTTAAAACCATAAGAACTCTCTGGCAATTCAAAAGGCAAAGATTCTAAATCAAACATTTTATAACTAAATTCAGTACGATCAATCATATTGCCACTAAATAACTTACGCCCCAATGACTGAGTGCCACAATTTAAATAATTACGCCAAAAAAAACTATCTATATCACACAAACTCTCGGCCCAAATCACAGGAATATTATCTAGCTTCAATATAACTCTTCGACTAAAACAACGTTGACCATGAAGTAATTGTTCTGCTAAAGAATTATCATAGTTTGGCAAAAAATTTTCTGATAATTGTAATAATTCAACACTAAAATTAGGATTTAACATTTCCAATCCCTGCGTTAGAGATTGCACACTCAATAATGGTTGGTATTGTTTACGATCATAGTCATAATCTTCTAATAGCTGTTTTAAACTCTGGGCAGAATACCAATCCTTATGGTTCACAATAGTTATCCTTTATAAAAATAGAGATGAAACTTACATCTCTATCATTATATAGCATCCATAAAAGCTAAACTATTCTCCACCCCTTAGCTCGTTGTCTTTGAGCAATAAAATGAGAATATTCACCCTCTTTATTAATCAATGTTTCATGTGAACCTAGCTCTTTGATAGAACCATTCTCCAACACCACTATTTGATCTGCCATTTGAATCGTTGATAATTGATGCGCGATGACAATTAAAGTCTTAGACCCACGTAAACGCTCTAATGTCTCCGCAATCACAGCTTGATTCTCAGCATCTAATGCGGCGGTTGCTTCATCAACCAACAAAATTGGAGCATCCTTAATCAGAGCACGCGCAATGGCTATTCTCTGTCTTTCACCCCCTGATAGCTTCGCACCACCTTCACCTACTAAAGTATCTAAACCATTGGGTAAGCTTTCAATCACTGATTGTAATCCGGATTGAACTAAAACAGATTGCAACTCTTTTTCTGAAGCATCCGGCTTACCCATTAATATATTTTCACGCACGCTACCTTGAAATAAATAACTATCCTGAAAGATTTGGCTTATAGTGTCCGTTAATGTTTTTTCCGTCATATTTTTAACATTAACACCACCAATCATCACTTCTCCTTCAGTCACATCAAAGAAACGCGCAATCAGTCTTGCAAGAGTTGTCTTACCTGAACCAGATGCACCAATCAATGCAACCATTGAACCTGATTCTATTTCTAAACTGATTTGATTCAAAACTAATGGCTCATTTTTTTCATAAGCAAAGGAAACTTGATTTAAAGTGACATTATTCCCTTTTGGCTCTTTCTCAACCATGGGTTCAGGTAATGGTTGAATCATAAAAATTTCTCTTACTGCATTTAAATGCCCTTTTGCACTGCGTAATGCCTCGCCATAATTTGCAACATCTTGCATAGGATCAATAAAACGTGTTACCAAAATTAATGCGACAACAACGGCAACTATTTCTGTAGGATGCACACCTGTCACCAAAAGATCATTCAACCAAACTATCGCAATACATAGCAATGCTGCAAATACAGTTTGAACAACCCAACTACCCATAATGATGGATAATGTTGTCATCACAATGAGTTGTTCTGATGATTTTTGTTGATCATCAATGGCTCTTTCAAGAAAACGAGTACTACTACCTTCGCTGCTAAATGCACGCAATACAGATTGAGCTTGTGCAAACTCCACAATCCTTTGGCTTGTATGTGCTGAACGTTCATTAAAATCCTGATCGGCCTTTTCACCTAAACGTGATGCTAATAGCAATACAGACACAATAATTGGTAAGCTAACTAAAGCAACCATCCCCAAAAGTGGGTGTAAAATTAATAATGCAATAACTAAAACTAAGGGTGCAATAGAACCACTCACAACAGGTGTGATTAAATGTGCTGGTAACTGTGCTACTTCTATCATTCCCTTGGAAATAATATGACTTAACCTTGCAGTATTATCTGGATTAAACCAACCAATAGGTAAGCTTGCCACGTGATCACCAATACGATGGCGAGCATTGCGTAAAATCGACTCGCCTACTTTTATCCCTGCAAGCTCAGTTAATTGACGCAATTTCCAACAAGCAATCACACCTATTAGCAACAAAATCAACCAAATGACTGCTGAACTCACTTCCCCTTTTAATGTATAAAAGACAACAGGAATCAATACTGTAATGGTTAAACCACTTAAAACCCCATAAATTACTGCTTTAGTTAAATATTGATTCAAAAACCTTGAATCATCTCCCAACAATTGACTAAATATTTTAAACATGATTCACCTCACTCGCCTCTTCATCGGACTGACCATATTTACCTTGCTGCCATAAAGAAGCATAACGTCCTTGTCTTTCTAACAGTTGAACATGTGTACCTTGCTCAACAATTTGCCCTTCATCCATGACAACAATATGATCAGCATGCATGATCGTATCTAGACGATGAGCAATGACTAATAAAGTCCGCCCAACCGCAAAACGAGATAATGCTTCCTGAATTACAGCCTCATTATCTGCATCCGCAGCAGCCGTAGCTTCATCTAAAACTAAAATGGAGGGATCTAGTAATATTGCTCGAGCAATACTGACTCTTTGCTGCTCACCACCCGATAAAATCGCATCTTCACCCACAATCGAATCATAGCCTTTCGGGAGCGACATAATTCTATGATGAATATTAGCAGCCTTTGCAGCAGCTTCAACCTCATCCTGCGTTGCATTCGGTGATGCTAATGCAATGTTCTCACGCACACTTGCATTAATTAAACGAACTTCTTGCAAAACAAAACCAATTCTTTGATATAACGCTTGAGATGGGAAAGCTTTAAGATCAACATCACCCAAAGTAATTTTGCCTTGTACTGGATCAAAAAATCTTAATAATAATCTTGCAATGGTAGATTTACCTGCACCTGATGCTCCCACAATAGCAGTAACAGTGCCTGGCTTAAGTGTTAAATCAAAATTCTTCACAACTAAATGTTCAGAATCATAGCCATAATCTACATTTTCAAACTTAACAATACTATTTTTAGGATGATCTACTAAAGATGCTGGTTGCTCTAAAATAGGAGTATGCAATAAATTATTTAATCGTTCAGCTGAACCAGTTGCATTACGTAAACCATGAGTAATAAAAGATATCATCAACATTGGTGCACAAATACCTGGAGCAATCAGAGCAAAAGGGACAATATCCATTGGTTGAATCCACCCTAAAGCAATAAAGATCATACCAAATGTTAAAATAAAGCCCAAAACAGTTACTGGATTCATAATTGCATTAGCTGCTGATACCGATTTTGTTGTAGAACCAATCAAATTACGAAAAGCTACGGCAAAAGCATCCACAGCATCACGATAGCTACTATGAGATTTTCCTGATACACCAAAAGTCTTGACAACAGGTATGCCACTGACAAACTCAACAACTGCATTATCAATTCTTGCCATGCCGCCAATAAAGTCCCCCATGAATTCCCCACCAGCTTTAAACGCTTTGCTATACAACCAAAAGAATGCAATAAAAGGAACACAAGTCACTAATGCTAATTGCCAACTCATCGCAAATAAATAAATCGCGGAGAACACAACCACTGCTACCGCTCTCGCAATTGTTGTAAAGAAATGAGCTGTTAAATCATGCAAAGCACCAATATCATCTTGCATGGCCTGCTTAACATCTCCAGATGCTCTTCCCGTAAACCACCCTAAAGGAACGAGCGATAAACGTTCAATGGCCGATAATCTTAAATGATGCGTCAAACGATTGTCTGCACAGTGAACATAATATTCAGCAAACGTATTAATGATCAAGCCAGCAAATAAACTAACTAAACTCCATGTAACAACTTGCCAAATCTGCTCTGTACTTAAACCACCCAAAATAACTTGTGCAATATAGGCAATACCAACCAATGGCACTAAAGTTAACATAATACCAATTGCAGCCAATAATGATGCTATAATTAATCGCCCTTTTATAGGCTCTAATACAAGCTTCATAGGGCTTTTGGACTTTTGTACCGAAGAATCAATACTCATAAAAACTCCCTGTTGGAACATATAAAGGATTACTGCGACTTAATTCGTTATGTTCAATAATGAATCGTTTAGGTGTGACACCTACAGCTTTACGGAACATTGTGATGAAAGCACTAGAATTTTCGTAACCTAAAGCATCAGAAATCAATTGAATTGGCATATCTTCAGCCAACATTGACATTGCCTTAATCACATGCATCTGTCTGCGCCAACGATTGACACTCACACCTGTTTCACTCGCAAAAACACGAGATAAATTACGCTCGCTCATATTGATCGCTTTAGCCCATTCATCTAATGTTAGTTTTTTAGAAGGATCTTCTAACATAGCTTCTGCCATTTTCCGTAAACGAGGATGTTTGGGCATCGGTAAATTCATACTTGCTGTTGGCGATGCTGCTAATTCATCTAATAACACCATCATTAATCGCCCTTCATGGCTGGATTCATCATATAACTCAGGCAGTTCTGCTGCCCTTTGCAGTAACTCGCGAATCAAAGGGGAGATAGAAATTGTGCAACATGATTGCGGCAACCCATCAATAGCAGCTGGCTCAACAAATACAACAAAACCTTTTGCATTACCGCTAATCTTCGCACGATGAGTTAAATTAGAAGGAATCCAAACAGCGCCCTGAAAAGGCACATTCCAAATGCTATCAGTCGTTTCTAAAGTAATCACACCTGAATTTGCAAAAATTAACTGAGACTTAAAATGACGATGAAATGGAATTTCCCAATTTTCGTTGATTAATCCTAGACCCATCACAAATACTGGACGATCTACCTTATCGGGATAATCAGCAGCAACCTCATAGTGACTTATAAACACAAAAACCTCTCCCCAGTGACTATTCAGGTTTCAACAATAATGCTGCTTCAGATAACGCCTCTTCCGATGTGCGCACAACAATCATTGGATAACCCCAAAATTTTTTAAAAATAATCGAAAACTCTTGCATCATTTCAAATTTATCTGCTTCTTTAACAACATGCACATGACCTTTAATCCATTTCTGAACATCTTCATGATTTGCCTTCATCCAAAGCGCTACTTTTTTACGCTCTTCTAGATTTTTATTTTCTTCTTGCGGCACACCTTCACCCACAAAAACAAAAGGTTGTTGTCTTTTTAATAAATCAGATAAATCAGATAAGGTATCCTCAATGTTCTCATTGGGGCCTTTGACATAATCCACCCGTACGATGGGGAATTCTATAGCATCAACTTTCACAAGCACTCCAAAAATAATAAAAACTCTTAAATAAGAATTGATATCATATATTTTTTTACCATTAAGTAATTAGTTGATGCAGACAATAAACTTTGCAATTCAGCCAAAGAGGTCTATTACCACTGATACCCTATCCCTAAGTTAATGCTTTTATTACGGGAATCACCATCTTTAGCACGAACTTTTTCATATGAAATACCTGTATTTAACAGTAAAGATTCTGTTAATTTATAAGATAATGTGGCATTCGCTTTTAAGTCTAATAATACATTGCGATTAAAACTTCGGCCAATCTCACCAGAAGTAGTTAATTTAAAGGCACGATCACCAAAATATTGATAGAAATCCCATTTTAATGCAATTTGAGGATTTTCACTATGCTCACCATCACGATAATCTAACATTTGATAATTTAATAGCGATGCCAATGACAGTGCAGAATGTTCATCTTCCCATACCTGCCAACCTGGCCCTGTACCAATAGATTTATTCGCTCGAATATCCTCTTGCCAATCATGTTGATATGACATTGCACCTTGCCAGAAGAATGATTGCGTAAAGAATCGATCGACTGAATAATCCAAATGATAATAATAACTTTTGGTTTTTTCATTTTCAGTTTTTCGATAAAACTTACCTTTCAGGGTATGACGCCAAAAATCATATTTTAGCCCCAATGTACCATCAAAATTGTAACGAGAAGTTTTAGAAGAATCTGTATCAACATAAATCCCCAAATTAATAGATCCAGAATATGTTAAAGGTGATTTTTTAGGGGAACGCCCATTAATTCTTGCGACAGAAAGCTCACTTGTAATAGGAATCTCGGTTACACCATCGCCATTTTGAATGACTAGTACTTTTTTAGATTGGCCCTTTGTATCTGCACGATAATTTTTTAAACGAGCTTCTTTCGCGACAATACTAGATGAAAATAAATTCTGCTTAATATTAACTAGATTATCAATTGAGAATGATTTTACTTTATCATTATTAACTTTTATCGTTCCCGCATATTCTGTTTTAATAAAAAGATATTGCCCCTCAAAATAGATAATATTACCTGTTAATCTATCACCATTTTTAAGATGAACCTCATCTGCACTAACAAGGCTGATCATCATAACGCATAACATCACTAATATTTTTCGCATTTTTGGGGTCATCAACAATACTCTATTCATGCCATATTATAATATGATCAATACGTTCCTGTTCATAAAAACTTATAAATCTGAATAACCACCTCATCAACTTTCTCACAATATGAGAATATATTTTGCCATTATACTTTTTCATTGTTATTGTTCTTTATGGAGGAGATATCATGAAAAGTACTGATCGATTATTGAATATATTATCTTATATAGCATCTTGCGGTAGACCTGCTTTCCCTAAAAATATTTCTTATGAGTTAAATATTCCTTTATCCACTGTATATAGAATATTAAATATTCTCATTTCATGGGAATTTGTTACACCTTCTAAATTATATGGAGCTTATACTTTAGGTGCACAAAGTTTAAAAGGCCAACAACTTCATCAAGATTACTCAATTTTTGGATCTGAATGTGATGATGTCTTGCGTGAGTTAGCAGAAAATACAGGCGAATCAGCAGCCATTATTGCAGCCGATTATACTGAAACAATTTGTATTAAAATGGTCGAAAGCACACAAGCACTACGTTGTTCTTTTCTAACCGGACGATCTAATGATTTAATCTCTGGAGCCAGTGGTAAAACATTATTGGCATATAAATCATTAGAGGTTAGAAATGGTATCGTAGAACGTGCTTATCCAAATAATTTAGGCAAACAAAAAGCCTTGCATCAAGAGCTTAATCAAATTCTCGAACAAGGCTACGGCATAACTGTTGGTGAAATTGACGATGGTGTTTTGGGCATATCTGCTCCTATTTTTCGCCACCAATCTGCTATTGCAGTGGTCACATTAATGGCACCTTACTCTAGAGGCAAAAATCATCAACAAGTATTAACTGCCATGACACTCAAGGCATCCAAAGCACTCACCACCCTTATCAATCAAGATTAATACTGATGATTAAAGTATTATTAGTACTGAATATATTTCTAACCTTAGCGCTAAAAATATTTTTTATTTTTTAAGAGAATCAGTACAGCTCCATCATTATTATTTTCTTCTGTGTAAGCTAAAACTTCAGGATGTTCATATAACCAAAAACGAACTTTATTTTTTAAAATTGGCGTAGAATTTTTTGATCCTAAACCACTGCCATGAATAATACGACCACAAACACCATGCTCTTGAATAAAATGGCAAAATTCAGATAATAATTCATCCAATCCATCCACTTTCTCACCATGCAAATCCAACTCAGAAACAATGCGATAATGACGCTGCAATAACTTTTGTAAATCTCTATTACCGCGGCCATTTTTAGAATATTGCTTGGGCATTTCTTTAAAACAATCCCCCACATAAAAGTATTCATATTCTGTTTCTTCAAAATGCGGATTAATACGAATTGCCAATGGCTTCGATGGATGCTCAACAACGTCACTTTTTAACCGCCGCACATCTTTCATTAACTCACTAAAAGATAGATCTACACATTCAGTTTTCTTTTGATGCATTATCGTCTGAGTTTTTTTTACAGACTCTCTTCGTAAAATCTTCTTAACTGTTTTTAATTCATCAATGTAATTTTTTGTCATTTAATCAAATATGCCATATTCATCAAGAAATAAATCAATATCATATCTTAAAAGGTTCAATTATAGACAACAACAGATCTACTTTTGATGCCAATAAATCTTGGCTATATTTACATTCTATATTTAAACGCAATAAAGGTTCTGTATTAGAAGAACGCACATTCAATCGCCAATCAATAAACTCTAAGGTTAAGCCATCTAATGTATTTCTTTGAATTGCTTTCTGGCCCAATTGCAAATCTATCTGATGTATTACATCTTCCACGTGATTGACTTTA
>NZ_MVDO01000037.1 GCF_002006755.1 Wohlfahrtiimonas larvae | reverse complement strand
CACATCTTTCATTAACTCACTAAAAGATAGATCTACACATTCAGTTTTCTTTTGATGCATTATCGTCTGAGTTTTTTTTACAGACTCTCTTCGTAAAATCTTCTTAACTGTTTTTAATTCATCAATGTAATTTTTTGTCATTTAATCAAATATGCCATATTCATCAAGAAATAAATCAATATCATATCTTAAAAGGTTCAATTATAGACAACAACAGATCTACTTTTGATGCCAATAAATCTTGGCTATATTTACATTCTATATTTAAACGCAATAAAGGTTCTGTATTAGAAGAACGCACATTCAATCGCCAATCAATAAACTCTAAGGTTAAGCCATCTAATGTATTTCTTTGAATTGCTTTCTGGCCCAATTGCAAATCTATCTGATGTATTACATCTTCCACGTGATTGACTTTAAAGTTCATCTCCTCACTGCAAGGAAATTGATGAATACTTTCCTCAACATAATCTTTCAATTTTAGATCAGAGCTAGAAAGTAATGCGATAACTAATAACCATGGAATCATGCCAGAATCACAGTAATAAAAATCTCTAAAATAGTGATGGCCGCTCAATTCACCGCCATAAATGGCATTAAATTCTCTCATGGATTGTTTCATAAAAGAGTGACCTCCTTTAGAAATCACCAATCGACCACCTGCTGCTTTAACTTGCTGCTTTGTGTTCCAGACTAATCGACCATCGGTTACAATGCTTTGATTTTTTGATTCTGCTAACATCTGCTTGGCAATCAAACCAATCATATAATAGCTGTCAATAAAATGACCTTCATGATCAAAGAAAAAGCATCGATCACAATCTCCATCCCATGCGACACCTAAGTCTGCACCATATACTTGAACTGCTTTTGAAGTATCTGCCCGATGATCAGGCAATAAAGGATTGGGAATGCCATTCGGAAAGGAACCATCCGGCTCATGATGAATTTTAATCAATTCACAAGGTAAATATTGTTCTAATAAATCTATAATGGGTGCAGCACAACCATTCCCAGAATTAACCACTACCCTAAGCGGTTTTAATTTTTGAACATTGATATATTGTAATAGATGATGGATATAATCAGTTTTTTCTATGAATTTTGTCAATTGACCCTTTTGAGGGTGAGTCGTTCCTAATTTTTGGTGAATGATTCGATCCCTAAGCTTTAATAGCCCTGTTGCTTCACTTAAAGGCACGCTATCTTTCAAGCATAACTTCATACCGTTATAATCCATAGGATTATGACTTGCGGTAATCATAATACCTCCATCAGCATGTAGCGCTGAAGTCTGATAATTTACCTCTTCTGTGCCACATAATCCTAATGAGATAACGTTGACTCCCATATCAAGCAGTCCCTTTATCAACGCCTGATGTAAACTCAAACTTGATAAGCGAATATCATGCCCTACAACCACAACATTTGGCGTGAATTCTACTGCATAAGCACGCCCTAATTGTTCTGCAAAACATTCATTTAACTCCGATGGTACTTTGCCACGGATATCATAAGCTTTAAAAAATTTCATACAACTCTAAAAATTAAGATAAAAAAAAGGTTATCACCTTATGATAACCTTTTCCCTACATTAACTCAGTATAAAATTAGATTTCTGCAAATGGGTCATTTAAAACAATAGTTTCAGAACGATCTGGGCCTGTTGAAATAACATCCACAGGTGCACCTATCAATTCTTCAATTCGGCGAATATATTTTTGTGCATTGACTG
This sequence comes from Wohlfahrtiimonas larvae, assembly GCF_002006755.1. GTDB lineage: Bacteria > Pseudomonadota > Gammaproteobacteria > Cardiobacteriales > Wohlfahrtiimonadaceae > Wohlfahrtiimonas > Wohlfahrtiimonas larvae. The sequence goes on along the minus strand of NZ_MVDO01000037.1, from coordinate 9,887 downwards.
GTAATTCTTCAAATGAAGCTACACCCACTGTACTTTCTGACCATCCTGCATGCGTTTCATAAATTGGCTGGCATGCTGCAAAACGATCAGCACCATAAGGCGGATAATCTATTTTCTGACCATCCAATTCATAACCCACACAAATTTTGACTTCTTCCATGCCATCTAAAACATCTAGTTTTGTTAAGCACAAACCAGAAATACTATTCACTTCCACAGAACGGCGCAATACAGGCGCATCAAACCATCCACAACGGCGAGCACGGCCTGTTACTGAACCAAACTCATGGCCACGTTCAGCCAAACCATACCCAACTTCATCATGTAATTCTGTAGGAAATGGTCCAGATCCTACACGAGTGGTATATGCTTTCACAATGCCCATGACATAATCAAAGTACAAAGGTCCAACCCCTGTACCTACTGCTGCACCGCCGGCTGATGTATTACTTGAAGTAACAAATGGATAAGTACCATGATCAATGTCTAAGAAAGTACCTTGAGCACCTTCATACATTACACTTTTACCAGCTTTACGAAGATTATTTAATTCTTCAGAAACATCTGTCACCATTGGTAGAATACGTGGTGCTAATGCCATAATTTCTTCATATACAGCATCTACTGATAATGGCTCTTTGCCAAAATAATTTTGTAAAACAAAATTATGGAATTCCATCACCAAAGTTAATTTTTCTTTAAAACGTTCTGGATAAAAAAGATCAGCAACACGAATTGCACGGCGCGCAACTTTATCTTCATAAGTTGGGCCAATACCACGACCTGTTGTACCAATTTTATTAACGCCTAATTTCTCTTCACGCGCAAGATCAATGGCAATATGATAAGGCATCACCAATGGACAAGCTTCTGAGATCTTCAAGCGCTTATCAACATCAACGCCTTTTGACAATAATTCATCCATTTCGCTTAACAATGCAACTGGCGACAATACAACACCATTGCCAATGTAGCAAGTAATATGAGAACGCAAAATACCTGATGGAATCAAACGTAAAACTGTTTTCTTACCGTCAATCACCAATGTGTGACCAGCATTGTGACCACCCTGAAAGCGAGCAACTGCTGTAGCTTTTTCCGTGAGAAGGTCAACAATCTTACCTTTACCTTCATCACCCCATTGAGTGCCAACGACAATGACATTCTTACCCATTTGTTTTATTCCCCGATTTCAAATTTTGAATAAAAAAAAAAGAAATTCAATTCAATGATGTTTTCGCACTCTTACTTATTTTGGCTGAAAATATTGAAAGAACTCAGAATCTGTATCCAAAATTAAGATGTCACCATCTCTTTTAATACCTTTCTGATAGACTTCTAAACTACGATTAAATTCATAAAATTCTGGATTAGCAGAAAATGCTTTAGCATAAATACTGGTCGCAGCAGCATCACCTTCACCGCGTAAAATTTCAGCACGCTTATAAGCATCAGCCAATCTAATTTCTCGTTCTTTATCAGCATTTGCAACTTTTTCAATATATGTTGCTTCACCTCGAGCTCTAAATTCTTTAGCAGCACGTTCACGCTCAGTATTCATACGATCATAAACACTTTGTTTCACATCATCTGGCAGTTCTACGCCTTTAATTCTCATATCAACAATATCGATACCATATTGTTTACCTGTTTCACGAATATTATTCAAAATATCATTTTGAATCACTGCACGAACAGTAATATTTGCAGCACCATCAAATCCTGCAACAACTTCTTGTAAATTACGGTTTGCAAATTCTGCACGATAATTATCTTGTACAACAGGTTTCAATAAGCTATTTAAACGCATTGCATTACCTTGAACACGCTCATAGAAAACTTTTGGATCAGCCACTCGCCATTGAACAAAAGTATCAACAATCAAGTTTTTCTTTTCTAATGTTAAAAAAGGTTCTGGATCTGTCACTAAAGTTTGTAGGCGTCTATCAAATTTACGAACTGTGTTGATAAAAGGCACCTTAAAATTTAATCCAGGGCCAATGTTATTCTCTTGAACAACACCAAACTGTAAACGAATTGCAGTTTCCCACTGTTTTACGATATAAATTGAATTAGCTAATAAAAAAGCAATGATCGCTAAGATAATAACGATTGGTGTAATTTTCTGATTCATGCTCTATCCTACTTTTAATTAACGGCCATCTTGGCGGCTGCGGATTTTCACTACAGGCGCACTATTGGTATTCTCAGAAGATAAGTTTTGTGTTTTTGACATAAAACCATTTGAGGGAATAGATTGTGTCGCTTTTGTATCCTTGCGCTCTTGAATTGCAGTTGAATCAATATCTAATTTAATAGTTTGTTGCCCACCACCCATTAATTGGTCTAACGGTAATACCATTAAATTATTGCTATTGGTATTCATCAATACTTTATTTGTATCTTTAAAAATGGTTTCCATTGCATCTAAATATAATCTTTGACGAGTCACTGAAGGCGCTTGAGCATATGCTTGATTCAATAATTCAAATCGATTAGCCTCACCTTCTGCTTTAGCAATAACGCTCTGCTTATAACCTTCTGCTTTTGCTAATTCACGCTCAACCTCACCATTTAAACGACCTAATACATCAGTCACATAAGTTTCAGCCTGATTAATCATACGTTGTTCATCTTCACGTGCCTTGATAGCATCTGTAAATGCAGCCTGAACAGGTCTAGGTGCTTGCGCATCTACTAAGTTAACATTAGTGATGTTTAAACCAATATTATAATCATTCAATACTTTTTGTGCCAAAGCCTTAACTTCTGCTACTAATTGCGCTCGACCAGAGGTCAAGATAGCATCTAAGCTTGTTTGCCCCACACGCTCACGCACAGCACTTTCTACTACATCACGTAAAACTTCATCTGGGTTAGTTGATGCAAACCAATAGCTAGCTGGGTCTAAACGGTTAATTTCATACTGAACTTCAACTCGAACATCCACAATTGCTTCGTCTTTAGTCAACATCATTGTTTCCTGACGACCACCAATTGTTGCAGAAAAACGATTTTCTACATTGATGATTCTATGCTCGCCCACAGGTGATGGGAAACGCCAATGCATACCTGGTCCTGTTACCGCTTGCTCTTTACCTAAAAATAACACTACAGCATTGGTACCAGTATCGACAATATAAATACCGCTTAACATCCACAATACAAAAGCACCAACTGCGCCTAAACCAACAAGCTTGCCGCTGATACCAGAATTAAATGGTTTATTGGGCGTACGATTATTATCGCCACCATTATGACCATTACCATTGTTTTGAGATGATTTTCCCAACACTTTATTTTTAAGATCTTTTAACAATACATCTAAATCAGGCATATCTTCCTGCTTAGGTTTTTGTCCTTGATCACGTGGTGGCTCTTGCCCCCCCGAGTTATTACGGTCTTTTGGCTCATTCCAAGCCATTTCTAAAGTACTCTCTTTCATTTTTCCCTTAAATAAATTCAAGAATGTTTTAGACAAAAGTGTGAATAAATTACCAATATTTGCCATAAATTGCATCTAAAATCTCTAATTGAGGTATATTTGGGCATCTGCATCCAACTTCTGCAAACGATCCCAGTCAGACTTTTGCATTAATAACTCAATAACAAACTCACCACTTTCATTAATTGATTCATTTTTTACTGCATTTAATTCGAATAGCTTAGCACGTAATCTACCTTTTGAAGGCGGTAAAATAATATTTTTTGAAATATGTTTATCTTTAAAATAAATTGCAATTGCATCTTTGAGTGATTGTACCCCTAAATCTTTTTCTGCAGAAATCCAAACAGATTTAGGCATTCCTTCATCATTATAATTGACATGAGGAATAACGTCATTCAAACAATCAATCTTATTATTCACTTGAATCCTAGGAACTTTATCTGCACCGATTTCTTCTAAAACCTGTGCCACTTGTTCACTTTTAAATTCACGCTCAGAATCTGAGGCATCCACAACTTCTAGCAATAAATCAGCATCTACAGCACTTTGTAATGTTGAATGGAAAGCTGTTACAAGTTCATGAGGTAATTTAGAAATAAACCCAACAGTATCAACAATCACTGCATCACCAATATTATCTAAGAACAATGTACGATGTTTGGGATCTAAGGTTGCAAATAATTTATCTTCAACATAAGTACCTGCATCAGTTAAGCGATTGAATAAACTAGATTTACCAGCATTAGTATAGCCGACCAAGGCAATCACAGGCACACCCAAACGATCACGCAAAGCCTGACCTTGATGTCGTACTTGCTGTACTTTCTCTAATTTCTTTTTTAATTGTTTAATTCTTAGGCCGATCATGCGTTTGTCCATCTCTAATTGAGATTCACCAGGACCACGCAATCCAACACTACCACCTCTTAGGCTATCTAAGTGTGTCCACATACGAACCAATCGAGAAGAAATATGGGTAAGCTGCGCTAGCTCAACTTGAAGTTTACCTTCAAAACTTTCTGCTCGTTGTGCGAATATATCTAAGATGAGAGCGGTACGATCAACAACACGAACTTTTAGATATTTCTCTAAATTTCTATTTTGACTGGGTGAAAGCTCATGATTAATGATAACGACATTGGCACCCAATGCGGTTACTGCCTCACGAACCTCTTCGACTTTCCCTGTACCTAAAAAATATTTTTGATTCGCAGACGCTAACTTTCCTTTAATTAAAGAGAGTTCTCTGACATCTGCAGCTTTGACTAGCTCTTGAAACTCGCAGATCTCTTCTGCATGAGAATTTTGAGATTGTAGAGAGACCAAGATTGCTTGATCTCCCTCTGTAAATTGACCTTCGTTTTCGAACATTCTAAATATGATTCGTACAAAAGTTCAATTCTAACATGAAATACTGATTAAATAGTAATTTCAGCTTCTGACTCTTCAGATACAGCTTCTTCACCATCAAAGCTTACACGAATGCTGCGCGCAGGTACGATAGTAGAAATTGCATGTTTGTAGATCATTTGGCTAACATTTGAGCGCAATAAAACTACGAATTGATCAAAAGACTCAACTTGTCCTTGTAATTTGATACCGTTAATCAAATAAATTGATACAGGAATTTTTTCCTTACGGAGCACATTTAAGAATGGATCCTGTAGAGATTGTGATTTTGCCATTTTTATATCCTTCACTAATAATTAATTTTGTTGAGAAAATTGTTACATCTTTTATTTTTCCACTGTATTTAAGTACATCCACTATATTTAATATACTCTAAATGATGTGGGGATCCTTAGTGATTAAAACAACTAATACTGGCAAGTTAATTAGTATTCTTTTAATCAACCTAGAATAAAACTGTACCCTACACAGTTTTCATACTGATGATAAAAAAGTATAGAACATATCTGCGATAATTCAGTTATTATCTTCACTATTTTTATCAATCTTTGTAATATCTAATATTTTAAATTATATCAAATTAACATTAATTTACATATTTTAAATATTTAATTATTACAAAACATCCCAACCCAAGACGTCACTAATCTATAAATTGGAAGATATGACATCTTAGATCCATTTTCTTATACGTCAAGTTATATTCGATTTTTGTATAAATATTTTGAAACAAAAATCTTTATTAATAAAAGATTCCATTATAAATAGAAAATAATGCCATTTCATGGAATTTACCAATTCAAAATTGATATGATTGATTCTTCTAATTGTTAACTGAGCTAGTATTACATGAGCAAAAATAAAAAACAATTTGTCTGTCAATCATGTGGCAGTATTACCCAAAAGTGGTCAGGGCAATGCTTAGATTGCCAAGAGTGGAACAGTATTGAGGAGGTTTTAGTTGAAAAAAGCCTACCTGCCTCTTCTCGCCTATCTGGTTATGCTGGCACTGCTGGTAATAATGCCATCCAAACATTGAATAATATCAAAAAAGAAGAACACCAACGCTATGATACGGGCTTAACTGAGCTTAACCGTGTTTTAGGGGATGGATTAGTCACAGGTTCTGTAGTTTTAATTGGTGGCGATCCAGGCATTGGTAAGTCAACCATACTATTACAAACAATGGTACATTTTAGCCAAACGTTAGATGTTCTCTATGTTACAGGTGAGGAATCACCAAGCCAAATCGCACTGCGTGCTGAGAGATTATCTTTGCAGCAAAGCGATCTTAAAATATTATCTGAAACCTCTGTTGAAAAAATTATTGCCACAGCAGAATCTCTTTCGCCTAAAATCATGGTGATCGATTCAATACAAACAATATTTACTGAATTTCTCAATTCAGCTCCTGGCAATGTTGCTCAAGTCAGAGAAAGCGCCGCACTTTTGACCCGATATGCAAAACGCACTAATACTGCTATTTTTCTAGTTGGCCATGTGACAAAAGAAGGTGCTATTGCAGGACCTAGAGTTTTGGAACACATGGTAGATTCAGTTTTATATTTTGAAGGAGAAGTTGGCTCCCGCTTCCGAGTGATGAGAGCTTACAAAAATCGTTTTGGGCCAGTTAATGAACTTGGCATCTTCGCCATGACAGAAAAAGGATTAAGAGAAGTGAGCAATCCTTCAGCAATCTTCCTATCACGCAATGAAGAACCGAGTGCAGGTAGTGTGATTATGGTTACCAAAGAAGGCACACGCCCGCTATTAGTGGAAATTCAAGCCTTAGTTGATCAATCTTTTGGTAATTATCCTCGCCGTGTCACGTTAGGTATTGAACAAGCAAGGTTAACCATGCTTCTTGCGGTATTACATAGACATGCTGGCATTGCAATGAATGATCAAGATGTTTATGTGAATGCTGTAGGTGGCGTTAAAGTCACTGAAACAGCTTCGGATCTTGCTGTAATCTCAGCTGCTTACTCAAGCTTTAGAAATAAAATTCTACCCTCTGATTTAATCATTTTTGGTGAAGTGGGTTTATCAGGTGAGATTCGCCCTATACCTAATGGTGAAGAACGCCTTAAAGAAGCTTTTAAACATGGCTTCAAACAAGCTATCATCCCCAAAGGCAATGCTCCACGACAAATACAAGATGGTTTAAAAGTAATCGCTGTTTCTAAATTATCTGAAGTTATTGATGCACTTTCAGAAATTAGCCATTAATACTACCCTCTGAACTTATTGATCCACTAAAAAAATAGATCATAGAAAATTCTATGATCTATTGATGAGTTATTATTGATAGTTATAAGTTAAAAATAGGCATTAATTTTCTTAAAATTAACTCGACCTGGATGTAAAGACTCAACGTTAGGTTTTTCCTCTTCTACATTACATTCTGTATTACCAAAAATATCTCCAATACATGGCAAGCGAGGGCTATTATCTTCTGCGTAATGACTGCTATCCTCCTCACCAACAATTTGGATAATTTCCTCTTCTAAACCATTTTGAAAATCATCAAGATCAGCAATGTCATTGCCTTCTGGACTATCGGAAATTCCGCTACCTGTCAAACCGCCTTCAGCTGTTCCTGTCGTACCTTTATTGTATATTCCTTTTGCACCAGAAGACTTACCTGTTTTGGCATCAAATGATAACACTTTACCAAAAGCAGCATCAGCCAAACAAGGATCATAAAGATCACCAGCTATATAATCATTATCCCTTTCATGAATTCCCCATGTCACAAACACAATACTATCGTTACTAGAATCATACTTGGCATTCTGGATTGTACGCTCACCAGATTGTGAGCCATCCGCAATTAAACGAATTGACCAACCATTAACACTAGTATTAGGGTTAACAGATTCTGGTGCTGTAATTTCTAAATCATGTTTTTCTTCAGAATAATAATTAATATTAGAGCCTTTTGCATAATTAACACGGCCAACATTTAAATCTGAAATCGTTAATAAAGAAACAAGTGGTCGTTTTGAAGATGATAACTCTCCAACCGTTGAGGTTGCAGCAGTACTTGTACTATTATGATCAACAATCTTATAAATACTGTGTTCGACCAATGAGTTATGCCCACGATCCAACTCATAGCTAGAGGCATTACCAGTACCAAATGCTATATCATATAATCCTGTAGATTTTTCCTTAATGACTAAAGGCTTAACTGAAATCGCCGATTGGCCAGGATTATTAGGTACAGTAGAAGCTTTAAATAAAGCTGTCACTGTCACACTATTATCCGTTAAATCTTTACCATTAAAATTCACTCGATACAATGTACCTGAGTAATCTCCGACATAAATACGATCAAGCGCCTGCCCATTATTTGATGCACGTACAACAATAGATGGTGTTGCTGCTCCTCCACCATTAGGGCTTAAAACAATTTCATGTAGTTTTTTGCCTGTATAAGCATCTATAAAGTAAAGCACTGATTGATCAACCCCAAAACCATTACCAAAGACAGCAACAGCTTGGCCTTTATTATCGTAAATACGGTTAAACATCTCAAAGTTAGAATAGGTATAACCTAATTTTTCAAAACCTGCTGTTCTAAATTCTTCAGGCCCTTCATTCGTAATTTCAAATAGTGGTGTAATATTTTCTAATGATTGAGCAGATGAACTATTAAAATTGGTAGGTGCACCAAAAATTCGATAACCAACAATACCCTTTCCACCACTTCCCATAGAAGTCAAACCGATAGTTGCATAAATATCTCCCACCGATGGTTCATATACTTTTGCATCAATAAGTTTAGTTTTACCTTCCAATACCAAAGTTGCAGGTCGATTATCTCCCGCAATTTCATCTAATCTATGTGCTAATAGCTGAGGGAAATATGCTGTATTTCTCGCACCGGCTTCTTCATAACCCGTTAATCCGCGCTGTGCATTAACAAAACTGATAAATCCATCATTATCAGAAACGATCAAATAATTACTTGCTTGATGCCCTGCTTTATATTTTACATATTCAACTAAATCTATGGCCAATGTAGGTGCCATTTTATTTTTAGCAATATTAATATTCAGCACATCTTTATTAGCTAAAACTAGATCAGAATTTGTCACACTTCCCATTGGGCGTACACGTGCCCTTAATCCATGATCTCCCTCATAAGCTCCAGGATTCATCAACCAAGGTATATAATAATTATTGTATGGCTCACCATATTTTTTTGCTTTATAAATTTCTTCAAATTGCTTATTAACCGCAGGATTATCTAAATATACTAATTGATTACTATCCCCTAAGAATGTTACATACCTAGCCTGTTCAGGTTTCACAGTATTATCTGTATTCCATAACTCAATCACATCAATGACTGGTTTTTCTTCACCATCAACATTAATGTAACTAGAAATATACGGCGCCATTGCACGAATATTTCCCATCTGCTGATTAAAATTATAGGTTGTATCATAACGAATAGCACCAACTTTAGATAAATCTACATGACCACTAGAATTGGTTGGTTTGCCCTCTAAAACACCTGAATTATTTCTATCATTTGTAGACATTGTGCTACTTGTACTTTTAATAATAGAAGAAAAGATCGTATCAAAAGCTAATAATAGATCTTCAGAATTACCATCTCCTTTTGCGAAGCCAAGATTCATCCCGTCTGTTGGCTCAGTCATATCTAAATAAACACGAGATAATGGATCTACAAATAAACTCACACTATGCGTAATGATTGGCATAGCCTTAGATAGCTCATCTTTCCAAGATTTGCCAGCATCATCTACTGTTTTCTCTTCCCATTGGCCATTTCTGTAAATTGGTTTATGCGCATCACGCAAATCAACCTGAGATGTTATATTTCCTATGACTTTACCATTATTGAGAAGGCCATCATAACCAATATTAACACCATTAATCTTCGCATGAGTTGCTAAAGGATGAATATAATCTACTCTAACCCCATCATTTGGATCAATTCCCCAAACTTCTGCCTTATTAGGCTCACCATCTGTCATCACAATCATATGATTTT
>NZ_MVDO01000036.1 GCF_002006755.1 Wohlfahrtiimonas larvae | reverse complement strand
CATTTCTGTAAATTGGTTTATGCGCATCACGCAAATCAACCTGAGATGTTATATTTCCTATGACTTTACCATTATTGAGAAGGCCATCATAACCAATATTAACACCATTAATCTTCGCATGAGTTGCTAAAGGATGAATATAATCTACTCTAACCCCATCATTTGGATCAATTCCCCAAACTTCTGCCTTATTAGGCTCACCATCTGTCATCACAATCATATGATTTTGTTGACAACGATAACGCAAAGGCGTTTCCAATAATTTATATGAATAATATATGTTACCATTCTCATCTTCTTCGAAATATCCCCCACCTATATTCCAAACCATATCATTATTGTTCAGGCCAAATAAAGTAACAGGTTGACCTCTAAACATTTTTACAGCTTCATAAACCGCAGGATATAAGGGCGTTAAACCTGGGGAGGTCATAATTAATTTGGAAATAGGCTTAATAACATTTTGCTCAAATTCAGTGCTACTTAATGTACTATAGTCATCTAATGGTAAACGAATGACACTATCAAAAATACTATTATCTCCCTGATTATTTACTTGCCACAAAACAGAGATCCCTAAATATGCTTTTTCACGATATTTATATAATAACGTGCGAACAGTATGATCTAAAGCTTCTTTACGCATGACAAAGGCACAATCCATAATTCTAGGTGGTTTCTTTTTACCATTAATTAAACCATTAATCGCCTTACTATCATCCCAAGGCACATATTTGCTATCTTGAAAAGGATCATATTCACCTCTCGCCTTGCGCTCATCACTCCATGCCTTTCCTTGAGGTTCACACGCTGGTATCCCAAAACCAAAAGCATGTTCAGGTGCCATAACATCAACATTCTTCATGGATGCTGAGTCATCTAAAACCATATGAATATTAGGCTTAGCCTGTGGTGTGCTAAAAATCGGTGTTGTCGATGGTTCAAACTGATTAGCATTAGATAATGCAATCGTTCCCATTGCTGAGGCTAAAAACACAAGTTTTTGGACAGATATTTTAGAATATTTCATTGTATTTACTCACACCATTATTTGATATTTTTTATTAATCATACCGTATCTCAAACATTTAAACTTAATAATGCCAAGTACATCAGAAAAATCATGGTTAATATTTTATGTAATTACTATATAAATCTCTATTTTTTTATTTAATCCGCATAAATCTCAAATAGTTATAACTAAACTAACAGAATATTTTTCAGATACTTAACCATAAAACACATAAAAGTGTAAGTTTTTGTTCATTTGTGAAAATTTGATCTTCATCAAAAAAATCCCACACATTAAGTGCAGGATTTTATTTTCTCATTCATGGCATCTTTTAATTATACTTCAACTAAAGAGCCTTCATCTGGGCGGTCAATCTCTAGAAGATCCACTTCACCACTCAATAAAACTTCGTCAAATGCGGCTTTATCAATGTTACATTTTAAGAAGTTAGCAATTAAGTACATATCTTTTTCAGCATTACCCAAACATGATGTACCACCTGGTGATGGTGTCATGTTAAATACAATACCTGTGCCAGGATTAATCTTAGCTTCACCCATGATCAATTTACGTTGATTTTTATCAATCACTTGCGGACGAATACCACCAAATCCTCTTGCAAATTTCACATCACTTAATTCTAATGCAGGAATAATTTTCTTCATCTCTTTTAAGAATAATCGTTCACGCAAATATGGAATTTCATATAAGAAATTTGTCAAAGTATAGTTGCGAATATCCTTAACTTTCATCAATTTCCATAATGCTGACATTGTGCTAGGTGCAAGACTAAATACTTTCCAGAAATCTGCAAAAGTTTTTAAATTACGGCGTTCTAATACAGGCAATGCAATTGCTGTTGGCCCAAAACGAGTTTTACCAGGAACGGCAATGTCAGGATCACCATGAACCGCAGCAAATGGCAAATTAGGGTTTTGAACAGTATATACCTTACCGTTCAATACTTCAGGCGTGAAGTAATATGACCCCCCCATTGGTAAACATGCTAAATCTAAGCCATAACCCATTTTATGAGCAAATAATAAAGAATGACCACATGCTGAAACCACAACATATTTCGCTTCGACAACACCAACTTTTGGATTGGCTGTGTGTACTTGAAATATATCTCCCACTTTTTTGATGTCTGTGACTTTTGTTGACATCATAATGTCACAATTTGCATCTCGATTATCAGCGGCCTTTTTAGCTTCTTTTACAAAAGATTCAGATAACGCACGGTAATTACATGCAACATATTCATCCAAGGCTCCCAAAGCAAAGATTTCTTCATCTTCTGGTCGTCCTTCTACTATTTTTGGCTCAATCGCACGAATACCTTCACGGTCCAATGCTTTTAAATTTGGGAAAAGGGGTTTGAATTCTTCAAAACGCTTTCTTAAGCCATCACACTCTTCCTTACCCACACCTAAAACCATTTTTGGGTATTTGGCAACAATGCCATTACGATCTTCCTCTGCCAACTTAGTCACATAGTTAACAATCATGTTACCTGTACGCTTAGTTGCTTTAGCTTTTTCGTAAGTGTAATTTGTTTCAATGTCACCTTTATGAATCGTTTGGCTATTATTGAAACTTTGTGAGTTAACTGAAGCAATTGCATCATACTGCTCCATCAAACCTATCGATTTTAGGTCTGTAAAACGACACAACTGATATAAAAGTGACGTACCAGAAACGCCACCACCTATGATTAATACATCAAATTTTTTCATATCCCCATTCCATTCAGAGTTGACTCGACAACCTTTCATATAATACTGCAACCATATTTTTTCTCAAAAGAAATTTAATAATCATGACGAATGAAAAGTTGTCAATAAGTAGTCAATTATTCTGTTTACTTCCCAATACAAAAACTTGAGAATATTTCACCCAATAATTCATCCGTTGTGAATCTACCCGTAATTAATCCAATATCATCTTGTGCTAAACGAATTTCTTCTGCCACAAGATCGATACTATGCCCCTCATTTAATAATTTTTTGGCAACATCTAAATGACCTAAACTTTCTTTTAAAGCAATCAAGTGGCGCTCTCTCGCACTGAATGTACCTTGATTAGGCTGAAACTGTACAGCTTCTACAATTGCATCTTTTAATAGCCCAATACCATCATTACGTTTCGCTGATAGCATGATTGTATCCTCTACCCTACCAACTTCATTACCTGTTAAATCGATCTTGTTTCGAATATGTAGTATTGGCGCATTCAGTGATTCTAGTAGTATATCCTGCTCCGCACTTTGATCTTGGTCGTCATGTATCCATAAGATCAAATCTGCTTTTTTCATTGCTTCCCGAGTTCTGCGAATCCCTTCTTGCTCGATTACATCGTTTGTTTCACGCAAACCAGCTGTATCAATAATATGCAGTGGCAAGCCATGAATAATGATGCTTTCTTTCAATGTATCGCGCGTTGTCCCCGCAATATCTGTTACAATTGCACTCTCTTCACCTGATAACGCATTCAAAATACTTGATTTTCCCGCATTAGGTTTACCCGCCAATACCACCGTTAAACCATCTGTCAGTAATTTTCCTTGATTAGCATTTTGCAGTAAATTCACAATATCAGTTTCAACTGCATTCAAGCGAGCCAGTACATTGCCATCAGAGATAAAATCAATGTCTTCCTCACTAAAATCAATGGATGCTTCCACATAAACACGTAAATGAATTAATGCTTCACTGATTGTACTAGTTTTCATAGAAAACTGCCCTGATAAAGAATTCATTGCAGCTTTTGCCTGTGCTTCACTTTGGCTCATAATGAGATCATGAATGGCTTCTGCTTGGACAAGATCCAATTTACCATTTAAAAATGCACGCTCAGTAAATTCACCCGCTTTAGCAGGCTCAGCACCCAGTTCATAAACACGCTTTAGTACACGATTTAATACTACTAAACCACCATGGCCTTGCAGCTCCACAGAATCTTCACCAGTGAAAGAGTTTGGCCCTTTAAAGTAGATAGCAATACCTTCATCCATCACTTCATTTGAACCATTATAGAACTGCGTGAATGTTGCATGGCGAGCCACTAAAGATTCTTTAAGACAAATCTCTAATGCAATAGCATAACTTTGCGGGCCTGAAATACGAATAATGCCAACACCGCCAATAGAAATACCAGATGCAATCGCTGCAATGGTTGTCTCTTTCATGATTCCCTCATATAAAAAATCTCCTATAACGTCACCATTATAGGAGATTTCATATCAAATAAATTAAAAACTATACCATAAAATAATACTCCTCACTGTAGGCAAGGAGTATCACAAATAAGCATTAAATATAATTATGCTTTTGCTTTCTTTTCAGCAGCTTCAATGCGACGATTGATCAACCACTGTTGTAGGATTGTTAACAAGTTGTTCACGATCCAATATAAAACGATACCTGAAGCAAACCACAAGAACATAAAACCAAATACTAAAGGCATGAACTTCATAATTTTTGCTTGCATTGGATCTGGTGGTGGCGGGTTAAACATTTGTTGAACAAACATCGTGCCACACATAATGATTGGTAGAATGAAGTAAGGGTCCATAATTGCTAAGTCGTGAATCCATAAGATCCATGGTGCTTGGCGTAATTGAACACTTTCTTGTAACATCCAGAACAATGAAATAAAAATTGGAATCTGGATCAACATTGGCCAACAACCACCCATTGGATTCACTTTCTCTTTACGATAAAGCGCAATAGTTTCTTGGCCAATTTTCTGTTTATCGCTGCCATACAACTCTTTCAAACGTTGCATTTCTGGTGCTAAATGGCGCATTTTTGCCATTGAGCGATAACCTTTTTCAGAAAAAGGATACAGCACTAATTTCACTGTAAATGTCAACAATATAATTGACCACCCCCAGTTATTTACGAAGCCATGGAAGAACTCAAGAACAATCAACATCAATGCTGAAATTGGGCTGAACCAACCATAATCCAAAGTTAATTCTAATTTTGCATTACCTTCTTTACCATCAGCCAACTGATATTCACCAGCTGCAACTAAATTTTTCTTAATTTTTGGACCAGAATATAAGCTATTTTTAAATTCATATGTTGCGCCTGCAGGCACAGATACTGTTGTACTACCCATTAAGCGAACCATTGCGATATCACCAGGTAACTTAGCCACCTCTACCGTATGAGCACTACCATCTAACCCTAACCATGCTGAAGTAAAATATTGTTGGATCATAGCAACCCAACCATAAGTACCGTCTTGTTTAATGGCAGGAGCCTTTTCTGCAAGTTTATCAAAAGGTACTTTTTTATAAGTTTCATCACCCATAGAGAATACTGGACCAGTATAGCTAGATGCGCCCACCATATGCCCACTCGCCTTAGGGTCTTTTTGAACTAATTGAAGATAGTTCAGCCCCACCCAAGGTGTAGATGCATTATTGGTTAATTTTTGTGTAAAACCAATATCATAACTACCACGTTTAAATTCATAAGTTTTTGTTAAAATTGAACCTGTGTCAGGATCAACGTAAGTCATTGGAACAATAATGCTATCTTGGCCATCAGCCAAAACATAATGCTCTTTTTCAGCATTGAATGTCGTGACATTATGAGAGAAATTAGCTTGTCCTGTCGCACCGATCAAACCTGTCTGACTCACAAATAAACGAGATGGATTAGAAGATAACAATGCAAAAGGCACATCTTTATTCTCTAAGCTTTCAGAGTATTTCAATAATTTAACATCGGAGATATCACCACCTGCCAATGTAATATTAATAGATAATACATCCGTTTCTACTGTAATGGTTTTCGCTTGAGTTGCCATTGCATTAGGAATTACTGATGTTTCGGGTGCATTCACTGCTGGAACGGAGCCATCAGCGGCTGGCGAGATTGATTGAGAAACTTGTGCAGTTTCTGCAGTCTGAGGTGCTACGGGTAAATTTGCTGTTTGCCATTTACTAAAAACCATAAAGGCAAGCAACCCGAAGATTGCCCAGAGTATTAATCGATTATTTTGCATAGTAATATCTTTAAACTCAAAAATTAACAGAAATGCTTCTAGGGAACAGGGTCTTCACCACCATCACAAAATGGATGGCAACGGATCAAACGCCTGAATGTCAGCCAACAACCTTTGATCGCGCCATGCTTGCGAATGGCTTCAATAGAATAATTCGAGCACGATGGTGTAAATCGGCATTGCTGCCCTACCCATGGACTCAAAAATAGTTGATACATTTTAATTAATCCAATTAAAATTGTTTTCACAACCTTTCTACTTTCTCCCAATGTTGTTTCAATGATTGATGTAACAGATCACGATTATCTAAGGAAACGTTGCCTTTGACAAGCACTACTATGTCAAACCCCATCAATTTTTCTTGATTAAGCCGAAAAGATTCACGCACAATTCGCTTAACTAAATTTCTATCATGCGCTCTTTTTAGGTTCTTCTTAGCGATGGCTAGTCCGAGTCTTGCTGGCTTGGCTGACAATTGTTTTTTAACCAATACCGTAAAAAAACGATCCGATAATCGAGTAGGATGATCAAAAACATAACCAAAATCTTTGGCCGTTAATAATCGTTGTTCTCTTGTAAAACTGTATGACATCAAGATTATCTCTTTCTAAAATGTAAAAAGGCGCTATAACAGCGCCTTTTTAGCAATCACAAATGATTATGCAGATAATCTAACACGACCACGAGCGCGACGGCGATTTAAAACTTTACGACCGTTCTTAGTTGCCATACGTGCACGGAAACCGTGATCACGTGCTCTTTTGATTACGCTTGGTTGAAATGTACGTTTCATAATGAATCCTTAATATATTCTTTAA
Organism: Wohlfahrtiimonas larvae; assembly: GCF_002006755.1. Classification (GTDB taxonomy): domain Bacteria; phylum Pseudomonadota; class Gammaproteobacteria; order Cardiobacteriales; family Wohlfahrtiimonadaceae; genus Wohlfahrtiimonas; species Wohlfahrtiimonas larvae. The sequence continues at coordinate 3,846 of NZ_MVDO01000036.1, read as the reverse complement.
CGCAAAAATAAACGAAAATTTTAGCCGTTTATCACAAAAAGTCAAGTTATAGTTTTGCTTCGCTTCGTAAAACTTCAGCTTTATCCGTCTTTTCCCAACTGAATGCCGTTGCTTTTGTTTCTACATTATCAGAATTCTGATATGTAATCTCATAAGGATCACGACCAAAGTGACCATATGCAGCTGTCGGTTGATAAATTGGGTGCAACATATCTAACATTGTTGTGATTGCATAAGGACGCAAGTCAAAATGCGCACGCACTAAACGCTCGATATCTGCTTCTGGGATTTTGTTTGTACCAAAAGTTGTGATGGAGATCGATGTAGGCTCAGCCACGCCAATTGCGTAAGAAACTTGAATTTCACATTTATCTGCCAATCCTGCTGCAACAATGTTTTTTGCAACATAACGACCTGCATATGCAGCAGATCGGTCAACCTTGGATGGATCTTTACCAGAGAAAGCACCACCACCATGGCGCGCCATACCTCCGTAAGTATCCACAATAATTTTACGACCAGTTAAACCACAGTCACCGACTGGGCCACCAATCACGAAGTTACCTGTTGGGTTAATATGGAATTTAGTATTTTCTGTAATCCACTCTTTAGGAATCACATGCTTGATGATCAACTCCATCACTGCTTCTTTCAAATCCTTTTGAGAAACATCAGGATTATGTTGAGTAGATAGAACGATTGCATCAATCCCTTGGATTTTGCCATCATTATCATACGCAAATGTGATTTGGCTTTTTGCATCTGGTCTTAACCATGGCAATAAGCCTGATTTACGAACTTCTGATTGGCGCTCCACCAAGCGGTGTGCATATGTAATCGGCGCTGGCATTAAAACGTCAGTTTCATTTGATGCATAACCAAACATTAAACCTTGGTCACCTGCACCTTGATCTTCTGGCTTAGAACGATCAACACCCTGAGCAATATCTACGCTCTGCTTACCAATCATATTAATGATTGCACAAGTTGCACCATCAAAACCCACATCTGAAGAGTTATAACCAATCCCAGTAATCACATTGCGTACTAAGTCTTCTAAATCAACCCATGCACTGGTTGAAATTTCACCTGCAATGATCGCAGCGCCAGTTTTAACCAAAGTTTCACACGCAACGCGTGCATGTCGATCTTTTTGGATGATTGCATCTAAAACAGCATCTGAAATTTGATCAGCAATTTTATCTGGATGTCCTTCTGACACAGATTCTGATGTAAATAAATAGCTCATATTGAATTCTCTCAAAGAAATGGTGAGTCCGAGGATTTTTCATCCTAAGACAATACATAGTGTACTCTTGTGTCCGAAACGTGATAGCCACCGAACACAACCCATATAACAAAAAAGTCCATCCCAATCGATGGACTTCGCTATTTTATCAACTCTACAATAAGAATCTAGAATTATTTTACTTCAACTAAACCTTTTACAATTGCGCGATTCAAAGCAGAGATGACTGCATCAATGGATGCTCTTGCTGTATTTGCATGAATTGCAACGCCAAATAACGTTTTAGCCTCCACCTGCATCTCTACAAATGCGACTGCTTCCGCTTTAGAACCTTGACTTCTTGCGTGTTCGTGATAACTCACAACATCCACATCAATGTTTAATGTTGTATTCAAAGCGTTCACCAATGCTGCAATTGGACCATTACCTTGCCCTTTCGCTGCATATTTTTGTGTTGGTGTATGAATCGCCACTGTAATTTCAGTATGGCCATTTTCATCTTCTACAATATTAATTGGCTGTTCAATGGATACAGCACCTTTATTTAAGAATTCACGATTGAACAAATCAAAAATCATCGGTGATGTGACTTCAATGCCTTTGCCATCCGCTTCATTTTGCACCACACGACTGAATTCAATCTGCAAACGGCGCGGCATATTAATGCCATGATCTTCTTCTAATAAATATGCAATACCACCTTTACCTGATTGGCTGTTTACACGAATAACCGCTTCATATGAACGCCCCACATCCAAAGGATCAATCGGCAAATAAGGCACCTTCCACATTTGATTAGGATTATTTTTAATGTCGGATAAACCTTTGCGAATTGCATCTTGATGTGAACCAGAAAATGCAGTAAATACCAACTCACCTGCATAGGGATGACGAGGATGTACTTTAATTGCTGTACAATACTCCACTTCGCGCACAACTTTATTGATTTGTGAAAAATTTAATTCAGGATCCACGCCTTGTGTGTACATATTCAATGCCAATGTAATTAAATCCACATTACCTGTGCGCTCGCCATGACCAAATAAACAGCCTTCTACACGATCACCACCAGCCATCAAGCCCAACTCTGTCGCAGCGACAGCACAACCACGATCATTGTGCGTATGTAAACTCACAATCACGCTATCACGGCAGCTGATATTACGACAAAAATATTCGATTTGATCCGCATATACATTGGGTGTTGCCATTTCTACCGTTGCAGGCAAGTTAAAGATGACTGGCTTTTCTGGCGTTGGCTTAACAACCTCAACAACAGCTTCACAGACTTCGACCGCAAATTCCATTTCAGTATCTGTGAAAATTTCTGGTGAATATTCAAATGTCCAATCTGTTTCAGGATATTTCTTCGCTTCTTCAACTGCCAAACTCATACCAAATACTGCCAACGCTTTGACTTCTTCTTTTGTTTTATTGAATACTACACGGCGAAATGTTGGAGATGTTGCATTATAGATATGAACAATCGCTTGTTTACAACCCTTCAATGATTCAAATGTTCGTACAACTAAATCTTCACGTGATTGCGTCAATACTTGGATCGTCACATCTTCTGGAATGCGATTTTCTTCAATCAAACGGCGCACAAATGTGAATTCAGTATCAGAAGCTGATGGAAAAGCCACCTCAATCTCTTTGAATCCACATTCGATCAATAAATCAAACATTCTTAATTTTTGTTCGATATTCATAGGCTCAATCAAAGCCTGATTGCCATCACGTAAGTCTGATGATAACCAACGTGGTGCTTTATCGATCACTTGATCTGGCCAAGTGCGATCTTTTAATTTCAATGGTGCAAATGATTGATATTTAGTTTCTGGGTTATGGATCATGATTTTTCCTCTATTCCTGCTGAATTAAATCTTATGTTTCAAATAATTTGTTTATAAAGTTGTTTTTAGAATGATAATCGCAGCAATAAAGCATAACACCATACGAACCAACGTCGATGATCACGATTTAACATAGAATTTGTAGAACTTGGGTACTTATACGTAATAAACATTAAAAATCTCTTCTCGTTTCTTATTCAAAATAACTGCTATGTCGATAGACACAGCGAAGGCTGCAATCTTTGCGATTACAGCAGAATAAGTCGTAGTAGGGATTTGTTCATTACATTAGTTTTCATACCAATTAACATAAATTGATTTTAAACTTTCGTCAAGCAGAAAAATATATTTATTATTTTTAATAAAAAACGTACATTTGATCAATTTTTCATACAACATCATTCATATGCGTAATCACCTACCCTTATGTGTATATTTCTCGTTATACTAAAATTAAATTTTTACTAGCAATTTTTCAAAGGAAGAAATTATGTCTGAAGAAAAAATGAAACTCGTTACATTTGATGAATTAAAATCTCTCATGAAAAATAAATTCATGAAAGCAGGTTTGCCTGAAATTCATGCCGAAGCTGTGGCTGATCATTTAGCGTATGCTGATTCTCGTGGCGTTCATTCTCATGGTGCTGTGCGTGTAGAATATTACTCAGAGCGCATCAATAAAGGCGGCAGCAATCCTAACCCTAACATTACGTTTGATCAGAAATCTGCAAGCATTGGGAT
>NZ_MVDO01000035.1 GCF_002006755.1 Wohlfahrtiimonas larvae | reverse complement strand
GATCATTTAGCGTATGCTGATTCTCGTGGCGTTCATTCTCATGGTGCTGTGCGTGTAGAATATTACTCAGAGCGCATCAATAAAGGCGGCAGCAATCCTAACCCTAACATTACGTTTGATCAGAAATCTGCAAGCATTGGGATTTTGGATGGTGATAATGCTGTGGGTCATTACATTGCACAACTCGGCACAGAAAAAGCCATCGAATTAGCAAAAACAACAGGCGTTGGCGTTGTGGGCATGAAGCGCTTAGGTCATTGCGGAACATTATCTTACTTTGTACGCCAAGCAACAGCACAAGGCTTAATCATGATCTCCATGTGCCAATCTGATCCTATGGTTGTGTTATATGGCGGTGCTGAACCTTATTTTGGCACAAATCCAATCGCATTCGGCGCACCTCGTAAAGATGGCGCACCCATCATTTTCGATATGGCAACCACAGTGGGCGCTTGGGGAAAAATCCTAGATTCACGTGCGAAAGGTAAAGCAATCCCGGCTGATTGGGCGGTAGATTCTAATGGCAATCCTACTACTGATCCAAATGCTGTTGCAGGCTTAGTACCGATTGCTGGCGCAAAAGGCTCAGGTTTGATGATGATGGTGGATATTTTGTGTGGCGCATTACTCGGCCAACCTTCCGGTGGTTCTGTATCTTCAATGTATGCCGACCTCTCCGCTGGCCGTGAATTGGGTCAAATCCACATTGTATTAAATCCTGAGTTCTTCGCAGGCTTAGAATCTTTCTACGGCACGATTGAAAAAATGGTGGGCGAAATCCATGGCATGAAGCCTGCCGAAGGTTTTAGCAAAGTTCAATATCCTGGTGAAAGAAGTGATGCTACTTTTGAAAGATACCAACAAAATGGTATCCCAATTGTTGAAGAAATTTATGATTACTTAGTAAGCGACGATATTCACTTTGATCGCTACGATGGCATGGATGCCTTTGCGAAGAAAGGTTAACCTTGCTCTATCCAAAACTAATATCTCGCCAATAGGCGAGATATTCCGATATTTATACAGCTATTTTAATGCTAGCCACAGCGCCTTTAATTGATTGCCTTTACGGTTAAACCAATTACTGCTAATAGATTGCTGCTTCACTTTTCTCTGATCATCCAAAATTTTGAGCGCCTGCATTGCATCAATAACCTGCTTCGATTTTGGATCAATGTAAGTTGGGTACAACAACATCGCCCCTGCAACCAATGCTTGTAATGATAAAGTTCTAGTTCTGCGCTCTGTTTTCACTTTATCTATTGTTAATCCCCAACCTGCATAAAATGGCAAGCCATAACAAGTCACTTTTTTACCACGCAGCAGTGCCTCAAAGCCTGATAGTGAAGTCATCATATGAACTTCATCCACTTGCTCGATACAATCTAAAATATTGGCTTTCGTGATGATTTGATCCACATATTGCAGAGCATCTTCATCTTTAGTTTTGCCAATGCGATTACCACTCACCACATCTGGGTGCGGTTTATAAATCAAATAAGCTTCGGGATTTTCCTTACGCACTGCTTTAATTAAATCCAAATTGCTTTTAATATGAGCCGAACCATAACGAATGGATGCATCATCTTCCACTTGCCCGGGAATTAAAATGAGTTGTTTTGGTATTGGACTTGGCAAATCCAAACCGCCATTACCCACATTATATTTACCGATATTTTTTTCAACTAAAGCTTTAATTAAAACATCCGCTTGAGTAATTTCATGTTGATTAAATTCGTGTGTTTGTAGGATATTTTCTAAACGAGATGGCATTTGTGCATCAAAATAAATGCCTAAATCATCCACCACCAAAGATAATGGCGCAATGAGATTAGAACCCAAGCCCACTGAACGGATGAAGCCATCTTCCACTCGCAATATTGGTAAACTTTTCTCTTTTGCCCACAGAGGAATTTCAGGGTATTTTTGCCCCCACATCATAATTTTGATGGATTGCCTTTGATACGCTTTTTGAACTTGTGCTAACGATTTAAAAAATCTAACTTTATTATTATGTGTCGTTAAAAATGGTTGCATGATTTTGCGCTTCCACCACGACAAACCAATGCACCAGATTTCCCCTGATAATAGTTCCGTGCGCCTTTGCATATCTATTAAATAATGAATAACATCAAAAATATCACCCCGTTCATTCGTATAGGGATTCAAATAACGGCAATATTGCAAATAGCTTGCGACAAAAACTTCTTCTAATGATGCTGCTCTTCTTCTACCATCCGCTTTTAATCGTGCAACATCCACATGGCGATCATCCGTTAATCCCCAACCTGCATACCAAGGCACACCGAACACCACAACATCCTTTTTCATCATGCAGGCTTCAAAGCCCATTTGTGATGTTGCCGTATAAACCTTATCCATTTTCTCTAGTAATGTGATGGGGTTAATGTTCTCCGATAATACTCGAACATTATCATCCGTGAGATATTCAGTTAAATGGCCGTGCTTTTTGCCTGTTAAAACATCTGGGTGAATTTTGATCCATAAGATAGCATCGGGATTTTCTGCCTTGGCAGCATTGACCATCTCCACAAATGTATCCGCTGTTACACCGCCATATTTCAAAGCCATATCGCCCGCTGTTTGATCAATGATCAATACATTTTGGCGAGTGTCATCCACCATTAAATGCACTGGCCACGAGGTGGAAATATGATTATATTTAGATAGATGATGTTGAACAATCAACTCAATCGCCCGACTTGCATCAGTTAATAATGGCTGCAATGAATCAACATCCATAATTAGAGCTTCTAATCGTGAAGGCTTGCTGTAATCATAGTAAATGCCAAGATTATCCACCACTAACGATAATGGTGGATACCCATCAATTCCCAAACCAACAGAGCGCAGGAAGCCATCTTCTAATAAAAAAGCACTAGCGTGCTTCGTTTTTTTTAGTGCTCGCAAACCACTTTTCTTATAGCCCCAGCCGATATAATAATTTGCATTAGTATTATTTAAATCATGTAAAAATGGTAGCCAACGATCCCGCTGCCACCATAATTTGAATCCTGTGTAATGCAAATGCTGTGCCATCAATCATCCAAACCAATGATGCGAGACATTTCTTTCAAACGATGTTCCCAAGTATGATATTTGGCTACATATTCTGCACCTGCACGCGCTCTTTCTAAATCATCCTGACTTGGCCCATGCTTTAAGCGATCAAATAACTCTTTCATCTCTTCAGGGCTATGAACAACATGGCAGTAATCTGCAAACATTTCATTCACAGATAATGCGGGCGTTGTTACTGCAATGCCACCACACGCTAAAATTTCCACCAAACGACGAGAATACATCGTCGGAGAATCTGTCACCGTATTCACATTGAGCGATACCAAATAATCCTTATAGATTTGCCCCGTTTTAGGGTATTTTACAGCTTGTAAAATATCCATATTCGGTAAAATCGGATAACGATAATTACCAGATTTTCTTTTAGAATTACGATCAAAAGCCGTTAAACCTAATCCTGTAGAAGAGGCTGCCTCAAATAATTGATTCTGCCATTCTCTACGAATGTCATGCACATGGTGGCTATAACTGCCCACAAAATTTGCACGATTATGTTTAAAGTTGAATCCTGTAAAATTATGGAATTTAGGCTGTACTGCAAACATCATTGTATGAATCGATGCATCCTGCCCCATCACTTCCTTATAACGAGGAATACAAGTGGAATCCACAGTAAATACATGATCAAACAACTTGGCACTATCTATAAAGCGATCAAAATGCACACCATCTTCTTTATTCCAAAAAACTGTGGGAATCCCACGATCTTTGGCTTTTTGAACAAGTTTTTTTAACTTATCGTTATTACGTTCAGGATGATCAGGATATGATGCAATCTTATATTTCCAACGATTCCAACGCCCTTGCCAGGCAGATTCAACAAATAGACAATCCGCCGACTGTAAAAAAAAACTATTACCAATCAATCGCTTACCCTGAGACAAAGATGCTTTCGTCAAAGCATCTGCTACTAAATATAAACTCATTTTACATACCAATATTTGACAGTACTAATTTCAGGTAACCACCAATAATAATTATTTTATAAAGATCTTCAGATCCGCTATTATTTTAATTCAACAAAAAATATTTTTACTACAATGACACAATTTTCTGATAACAATCATGATAAAAATCATCTATAAAATGCATAGGACTTCTTCCCCAATGATGATCACTCTTTGCAATAAAATGCGCCTGATCATATTCCAAAATTTGTGAGTTATCCAAACTATTACTAAGTAAGTCATAAATTCTATCTAAAAAGTCATTTTGTGGACCTACATCATCAAAAGCCTTACCACTATCATCATGGGTAGCTAAATAAATTTTATTAATAAGCAATTTATGCAATCTATTGTTGTCTGATAAAAATTCTAAAAAAATATCTAAACCTTTTTTAAAATTTTCCCAATATAATACAGAATCATTACTAATGATTCTATGTGAAGAAGGAGATATCAGGCCTGATTTACTTAGCTCTGTAGAATACGTTAATAGCGTTGATTCATATTCAACCAATTTAAAACGAGTAAACATAAAGTCAACCAATAAATAATCATAATCTCGTAAATCTAAAAAATATAGTAAATTATTTCTAGCATCATTTTCTATCGCCTTTCTCTGAAAAGCTGATGGTACTTTTTTTTCATTAATCTTAATTCGAATCGATGGACAGCATAACTTCGCTATAGAATAACGGGCTATATAAGCTACTAAATCTAACTCTCCTAGATTATAGGGTTCATTAAATACATCTCGAGAAATACATCCACCATATACAAAAATCTTTTTCATATTTAAATTTTATTTTCCAACATATTACTTGCGTTATATTTATGAGCAATCATAGAATAATTTTGGAAAATTTTGCCAACTCCTATATCACTTCCCAATCTAACGGCAGCATCGACATACATATTACCCAATTTTTTATCCCAAAGCTCATTAAATAAATCATAGCCGGCAGGTACTGGTGTAAATTCCCCTAAATATACCTCTGAATCACAGACTAAAAAATCGATTCTCACAAATGGAGAAGGGATCTCTAAGCTGAGCTTTTCGGCTTTTTTTATTAATTCTTTTAGTATTGTATCTCTTTTACCTTTAAACAAAGCACTATTATATTTTCCACTATCAATATAATTTAAATCTACATCAAACCAACAACGTCTGATTTCTTCTTCCCTATGAGTATCTAGTATTAATCCTACTTTCCCATAAAAACAATAAAACTTAATATCTCTTGCTAAACCGTCTTTCTTATCCTTAAGCAATTCTTCAGACATCCATCTGTCATGTCTAACAATTCCTGCTTTTAATAATCGTTTCGCATAACGTTTTGCAAATGGGGCTGATTCATGAATAATAGCTCTATCAAGATAAACTATTTTTTTTGATGAATAAGAAATAAAAACCCCTTTACTTGCATTTTCAGCCATAGGCTTAATTACCGTATTAGCTGAAAATTTTAGTTCATCGATAGAAACATCTAGTTGTATGATCTTAGCTGTAGGAACCCCACACAAAGAAGCAAATTCATATCCTACGAGTTTATTATCTAATACAGCAGTTGGTAATCTTAATCTATATCTACTCCAAATTGCTTTGGACTCTACCTTAAATTGATCTAAACAGTGAGCAAAGGATGCCCCTTTATTTTTCTGACTAGATAACATTTCTTCTCCATCTATAAAAATCCTCACATCCACAACGTAATCTACCTTTTAATATCAAATATCATTAATTTAAATAATTATTTTATTATAGTAACTATAATAAAATTAAACTTTTTTATGCAGAATAATTAAAATTATCAGTTTTAATTTATACACGTTACTAATCTATAAGATTCAATATTGTATAAACATGAGGCATTTGAGAATAGCCACTAGATAAAGATGGAAATTTTTTCACAAACTCATCTTTTTCTAAATTAAGTAACTCTCCAAAAGGCACAGCTAAAGTTGTATCAATACTAGATATTAAATCCTTATCTATCTTATTTTCTAAGAATTCACCATATACTACATACTCTGTTAGCTTGCGATTCTGTTCTGATTTAACCAAAGGAATATTTACACTCTTCATTTTTTGTAAATTTATATTTTTCTTATCATCATCAAATGGAAAAAAAGCCAATATATCATGTAAAAACATATAAATATCATAAAAAATCATTGTCGAATTTTTATTAGATACGCTTAAATAATTAGACAGTGACTCTAAACGAATATCTGAAAGAGGTGTATAAAGAGGATTAGTCAAAAATCTAAACCAATTTCTACCAAAATGGAATCTAGCTCTAAAATCTCTATAATGATTTATCATAGATCTAGGGTCATTAATATCTAAGTTATTATTTGAAAAATAATTAAAAAATTCTTTTTGAACTAAATTATGTTCTACTTCTGAAGAAAAATAACTTTTCAATCTACCCATAATTTGACGTGGTGAACCTAAGTATTGCCCCCTCAAACTTTCACCACCTGCACCATGAACATGTAAAGTCTTCGGAGTAAATACATAATGAGGTTTATATATACAATCATAAACTCCTGAGTTACCATACTTATACAATAAAAACTGTTCTTTATCAGTTACTATTTGCTTATAATTACCTATAGATGAGTTATCTAAAACGATGCCAAAATACTGAGCGATTTTTTGAGCTATAAAATAATCATCTTCTAATTTACGATTACTAGCAAATTTTATTTTTTTTGCAGCATTGTCAATATTACTGCAAATACCAAACACAACCCGAGAATCCATCCCACCACTTAAATCACATCGTACACTTTGAGTTGGCAATAAATCAACTAAGGTATTCAATACGCTTATTTGACTTAAAATCACTTTATGTAAAGTTAACCGATACTCATTAACATTTGTTATATTAGGTAAAACATAGGTTCTTTTTTCTAGAATTAACGTTTGAGACTTTATTTTAATACAATAGTCTCTAGGTAAAATTTTTATATTACAGATCAAAGTATTATAATTTAATGGTTGGCCACCCAATGAGTGTTTAATCTTATATGAATATAAACCGGGTAAATATATTTCTGTATTGATCTTTTTCTTCTTTAATTCTTCAACTAACTTATAAAAAGAATTAGATACAGCCCAATAATCGCTAGACTGGAAATAATATAATACATCTTGCCCTGTAGGATCTGCCATAATCAAACTAGACTGTTCGTTATCATCATAATGAACTAATGAATATCTACCACTCTGTAACTCTAATAAATTATGATGTTCTGCAACATACTTAATCATCCCATCTAATGACAAAATTATGCAATGCTCAGAATACCCTATTCCTGAAAAATAATTTTTAGGGGTTGCCAACGAATCAACAAAAAACATTATAGAATCCTTGTAAAAATATTTGTTCCAAAAGGTAATACATTACAAATAACCTAATTACTTAGCACTGATTAAGTTCAATTCTTTACTTATAGTCTGACCCAACCCGCATTGTTGAATTACTCGCTCATGCCCATTTTTAGAAATTGTTGAATAGATATTTGGGTTCTCTGCCATTTTAATAATCTCATCAGCTAAAGCCTCATAGTCTTCCATGTCAACCATAATACCATCTTCATCAGACACAAATTCAGGAATAGCCGTAACTCTAGAAGATACAGAAACCAATCCTGCTATTCTAGCTTCATCTCTAGAAACACCTTGGCTATCCCATCTAGTAGGATTAATAAATACCCCATACTCACTATATTTTTCAGCCATTTCAGAATGTGATAAAAAACCTTTATTTATAATAACATTCTGAAAGCCTTTTAATGGTGCCACTGTCTCATCAAATAATTCTCCATCCCCACAAATTTCTACTTTGTATTTGGAAAAATCTGTTTTTTTCGATAAAGCAATAATGGCATTAACAGTCACATCATTCGCATATTTTTTACCTGCAAATGGACGAATGGTTAATAAGTTATAACGCTGATTAATATCTTTTACTTCATATGGAAAGATATTTTCATCTACATAATTATGAATAATATGCGTTTGTTTATTTGGAAATACTCTAGCTAATCCTTCTTCTGATTCAGCTCTAAGATATTGAGATACAAAAATAAAATTAACATTTTCATTCAACTCCTTATCTAAAAGATTTTGCCAAAATGTGACTCTACGAGCACTAAGTTTTTTCTGTCTAGAAATTTGATCATTCGTCATACGATCAAACTCAAATGATCGACGCTGCCAAGTTTGAATTTCCGCACCATGAATCCAAATATAAATTTGAATAGTATCTTTAAATGCTTTAACAATATCCCACATAGCTTGGTCAATTAAATGTATAAATACTCTTTTAAATTGGCCAGATGCAAGTGCATCTACTAGCTCCTTTTTCCCTCCTTGGAAGATATCAATACTTTCAAATTCTCTAAAATCTGTTGAAGTATTATTTGCAAATCTAAACATATCGACTACTGTATTTTCTTTTTTATATGCCCTTAAACGACTATGCAGAAATCCATATTTATATAAATCGTCATATGCGGGATATTGTTTTGCAAGCACTAATGTATCACTTTTTCCTATTAAATTATTAACCTGCTCTCGAATCTCACCAATTTTTAAAGTTTGAACATTTGCACTTCCTCTGCCCATCACTTTAAAACCAATTCGAACATATTTACATGCTTCTGGGATTGCCATTGCATGACTATGGTTATCTACTTTAATAATACTGTGTGCTAGCTTTTCTTTATTTTGATCTAAGAAAAGAAAAACAGTTCTAAAATCACAGTCAACAATTTCACCAACTGTTTCAAAGATACTATTTAATACAAGATTCACCTCTTCTCTTGTAAAAATTGTTCTAAAATAAATATAAGCATGCTTATCATTTTCTAATGTTGACTTAATTTCTACGCCATTAGATCTGTTAATGATTTGTATTTGTTTATTCTTAGGTCGTACTAATTCTTTATCCATATCATCTTTAGAAAAAAGAATAATGTCATCACTGTCATAAGATAGCTTTTCTACTCTACGCGCAACATTATCTAATCTAATTTGAAGTTCCTGTTGAACTTTTACGTTAGACTTCCCTTTCAATCTAACACTAAGTTGCCCAAAGACCGTACCTTCAGGAATATCTAATGTAAATGAAGTTGTCGGTATAACCGTAGCATATGTTAATTGCTGATGATCTTTATCTAAGAATTGGAATACAAATAGAACATCACCATCATACTCCATCAAATTTTTTATGTTGATTCTATTCCACTTTTCAACTTCTAGAGGTTGAGTTAATGCCACCAATCGGTGTTGATCATTTGGCAAATGAGAATCCAATAAAACGGTTTTATTTTCAATCGAAAATTTAATTTCTTTACGCAGTGTTTCTTTAACCAACCCTTCATCGACTAAGAGGCACTTCTCCATAGCAGGCCCAGAACAATTGTTAAAAGTAATATTCTCAGCAATAGGTAATAAATGATTAGATAAACTCACACCTGCATCAAGCACTAAATCTTGACATACTAAAGCAATATTTGCTTGATCGGCAGCCTTACCATTATCGATATAATTTAAGGCATCACTTGAAAAAGCTTTTTCCTGAATCAGTAATCCCTTAAGAACTTTAGGAAAATCATATTGATTCAATAAATCAATAAAATATTTTTTAGTATAAAGAGTTTTAGATGTTTGATATTCATCGACAAACAAATACTCTTTACCTTCGCGATCTAATAGCTGATCTTTGGAATAACTATAATATCTATCTTTTGTAACAGGACAATTATTATGATATTTCAAGTAATGGTAACTTAATAGCATATCTATTAGATAATTTTGTCCATAATAATCGTCAGAATTAAACACTGTAACATGAGTTGCATCCAAAGCAATCAATGCTTCTAGAACCTCTTGATGATTTTTAAAAGCCTTAATGTTACTAGATGATTCAACTGCTATCGATGTTTCAATCAATAAAGTTTTATCTTCAATTGATTGATGGTTAAACTGCTCAATCGCCCAATCAATATCTGCTTGAGTTTCACACTTCACCAATACAGCAACATGTTGACTCATTGACTTATTTTTTTTATAAATTTTAAGCTTTTGTAAAATATAATTTAAGCGATGCTCATAAGTATGTTGAGATAATACTGAGCGCAATCCTTGTAATTTAAACTTCTTACGGGTTATTTCATCGACTAAAATATTATCTACTTGTCTTTGCAACTCTCCCTTATTATCTGAACAAACAACTAAGTCCCCAAATAAAAGGCGAACACCTCTAGAATAATTACTTAAAACGATTGTATTAGATGCAAGCATTTCAAAAACACGACGCGCAAACATCGTTTGAGATTGCTTAATCGTATTCATATTAATCCCAAACTCATAGCCTTTATAAGCTTTATCAATCTCTTCAGGCGGTAATGAACCTAAAATTAAAGACTGATATCTTTCGGGGAATTGATAATGCGGATGATCATTATTAAAGTTGCGATCATAAATATCTAATCCACGACTATTGATTGCAACATCAGAGAGAACAGAAAAATCTCTTTGTCTAACAGGATATTTAAGATAATAAGAACCTGCAAAATTAAATTTATCAATACGTTCATACAACTCTATAGGATTATGAACTTTAGGCTGTGCTGCAAATGGCATTAAATAAACATCATTATGCTGCACTGCTTCTTTATATTTTTGAATACAATCTATATCTGTTGTAAAAACAACATCGACCTGTTTAGCAACTTCAATAAATGTACCGAAATGAACAGGATCTTCTTTATTCCAAAAAAGGGTTTTAATGTTATTTTTTTGGCAAAACTCTATGAGCTCAAATAATTCCTCCGCTTGTTGGCTAACCTTTAATTTCCATAAGCCATCTTTCCCCTGCCAAGCAGACTCAATAAAAACAAAATCGGGCTTAAACTCAATCAACTCATTTTTAAAATTATTTGGCGTGATCTGCAATGTCTCAGCCTCAGGTGCAAAACAAAGTGAGGTAAATTCATCCATAATCGTTGCTATTTTAATCTCTCTTTCTTCTTCAAGATAAGATTCAACTAATTGGGCATGAGTAGATGAAAACCTTGGTTTATTTTTTACCAATGATTTAACCTCTGAAGAATCTTTTATTAAATTAAGTGCCTCAGATTTTAATTTTTTACGATGTTTATTATCACGATATAAATGCATTAAATCAGCTGGTAGACTGATAAAATTCTTTATAGATTTTGTGGCATGTATCAACAAATAACCTAATCTATAAGAATAAGTCCGATAAAGAGAGTTTTTTTGATCTTGAATTTGATCTTGAAGTTGTTTAATTTCTTTAAGATATCTTTCTTCCCTAGCCAAAAGCCCTTCATAACTTGTCTGCAACTTTAAAAAATCTTGTCGAGAGAGAGAGTTAGACGTGCTATTTTCAACATTCTCTTTTAAGTCCGAAATATTTTTCAAATATTTCTTCTCTCGTTCAATCATTCCTTTATAATTCGCATCCAATTTTCGCATTTGGCGCTCAAGATTTTCAATCTCTTTTTGATACTGTAAAATGAGAGAATTATCTCTAGATTGAGGATTGATAGATAAATCATTAGCTTCGATCAATAAAGATTTTTTTCCATCTATAATATTTACTTGATTTTCCACTAACTGCTCTTTCTGTTTTTTACGCATTTCTAATACCTATAAACTTATCAACCACAGAGATAATTCATATCTCAAAATTATTAAACAATACCTTTGGTATCAACAACTACCGAGTCATTTCTGAATGATAAACCTGACTTAAATTCATTATGATCCACCAAAATCACAGCAACATCTGCCATATCTTTAGCTGCATCATATGAGATCAATTCAAAGCTTTGCTTAGTTTCAAAATGATCATTCGCAATATTTGGCTCTACTGCCAATACTTGGTTAGGATATAAAGCTGCAAGTTTATTAGTGATCATCAATGCTGGGCTTTCACGCAAATCATCAATATTTGGTTTAAATGCTAAGCCATAACATACAACTTTTACTGCATTCGCTGCTTTACCAGTTTTTGCTACAACTTCTTGTACTGCTTCTTGTACTTTGCTAATAACCCATTGTGGCTTGCCATCATTCACTTCACGTGCTGTGCGCACAATTCTTGCCAATTCAGGTGTTTTATTCACGATAAACCAAGGATCAACAGCGATACAATGCCCACCAACGCCAGGGCCTGGTTGCAAAATATTCACACGAGGATGACGATTAGATAACTCAATCAATTCCCAAACATTGATATCTAATTTATCTGAAATTAATGATAATTCATTCGCAAATGCAATATTCACATCACGGAATGCATTTTCTGTTAATTTTGCCATTTCAGCAGTACGAGCATTCGTCGTTGGTAATTCACCTTTCACAAAAATACGGTAAACTTCAATCGCCTTTGCAGAACATTCTGGTGTAATACCACCGATCACGCGGTCATTTTCCACTAACTCTCTAATCACTTGACCTGGCAATACGCGCTCAGGACAATAAGCCACATAAATATCTTGCCCTGTTTCACCTTCTTTCGGGAATTTTAAATCAGGGCGAGCTGCTGATAACCAACTGATCATATCATCCGTTGTGCCCACAGGTGATGTAGATTCTAAGATGATTGTATTGCCTTTTTCTAATACAGGTGCGATTGCTTTTGCAACCGCTTCAATATAACTCACATCAGGTTCATAATCACCTTTGAATGGTGTTGGTACAGCGATCACAAAAGCATCTGCTTTTTCAGGCTGAGTTGTTGCACGTAAAAAACCATCTGCCACCGCTACACGAACTAAATCTTCTAAGCCTGGCTCAACAATATGAATTTTCCCCTGATTGATTGTATCTACAGCTTTTTGATTAACATCTACGCCGATCACTTTTACTTTTTGAGAAGCAAACATTGCTGCTGCTGGTAAGCCGATATAACCTAGGCCAATAACTGAAATTGTTGGAGTACTCATGATTAATTTCCTTGTGTAGATTGCATACTTTGTAATAACGATCGAACGATTTGTTTTGAGGCAGTTCCATCCCCATATGGATTTTTAGCACTAGACATTTGTAAGTAAAAATCCTGATCTTCTAATAACTTTTGACAATATTGAATAATATTTTGAGTATCTGTCCCCACTAGTAACACAGTACCAGCCTTCACTGCCTCTGGGCGCTCGGTAGTGTCTCTCATCACCAATACAGGCTTACCTAAAGATGGTGCTTCTTCTTGCACACCACCGGAATCACTTAAAATGAATTGTGATTTCGACATCAAATAAACAAATGGTAAATATTCTTGTGGTTCAATTAATTTAATATTAGGGATATCCCATAATTCTTGAATAAAAATATTGCGTACCTTCGGGTTCAAGTGCATAGGAATCACAAAATTAATATGAGGGTACATCTGCGATAATTCTTTAACTGCAGCGCTAATATTACTAATCCCCTGTCCATGATTTTCACGACGATGTGCTGTAATTAATACCATCGGTTGGTCATTTTGAGTGAAAGGAAATTTTTCTTCCATCTGTTGTTTTAATTCATCACCTTCCAAGAGCTTGACAACATCTAGCAATGCATCAATGACAGTGTTACCTGTGACAAATACATTATCTGCATTTACACCTTCTCTTAAAAGATTGTCTTGTGCTTCATTAGTCGGTGAAAAGTGCATTTGAGATAAAACACCCGTCAAACAACGATTGCCTTCTTCTGGCCATGGTGAATACAAGTCATAGGTCCTTAAACCTGCCTCCACATGCCCGATCGAAATTTGTTGGTAAAATGCAGCTAAACTTGCGGCAAATGTAGTTGAAGTATCGCCATGCACCAAAACATAATCAGGTTCAAAATCTTTTAAAATAGGAGCTAAACCTAATAAAATACTGGAGGTAATTCCTTCTAAAGTTTGCCCTTGCTTCATGATATTTAAATCATAATCGGGTTGTATATCAAATAGAGAAAGCACTTGATCCAACATTTCTCTATGTTGTGCTGTTACACATACTTTTGATTCAATGCTCGTATATTTCTTTAGCTCTTTTACTAAAGGTGCCATTTTAATAGCTTCAGGACGAGTACCGAATATTGTTAAAACCTTCACATTTTCACCTTAAAATTACTGCCTATAAATTTTTTGGCTTTATAAGTTTTGATAAACCTTAATGCCTTCTTCCACATCATCATACAATGTGGCTTTTCCATCATTTAACACTATTACTAAATCACACATCGTGCGCACTTGTGTCATTCCGTGTGTAACCAATAAAATATTAGCCTGCCCCACTTTGGCTTTAAATGCATCACTGGCTTTTGTTTTAAAGTGCACATCCCCGACGGACATTGCCTCATCCACTAAATAATAATCAAAATCAAAAGCAAGGCTCAATCCAAAAGCAACGCGCCCCTTCATGCCAGAAGAATAAGTTTTAGTTGGTAAATCAAAATACTCGCCAATCTCTGCAAACTCTTCGACAAATGTAACTTTTTCTTTTAATGCTTGCCCTCTAAAACCTTGTGTCCGTGCGATAAACTTTACATTTTCACGGGCAGACAAAGAACCTTGGAAGCCACCACTTAAACCCACAGGCCAAGAAATAGACTTATCTGTAATGATTCTGCCACTATCTGGCGTATCTACTTTTGCCAATAGATTCATTAAAGTAGATTTACCTGCACCATTTCGCCCAATGATCGCGACATTTCGGCCACTAGGAATGGTAAAAGAGAGATCCCGAAATATATACTTTCGACCACCTTTATGATGCAAGTATGACTTGGTGACTTTTCTAATCTCTATCATCGAGTCAATAATCTCTCTTTGCGTGCTTTATATAATCCAAAAGCACAAAATAATATGATAATTGTTGCAATAGTAGGATAGATTGTGCTTACTCCATTAATTTCAGGGTAATATATCAACACAGAAGATCTAATATTACTGATGATATGTGCGTAAGGATTCCACAAAAGCCATGATAAATATTTTTCAGGAATCACCCATAAGGGAAATATAACCCCAGACATAAAATAGAGTGCCATAAACATAATACCCACAAAGGATTTAATAGTTGGCAGAGCTTGAGATACAACACTTAATAACACACCTAATCCAAAGGAAAATAATATCCCCATTAATATTGCCCCCAAAAAACCTATAGGATGAGCAATACTGACATCATAATGAAACCAATAGCCTAAACAAAATAAAAAAATCAGATAGATGATGCTATAAATGATAATTTCGACCAATGTCCTAGCAATATAAGTATCGAAAATTTTAATATTCGGGTACACAAATAGCGCCTTGTTTGCACTAACAGAATCCATTAGCTTTCTCGCAATATTACGCATCATAAAAAATGGAATCATACCCGTTAATAAAAATATAGGATAATCCATACCTTGAACAGATCTAGCTCGAATGACTGTAAAAATAAAAAACATCACCATGACATGAAGCATTGGTTCAAAGATCATCCAAAAAGCCCCCATTCGGCGGCTCCCAAAGCGTGTTTGGAATTCTCTCAGCAGTAGTGCAAATAACACATCTGCCATGATCTGAATGGAGGTTCTTCTAACTTTCATTATTAATTACTAACAGCTCTACCCAATACCAGTACTTGAATAATTGGAGAAATCATCTTCTGGAATTCGTACACGCCAGCATTGGTGACATATACAGCATCTTCTGGTTGAATCAAAAACTGTTTTGCTAAAAACATAGAGGTTGGATTTCTCATATCTAGATGGAATACCTTTGGTTTTTCATTTTTAGCTTTTGCCTCTTCTGGCATACGGAAAATAAAAACGCCACGTGCATCAGCTTTAGCTTCATTAATACCACCCACAACACCCAATACTTCTAATAAACTAGGATTCATAGAAGGAAAATCATGCAAACCAGTTTTAGTGACGGCGCCCATTGCGACAAAACGCTTGCGCGCACGTTCTAAAATTACTTCACTGTTGGGGGCTAATTTAAAGTTCTGTCCATTTAATAGTTCTTCATAATTAAATTTATGCGCTGTTTTACCATTACGAACAACAACATTAACTAAATACGGTTCTAACTTAGGTCCACCCGCTTGATTAATTGCATCCAATACAGTCAACGGCCCTTGCAATGTTGAAAATCGCCCAGGTTTATTCACATCACCAGATACCAATACAGAAGCACCTAATTCGCTAGATAAAGAGATATAGACTTGTGGATCCATCGTGTAATTTTGTACTGATTTCTTTATCGCATCTTGCGCTTGTGTTAATGACAACCCTGAAATTTTTAAATTATTCACATAAGGTAGAGAAATCGTGCCATGAGCATTAATTCTCACTTTATCAAAAGTAGTGCCACCTGCAGCTAAAGGCGCAAATAACCCACCATTTTCAGCATTATCTGCAATCATTACAGTTAAAACATCACCAGACATCAATTTAGTATCAGGAATGGTAGATTGGGTAACGGAAGCTTTTAAGTTAGCCTCCGCTGGTCGCATATAATCCCCTATTGTTTCAGCTGACAATGGTATTAATGTATAATTTTGTGTCTTATATTTATCAGAAGCATTCACAATAGATGCCTTTGAAGGCCCTGCGGCTGAAAAAACGCTACCACACCCAGTGAGAACCACTGCGGTACAAACTAAAGTCATAGTTTTAAAATGATTCTTATTGAAAACTTTATTCATAATGATCCCTTATTGATGCGATAACAAAACGCAAAATACCATACAGTAAACATAAAATAATAATTATAGTTAACAAATTATAAATTTTTTGTGGATAGATCGCTTCTTGTGGCTCAATAGGTTTTACCACAGCAATTAAGCTTCTAACATTTTTAATGGCTTCTAATTTTGCATTTTCCACAATGGCTAAACTCGTTTTATAAAACTCTTCTGCCACTATAATATTGACTTGTAATTGGCGATACTCAGATGCTATCGCATTAAAGGAGCCATCGATATCGCTTGTCGCTGTGACTCGGCTTTTCTCTATTTTTAACTGTTCTTTTAAAGAATCGATCTTATTATTAAGAGCCTTAATTTGTGGTGCATTTTTAGCCAATGTTGCTTCTAATGCTTTTAAACGTGCATTTTCTTTAGCAATTTCGGATTCCAATGAACTGATAATTCCTAACATAGACTGCGCTGTTGCATCTGCATCTAGCAATTTATGCAGGTTTTGAAAGGCCTGCATTTCATCTTTACTTTGTTGATAACGTTGCGTTGAAGCTACTAGTTCAGTATTTGCAAATGCTGATTGTTCTAGAGCCATATCTCGAGAAACAGAATTGATAAAAAATTTACTTCTATTTAAAATTTCCTGAACAATTTTTTCTGAAAATTCACCTGTTAAAGCTTGAGCATCAATATGCAACAACCCCGTCATATCATCATAATGGGTCGTTACCATTTTATTATAAAATTTTAATTTTTCTTCTGTGAGTGCATCATCAGACAAATAGAAAAAAGGATCTCTATACTGTGCAGCATAATGCTCTGACCACTGAATAGATTCTTCTAAATAGTTCAACATATCATAAGAATTGATATACTCTTTTAAATATAAAGTATATTCGCGAGAGGCAGGATCTACACCTCCTGTTAAAATCGCCAACCCAGCGGTAGCTTGGGATCCTCGGCTATCAATCTGTCTTACCACTACTTGTGCGCTACTAACATAACGGTCAACGGCAAAAAATGTAAAATAAATAACCGACAGTAAAAAAGGAATGATAACAATGATACCAAACAGTCTTTGCGGCTGAGAAGCAGCCTTAACTGCTCGTTTCCATGACAACTTCATAACTAACTCGTTCCTCTTTTTCGAGAATTACATCAATTTTTTTATAAGACAGCGCGCATTGTACAAAATCTTCATGTAAATTGCTGATATAAAAATTAGCATTTAACTGAGTTTTATAAAGCAAATATGTTCTGTACGCATTAAATACTATGGGATCAGGACGTTGTGGATTTCGCCAAAAATGAGTCAATGACTGTGCATCCGTTAATCCTTCAAAATCATATGGCGCTTTCCCCAAAACTTTCACTGGTAAATTATGCAATAGTGCAGACAACCCAGAGGTGCTATTAATCACTACCATTCCCTTGGCTTTACGTAAAAAAACAGGCATCGGGATATCAAAAACATAATGAACCCTATCTTCGATACCATATTTTTTGCTTAACTTTTGAATCAATTCGCCATAATGATTGAAGCCACGATCCATCGGATGGTGCTTTAAAATAATATGATCACCTTGATCGGCGCCTTTAGCAAAAGATCTTAAAACCTTTTTTATAAAAGTTGGCACATTTTTAGTACCGCCAAAACTTCTCACCTGACTATCATTATGAACCTGTAACGGCACGATGAAAAAACTTGGAAACTCATTGCTTTCTATATTTTTGGTTAGCAAATATTCTTTAGGCTTATATACCCACTTTCGCCATCCAGATATCGCCCAAGCTCCCATATATTTGATGACTTTATATTCTCTATGATGAATATAATGCCTCAATTCCTTTCGACAAAAATACATTGCCATATAATAGTGCATTGCCAACCAAAACCTTACCCAAAAACTAGAAACCAAAGGGCGTGGAGATCTTAAACTTGGTAATTTTACTTTATGATCTAGATAAAATTCAGCACTTCTAGGCAATATAGAGGCATTATTCACCCCCCATTTCTCAAAAGTAATATAATATGGCCGCAAATAACCTTCCTCAAATGACCAATAATCAACTTTATCACCCAAGTTTTTACAAACTTTCTTGGCAATATCATGGTAAGTTCGTTTATGACCAAAACATACAACAGCATCTATGTTATTTTCCTGAATAAATGCAGTTAAATATTCAGAAAAATTTTCCACTCGATCATTATATATGTGTGTTAGACCATCAGATGGATAATATAAAATATCCCCGCCATTAAAATTCAGCTTAAAAACAGCCTTGCCTTGCTTTTGAAGGAATTGACTTAACTGAAAAAAATAAGAGCCTATCGGCCCTTGAAGCAAGAGGATACGACGTGAATCATCTACAAACTCTTGCCAATAACTGACACACAAAATAAAAATCCATGCTATTTAATTTTAAAATCGATCGAATTATACATAATAAATAACTATTATGATATTAGAAAAAACACAATAACCATCATGTTCTATTCGATACTATTCAAAATAGCCATACTCATAAAAACCATCAAAATTGAAAACAAATGAAAATTTTTGTAAATTATAGCACAATTAATTATTTTTCAATACAATTTTCTCTCACACCCAGTGTATGGCATAACGCATAAGTTAACTCTGAACGATTCAGTGTATAAAAATGAAAATCTCTCACACCTTCTTTACGCAATAACCTAACCATATCTATTGCTATGCTAGCACCTAAAAGCTGACGTGTTGCAGGATCATGATCCAACCCCTCAAAACGTTTGTGCAACCAATGAGGTACCTTAACATTTTGAGGCCCTGCAAATTTTAAAAGCGTTTGATAATTAGTCACAGGCAAAATACCAGGTATAATTTCCGCCTCAATTCCAATAGTCGCACAACGATCTCGAAAGCGTAAATATGCATCTACATCAAAGAAGAATTGTGTAATGGCTTGCGAAGCACCAGCATCCACTTTACGCTTTAATGCAATCAAATCGGATTGTGCACTTTTTGCCTCTGGATGCACTTCAGGATAAGCTGCAACTGTAATTTCAAAGTCATGAACAGATCTTAGAAACGCCACAAGATCTTCAGCATGAATATCAGGCTTAACCTGCCCTTCTGGAACATCACCACGCAAAGCTAAAATATGCCGAATCCCCATATCCCAATATTGATGAGCAATATCTAAAAGCTCACCTCTATCAACATCAATACAGGTTAAATGAGGAACAGGTGTTAAAGTTGTTTTATTAATAATTTCCTGAATCACTTTGTGTGTACGATCTCTTGTACTTGCATTTGCACCATAAGTCACTGACACAAATTTAGGATTCAATCCTTTTAATCGTTCAATAGAAGACCACAATGTTTCATACATTTTTTCACTATTCGGTGGAAAAAATTCAAAAGAAACATTTAGATCATTTGGCAAATCAGCCAAATTCTGATTCAACAACTCCACCTGTGATACTGCGCTTAAACTCATAAACTAAACCCCTTATTATTAGAATTCTAACGTTTAATCTCATAGAGCACTCGCGCGCACTTATCTCCCATAATCGTTGGAGGAGTTAGCACCTTGTCAGCTGATAGGTTGCTGGGCTTCACAGGGCCATTCCCTCCACCACTCTTGATAAGTAAACGTTTTATTACGTTTCTAAACTATAGCGAGAAATTTATATCCTTGCAACATTTATTAATCAATTTTAAAGCGGCAATAAAAAAGCCCGAATTAATCGGGCTATTGAATTAATTAACGACTTATTAAGCGCGTTTTGGATTCATAATGTCTTGGAAATTAGAAGCCTCTTCTGTCACTTTAGCTTTTGATACAACAAAATCAATAATCTGATCTTCTAAAGCCAAATTGCGCAATTGTTGCATTGTATTAGCATCTTTTTTGAAATGCTCTTTAACTTCTTCTGGATCTTCATAAGTTGCTGCTAAGTTTTCTAAACGAGCATCTACAAATTTCTCGTCTAAATCAATTTTTTGATCTTTAACCAACTCGCCTAAAATCAAACCTAAACGTGCACGCTTTTCCGCTTCAGCACCAAACGCTTGTTGAGCAATTTTCATAAATTGCTCTGCTTGTTCTTGATCTTTTGGTTGTGGGAAATTAGATTGTTGCGCCATCGCTTGAACTTCACCCATCACCAATGCTTCAGGAACTTCTACAGGATTAGCTTCTGACAAAGCACTCATTACGCTAGTTTTCAATTGGTTATTTAAAACATTTTTCAATTCACGAACCATGTTTTTCTCTAACTCTTCGCGTAATTTATCTACATTACCATCTTCAATACCGAAAGTTTTAGCAAACTCTTCATTCATTTCAGGCAAAACAGGCGATTCTACAGAGTGTACAGTTACATCAAATTCAGCAGGTTTACCTTTCAAACCTTCTGCATGATAATCTTCTGGGAAAGTTACAGAAATGGTACGTGTTTCACCTGCTTTTACACCAACCAATTCAGCTTCAAAACCAGGGATCATTGTATTAGCGCCCAATACGATTGCAACATCTGTACCTTTGCCACCTTCAAATTCTTCACCATCAACGCGGCCGACAAAATCAACAGTCAATTTATCGCTATTTTCCGCTGCACGCTCTTCTTTCACCCATGTTGCTTGTTGTTTACGTAAAGTATCCAACATTGTATCAACATCAGCAGATTCAACAGATGCAGTTTTCTTAACAATTTCCAAAGCTGATAAATCATTCAACTTCACTTCTGGCATTACTTCAAATTCAACATTAAATTGTAAGTCGCCTGCAGTTTCAGAAGGAACAATCACAGGATAACCCGCAGGTTTAATATCTGTATCTTTAATCGCCAATCTGAAAGCTTCATTGATTTTATCATTGATAATTTCATTTTGAATTTCAGCACCATGCATTTTTTCTACAACTTTCACAGGTACTTTACCAGGACGGAAGCCATCTAAACGAATACGTTTGGAAACTTCTTTCAAACGCTTTTCTTTTTCTAATGAAACTTCAGCTGCATCTAATGCAATTTGTACGCGACGTTTTAAACCTTCTAATACTTCAACTGCTGACATAATTTGAGCACCTAATTTTAATTTAAAAATAAAAAAAGGTGCGTATATACGCACCTTTATCACCTGGTGCGAGAGGAGAGACTCGAACTCTCACGGTCACCCGCTGGAACCTAAATCCAGTGCGTCTACCAATTTCGCCACTCTCGCAATGAGAAGCAAATTATACGCTCTTCTCACTTCTTGTCAATCTCACTTTTAATAGTGATTAATTTTTAATCATTTTATCTGATTTGGATCTTGAATACCACTTTGCATACATGCCGCTGTTAAAGTATTTCTAAGCAAGCAAGCAATCGTCATTGGCCCCACACCACCAGGCACCGGAGTAATGAACGAAGCCTTGGGGGCAACTTCATCATAATCCACATCACCTACCAAACGATTTTTACCATTTTCTTCAATGCGATTAATGCCCACATCAATCACCGTGGCACCCTCTTTAACCCAATCGCCTTTAATTAATCTCGGCTGACCAACTGCTGCAACTATGATATCTGCATCACGACATACTGCTGGTAGATTCTCAGTTCTTGAATGAGCAATTGTTACAGTACAATTCTCCTTCAGTAATAACTGCAACATTGGTTTCCCAACAATGTTTGAGCGACCAACAATCACCGCTTTTTTGCCTGACAAATTACCTAACTTATCTTTCAGCAACAATAAAGAACCTAATGGCGTACAAGGCACCAAAGATTGTTCACCAATAGATAAGCGACCAACATTTACAGGATGAAATCCATCCACATCTTTTTCCGGTAAAATTGCTTGCAATACAGTTTGCTCATGAATATGTTTTGGCAATGGCAATTGCACTAAAATACCGTGCACAGAAGCATCATTATTTAATGCCTGAATCACCTCCAACAATTCCTCTTGAGTTGTTTCTGCATCTTTTTTAATTGTGACCGAATTCATACCGCACTCTTGTGCAAATTTTTGCTTATTACGCACATAAACCTGACTTGCCGGATCTTCACCCACCAAGATTACCGTCAATCCAGGTGTAATACCATTATTTTGTTTCAATACTGCAATTTGTTCTGTTAATTTTGCACGCAAGCCTTCTGCAAATAATTTACCATCAATGATCATTGTTCCTCCGAACACTTTTGAAAAGAATGAGTGATATGTAATTCTCGATGTTTCACAATTAGCGGATAACGCCGAGCAATAATTTTTGCCAATTGCTCTACTAAATAAACTGAACGGTGCTGCCCACCTGTACACCCTATAGCAATGGTTAAATAAGCACGCGTCCCCTGCTCAAATCTTGGTAGCCAAGTATAAAAAAATGTCTCTAAATCTTTTAAATATGCCTGAACATCTGATCGATCATTCAAATATTCAATCACTTCAATATCCCTACCTGTTTTTGGGCGCAATGATGGTTCCCAATGAGGATTAGTTAAACATCGAGCATCAAAAATAAAATCAGCATTTAAAGGCGTACCATTTTTAAAACCAAAAGATTCTACTTGAATAGAAAGTGTATGCTGATTATGATCCTTAAGTAGCTGTTTCTTAATAAATGATCGTAAATCATGGACACTCATACAGGATGTATCAATGTGTAAATCCATATATTTTTTTAAAGGCTGTAGCAACTCTCGTTCGTGTTCAATAGTATCTAATAATGTTAAATGAGCCTGATAAAATGGATGACGACGGCGAGTATCTCGATAACGCTGCACAATTGATTCATTAGTTGCATCTAAAAAAACAAAATCAATATGCTCTGATAAGATATCAAGCGATGCAAAAACTTGTTTCGCCTCACTTAAATCATCTGGAAAACCTCGAGCATCCACAACTATAGCCAAACGTTTATGGGATGATTCCTCTGAAAATTTCTCAATGAATGATAAAACAAAACTCAAGGGTAAATTATCTACACAGAAAAATCCTTCATCTTCAAAGGTTTCTAAAGCTATCGATTTACCTGCACCTGATAAACCACTGATCAACACAATTTGCATATAATCTCACTCCCCTTGTTGATTATATTCATATAATGAATCATCACTAAAAATCCAATTGAGTTTGCTGTTCATTTTTATTTTGGACGGCTCTTTTTTTCTTAACAACAGGCTTCTTAACTATTTTATCATTTTTTACCTTAGAAACTTTCTGTTGTGTCTTCGTAATAGGCTTTTCTCTTGTTTTTTTAATTGGTTTAGATACTTTTTTAGTAGCAGGCTTTGCGACAACTGTTCTCTTAGATTTGGTTATTTTCTTTTGAGCCTGCTGTCTTTGGCGAATTTGATATGCTTTAAAGTAACTTAAAAATGCAGTTATCACTGTCAGAATAGAAATAGCACTAGCAATCTGTACTTTAAAATTGAATAAAAACTCACTAATTACAGCATTTTGAAAAGGTAAAATAGGCAAAACCCACCAACTTAAAGGCCATGCTACAATTGCAATACTAATATGCACCCACCAAGGTAACCATAACCATGCACCTGATAATCCATCATAATCATAATGAGCATCGGGCTGCTGTGACTGTGATAAATTAGGTTGGCTAAACACAGACTAAACTCCTTAATTTGCATCAATGATGATGGGCATATAACCTGATGATTGACATTGATCTTTATACGAGTGATGCAATCCCAAATACTCCACCCAAATAATTTGCTGTGAGTATTTATCTCGCAAAATTCGCACCTTAGAACGTAACCATGGCTCTAGTTCTATTTCTTGTAATAATTTTTTCAAGGTTTGTGATTTATCTCGCCACGTAGGGTGAAATGACATACCATCTTCCCTATTGACTAGCTCTAGTTCAAGATTTTGCCAAAAACTTAATGATGGCGCATTGTCTGTTTTAACAAATTTATAACTACCATGACGAACAATCAAATCAGAATTTACCATTAAATACAGTTGATTTTTAAATGCTCTGATTTGCCAATCATCCAATGAAAAACAACTTTGTGATGTTGGTTTTTTATCTAAAAACATCGATAAAAACTCATCAAACTGACGCTTTTCTAAAATAATATCATGGCATTTTAACCAATAACGCAAAACATTTTTTTGGCGCAATGGTGATAATTGGGTAAGTTGCGACAAATCAAATCGCATATTGCAATCTTGCTGAATGCACTTTTTATAATCGTCTTGAGCAATTTCTAATAACAGCTCATCGCTTTCTTGAATCAATTGTGCACTGCGCGCAAAAGTTTGCTCATAATGGGGGAAATATTGTGCAACTATAGGAAAAATCGCATTTCTAATCTGATTACGAGCTTCTTCTATACCATGGTTTGTATAATCTTCCATCCATGGGATACTCAGCATTTCTCCAGCTTTGTACAATTCAGACTTAGATATGGATAAAAAAGGACGGCATACTGACAACTCATAATCACCAAACTTCAATTGAGTTAAATCTCGCATCCCTCCCAAACCTAGCGTACCAGAGCCACGCAATAAACGATACATAACAGTTTCAGCCTGATCTGAGCGATGGTGAGCAACCACCAATAGGCCATTTTCATCCATTGTTTCAGCAAACTTAATATAGCGCGCCTCTCGACCACAAGCCTCTGCGCCTTTTTGGTCAATATCAATCACAACATCATAATTAATGAATTTAAAATCATAATATTCTGCCCGAGATCTTGCAAAATCAGCCCAAATCACAGAATCCTCACCATGCCATTGGTGATTCACATGAATAGCCGTAATAGGAGGCAATTGATCTCGATAAGTATGCAACCAATGTAAAAGCATATTGGAATCAATACCAGCACTCAAACCTATATATAAATGATCATATTGATTAAGCACCTGCTGATAACGCTGAAAAACTATAGAATACCAATGGGGAATCATATCTCTTTTCCAATATTTAAATGGAATCGGAAAGTATCACCATAATCTCGATTAAAACCATGCGCAATATCAAACTTCACAACGCCAATTTGAGAGAACCATCGAACCCCCATACCTGCACCGAACTTAAAATTAGGTTTATCACCATTGAAGGCATCACCAGCATCAACAAATGCAACACCAGCCCAATCCTTAGCAAACTTATGTTCCCACTCAAAGCTGCCCACCATGAGTTTTTTCCCACCATAAATTTCTTTATCTTTATAACCCCACTCTCCAATACCGTTATAACGGTAACCTCTAACTGTATTATCACCCCCTGTTTGGAATAACAATGCAGGACTTAGATGATAAAGATCTTTAGGAGAAATAAATGTATGCCCCATCTGCCCTTTTAGAATAATACGATTATTTTGCGTAATCGGAATTGCCGCCGTACCTTCTGCTTTAACCTGAACAAAATTCACATCAGAACCAACTGTTTTTGTTGCCCCCCGAACCATGATAGAGCCTTTGAGTACCCAATTTTCAAAGATAGGATTCACAATATTATCCCATTTAAATGTCACGGATGGCACCAATAACTTAGTATGCCTCCTTATACCCTCAGGCGTTCTAAATTTATCATTACGATAATCAATGGCATAAATTTGTTTGAACCCACCCTTTTTATGTGTATTAGATGCCCCGATAATTAATGCGGTATAGTCTCGATACTTCGTATCTTCATAATTATATTTAAAATAAAAATCATAATAACTTGTCGCAGGTCTTTTGCCTGGTACTCTATAGTTAAAAACTGCACGTCGTTGCTTTTGCGCTAATAATAAATCAACATTAAACTTATGCCCCATACGATTCAAATAGCGCCAAGTGCCCAATCCTGACAACCGCATTCCAATATCAGTACTGTAACCAATCCCCGCACTAAACACTCTTTTTTTCTTAGGAGTCACGGTGATGTCTAATGGCACACGCTTAGCTTGATGATCTACGGTCGGTGCAATGATAACTTCTTCAAAATAATCAGAAGCATCTAAATCTTCTTGCAGCTCAAGGGTTCGTGTATCTGAAAACTCTGTACTTTCATTAATATTCAAATAACGGCGCAATAACTTTTCAGAAAAATAATCACTGTGAAATGTTACCTCTCCAAACCTATAACGATCCCCTGTATCCATAGCCAAATGCACTAGGCTTTTAT
>NZ_MVDO01000034.1 GCF_002006755.1 Wohlfahrtiimonas larvae | reverse complement strand
CACGGTGATGTCTAATGGCACACGCTTAGCTTGATGATCTACGGTCGGTGCAATGATAACTTCTTCAAAATAATCAGAAGCATCTAAATCTTCTTGCAGCTCAAGGGTTCGTGTATCTGAAAACTCTGTACTTTCATTAATATTCAAATAACGGCGCAATAACTTTTCAGAAAAATAATCACTGTGAAATGTTACCTCTCCAAACCTATAACGATCCCCTGTATCCATAGCCAAATGCACTAGGCTTTTATAAGTATCTAAATCAACAATAATCTCGTGCATGGGGAATGTGACATCGAAGTATCCCAATGAAAGCGCTCTATTGTATAAGGTAGTTTTCATCTTTTCATAGCTCACCTGATTTAAAGGTGCTTCTAAGCGTAATTCACTATCCTTAATAATTGTTTTAAAAATTCTCTTACGATTCCCTTCACCATCAATTTCAAAAATTAAATCATTAATTTTAATTGGGTCATTTGGATTGATTTTATAAGTAGCAATCCAAGTATCACCCTCTTTTTTTAAACTTGTTTCAATTTTTGGTCGATAAAATCCATAGGGCTCTAAAGCCATAGCAATTTCCTCAGGAGCTTGGCTGTTCAGCCATTCAACCCTTAAAGGAGCGGGTGCCTCTCTATTTTGAAATTCATAAATGCTTAAAGCATTTTGCACATTAGTTAATGCAGTTTTATGCTCTTTTAACCCTTCAATCTTAACGGTTAACTTGTCAGCATAAGCAAAGTTAGAGGCAAATAATAATGTCAAACAGGAAAGGTAAAGTTTCATCCTACCAATAGCGTTATAATAAAAGAGGAGTAATTATAACAAAGTCATGAGTTTTATTTGTTATAATCACGCATTAATTTTTATATTGAAAGATTTTGGGTATTATGAGTCAAACAAACAATGCACTTGTATTAGATGTACAAGATTTACATAAATCATTTGGTGATTTGAAAATATTAAAAGGCATATCACTGTCTCTATACAAAGGCGAAGTTATCTCGTTATTAGGTTCATCAGGTTCAGGTAAGAGCACTTTCTTACGCTGCTTAAATCTTTTAGAAACCCCAGACTCAGGCAAAATATTTTTAAATCATGAAGAACTTGCATTAAAAAAAGGGCCAAAAGGCTTAATTGCCAAAAATCAAAAGCAATTACAAAAATATCGTAGCAAGGTAGGCATGGTTTTCCAAAGTTTTAATCTTTGGGCCCATATGACAGTTTTAGAAAATGTCATTGAAGCACCTATTCATGTACTTGGCATTCCTAAAAAAGAAGCCATCGAAACTGCTGAAAAACTCTTAGATAAAGTAGGCTTATTAAATAAAAAAGATGCTTTTCCTAATAGCCTGTCAGGTGGACAACAACAGCGTGTCGCCATTGCTAGAACTTTAGCAATGAATCCTGAAGTCATCTTATTTGATGAACCAACATCAGCTTTAGATCCAGAATTAGTACAAGAAGTTTTAAAAGTTATTCAAGCATTAGCTAAAGAAGGTATGACTATGATCATAGTCACACATGAAATGGATTTTGCGCGCAATGTTTCTGATAAAATATTATTCTTTCATCAGGGTATTATTGAAGAAAGTGGTACACCTGATGAAATTTTCACAAACCCAAAATCTGAACGTTTTAAACAATTCATCAATCATATAAAATAAATCGCGCTAATTCACATAACGTATAAGGAACGATCAAAATGAAAAAAAACAAAGGTTTTACCCTTATAGAATTAATGATAACTGTTGCCATCATAGCTATTATTGCTATGTTTGCTTTACCCAGCTATCAAAATGCACAAAGAAAAGCGCGAATTGCAGATGCTGTCGCACAAATGACAGAGTTACAATCACAAATTGAAAAAGCTCGTTTAGTGGGAAGAGTCCCGTACAATAAAATCGAACTACATGCAACTAAATCAGGTTCAGAAGGTGAAGGCGATGGTAGAAAAGTCTATGTTCGACACAATGGTGAAATTAGGTATAACAACCAACTGATTTACAAAGTGGTTTATACACCCAATAACAATCGATATACATTAAAT
>NZ_MVDO01000033.1 GCF_002006755.1 Wohlfahrtiimonas larvae | reverse complement strand
CAAAGAAAAGCGCGAATTGCAGATGCTGTCGCACAAATGACAGAGTTACAATCACAAATTGAAAAAGCTCGTTTAGTGGGAAGAGTCCCGTACAATAAAATCGAACTACATGCAACTAAATCAGGTTCAGAAGGTGAAGGCGATGGTAGAAAAGTCTATGTTCGACACAATGGTGAAATTAGGTATAACAACCAACTGATTTACAAAGTGGTTTATACACCCAATAACAATCGATATACATTAAATGCTGTAGTTGAAGGTACATGGATTCCTACAGATAATCAATGTGCACAGCTCACTTTAGATGCTCAAGGAAACTTAGCCCAAAAAAACTACTGCCAAAAATAATTTCGTGAATCTATCAGCATTATTTTATGATTATAGATTTCTTTGCTACAATAACGCCCCGTCATTGGTCTAGAATATTAAAATGGATGTAATTATTGAAGAATGCCTTGAGGAATTAGCCAGTCAAATTCCTGAGGACGACTTTTCTATGTGGGTTGCCCCACTAAAATTTTTGATTAAAGAAGATAAGGTTATTATTTTAGCTGCATCTGACATGATCATTCGTTGGGTGAAAAAAAATTACGAAGATATCATTCGTGAGACTTTTTCAGATAAGCTTGATTCTGAGATTACACTTCAATACGGCGTTGGCACTGAAGATGAATATTCAGCCCCCATTTCTGTCGAAAAGAAAAATAAAAAAAATACAACGCGTGGCGGAAAATCTCGTGATGTTATTAAAGATTTTATTAAAGAATCTGCAATTGAAACAAGTAACTTAAATCATGACTTTACTTTCTCCAATTTTGTTGAAGGTAAATCTAACCAATTTGCATTAGCTGCCTGTGCGCAAGTGTCCCAACATCCTGGCACATCACATAATCCATTGTTCATTTATGGTAATACAGGGCTTGGCAAAACACACTTAATGCATGCTGTAGGTAATTCTATTCGTGAAAAATATCCCGATGCTCGCTTAATCTATCAACACTGTGATAGCTTCATTGAAGATATTGTACGCAGCTTTAGAAATAATACCCATTCAGATTTACGCCATTTTTATAAAACTTTAGATGCGTTATTAATTGATGATATTCAATTGCTTGCAGGAAAAGATACGACTCAAGAAGTATTCTTCCATACTTTTAACACATTACTCGATGGCGGGCATCAGGTAATTTTAACATGCGATCGTTATCCTAAAGAATTAGAAATGATGGAAGATCGCTTAAAATCTCGTTTTGCTTCAGGCTTAATTGTTAATATCGAACCCCCTGAATTAGAGCATAGAATGGCAATTCTATTGCAGAAAGCTGAAAATTGGGGATTAATCTTACCTCAAGAAACTGCTTTCTTCATTGCACAAACGGTTAAAGCTAGTGTTCGTGAACTAGAAGGTGCATTAAAACAAGTCAATGCTATGGCAAACTTTAAAGGATTACCTTTGAGTGTTGCTGTGGCACAAAGTGCCTTAGGTAGCTTAGTAGAAATTCAAAGTCGCCAAATTACACTACCTAATATTCAAAAAGTTGTAACCACATATTACAATTTGAAAAGCAATGATTTAACAGGAAAATCTCGTGCTGCCAATATCGCTAAACCTAGGCAGCTTGCAATGTTTATTTCTCGTACATTAACTAAACATAGCTTACCTGAAATTGGTCGTGCTTTTGAACGAGATCACTCAACAGTTATGCATGCTTGCAGAAAAATTGAAGAAGATTTAAAAACAGATTATGTTTTACAACGCGATTATGAAACTATCAAAGCAACATTAACACATTAATCTCAAAAACCTCCTTATGGAGGTTTTAATCTATTTTAACTTTTTAATAATGCCTGTAAATCACTGAACATTGAAGACACTTGTTCTTTGTGTTCTTTCGATGATATTTCTCCAGGTCTTCGCCAAATAATATTTTCTTCGGGCAATTCATCTAAAAATCGGCTAGGTGTGCAAGATTCCCATTCACCATAACGTTTTCGTTGACGACAATATGTCAAAGCAAGCTTTTGCCTTGCACGAGTAATGCCTACATAAAACAAACGTCGCTCCTCTTCCACCGTATCATTATCAATACTATTTTTATGAGGTAAAATATCCTCTTCCATCCCAACTAAAAATACATAGGGAAACTCTAGCCCTTTCGCACTATGCAATGTCATCAATGTTACAGCATTATGATCTTTCTGTTCACTATCATTCTCTAAAATCGAAATGAGTGTTAAATGAGATAATATTTCTTCAAATGGCATATCATATTGATCCAACCAACCGATCAAATATTCGATATTTTTTTGCTTGCGCTCCAATGATTTTGGCGATGATGATTGGTCACGCAAATAATCCTCATACCCAATACTGTCTAATAAATACTCCAATGCATCTCTAGTCGCGCCTTGCTCCAATTGTATTTTAGTTTTAGACAATACCTTATAGAAATCATGGCATTTAACAGCTAATGTTTTACCTAAATAAGTGCCTAATTGATCATGCTGTAACACTTCATACAATGGTAATTGATTAACTTTTGAAAAGTCTACAAGTTTCTTTAAAGATGCAACACCTATTTCACGCTTAGGTACATTGATAATACGTAATAATGACGCAATATCTTCAGGATTTGCAATAACTTTAAGATATGAAATCAAATCCTTAATCTCAGGTTGTTGAAAAAAACTTGTGCCACCGACAACACGCACCGGAATATTACGCATATTTAAAGCAATTTCATACACTTTAGCCTGATGATTGCCTCGATATAAAATTGCAAATTGACTGTAATCATTCCCAACTAAAGCAGCATTTTCTTCAATGGATAACACGACAAAATCTATCTCATCTTGTGCGCTTTTAAATTCATCCACCGTAATCTCATCGCCCATGCCCAAACTAGACCATAAAGATTTCTCATATAAATGTGGGTTAAAACGAATCACATGATTAGCTGCATTCAGAATATGCCCTGTTGAACGATAATTTTGCTCCAATTTAATCATTTTCAGATTCGGAAAATCTTCATGCAATTTATGAAGATTTTCAGGCCTAGCACCGCGCCATGCATAGATAGATTGATCATCATCACCCACAACTGTTAGTCCATTTTTATGCGCCATCAATAATTTCACCAATTCATATTGGCACAAATTAGTATCTTGATATTCATCTACCAATAAATAACGAATCTCACGTTGCCAATATTTTAAAACTTCTTCATTTGTTGAGAACAACTGAAGCGGCATAAAAATTAAATCATCAAAGTCTAATGCATTATAAATTAACAATTGCTCTCGATAATCTGCATAAGCTTGTACTGTATTTTGCATTAATTCATCTTCAATGCAACCTTGTAAGGTTTCAACAGACTGATGATCATTTTTCCAATTGGAAATTTGTATTTGAGCTAATTTAGCTTCATCACTATCACCCAATAAATCTGTTAACAGTGACAAACTATCTCGCTGATCATAAATGGAAAAACCTTTACGTAAGCCACACAAATGACCATGCTTTTTTAAAATCTGCAATCCCAATCTATGAAAAGTGGTTACCTTTAAGCCCTTTGCTTCCTCTCTTGTCAAAATTGCTTTTGCACGCTCTTGCATCTCTTTTGCAGCTTTATTTGTAAATGTTACAGCATAAACATTTTTAGAAGGGTACGAACATTCTCGGATCAGATAACGAATTTTTTCTGTGATCACCCTTGTTTTACCAGATCCTGCACCTGCTAAAACCAAAAGAGGCTGACTAATAGAATGGACTGCCTCCAATTGTTGCTGATTAAGCTGCATTACTACATAACTCTCGCTTGTAATAAATGATGCATTGTCACAACACCAAGCACTTTATTTTGCATATCTAACACGGGCAACGCACTGATACGTTTTTCTTCCATTAAATTTGCCGCATCTACAGCTAAAGCTGCAGGATGAATATATTTAGGTGTTGCTGTCATGCACTCTTTCATAGTTAGCTCATGAATATCTGTACGATTTGTTAAAGTCCTACGCAAATCACCTTCACTGAATACACCTTTTAAAGTTTGCTCATTATCCGTCACAATAATGATACCCAAAGGATATTTGGTCATTTCCAATAGCGCATCTGTTAAATGATGCTCCTCAGAAACTTCAGCAATCTCCTCATAAGGTGCCATAATATCTTGAACGCGCAATAATAAACGGCGGCCTAATTTCCCCCCGGGATGTGAACGGGCAAAATCATCCGATGTAAAACCACGCATTTCCATCAATGTTACGGCAATGGCATCGCCTAATGCCAATGCAGCAGTTGTAGAAGATGTTGGTGCTAAATTTAAAGGACAAGCTTCTTCTTTAACTTTTGCCAATAAATGGAAACTAGAATTTTTTGCTAAAGTTGATTGGTCATTCCCTGTAATAGAAACAACAGATGTCCCTTGTCGAATTAAAATGGGAATAATAGCAATCAGCTCATCTGTTTCGCCTGAGTTAGACAGAGCTAAGACAACATCTTCTTTGGTAATCATTCCTAAATCACCATGACTAGCCTCAGCAGGATGCATAAAAAATGATGGTGTACCAGTACTTGCAAGCGTTGCAGCAATTTTATGACCAATATGACCAGACTTACCCATTCCCGTCACAACAATACGGCCTGTGCATTGTTTTAATAATTCACAAATTTCATAAAAATTATCATCAATCTTTTCTTTTAATGAAACAACAGCCTCTGCCTCTATCTCTAAAACTCGTTGAGCTTGTGCTATTGCACGTTCTTTTATGTTCATAACTAACCCACATAATCATTTGAATGATCAATTATACCTAAAACATTTACAATTCTCAGTTTATGTTTATTTACTTTATCGTATAATAAAAGCATGAGTGAATAGGTATATAAATCATATTCAATAAACTTATAAACATTTTTAATTTTTGCAAAACTAGGAGAAAACTAATGACTAGTTCTCGCGAAGTCGAATTACATTTATATGATGGTTCAACACGCACTGTAACTGTAACAGATCAAGAAACTGAGTATCCCATCGGGCGTTTAATTGTATCCTATACAGATACCACAGGAATTTTATTACACGCAAACAAGGCTTTTGTCGATATCTCTGGTTATACCAAAGAAGAGTTAATCGGACAACCACAGAGTATTTTACGACATCCTGACATGCCCAAGGCTGCATTTAAAGATATGTGGGACACAATCCAGGCTGGTAAAACTTGGTATGGTTATGTGAAGAATTTATGTAAAAATGGTAGCTATTATTGGGTTTATGCAACTGTCGTTCCTTCTTTTGATCAAGATGGAAAAATTATTGCGTATACATCAATTCGCAGAATGCCAAGCCCAGAAAAAGTAAAAGAAGCTGAAGCACTTTATAAAACAATGTAAATATAACTTTCAAAATTTATACTCAAAAATAAACCCTGCAAATGACAGGGTTTATTTTTAATTAGATAAATGTTGTTTCAGTTATTTCTTTTTTTCGCTCAAGAGCATTGTTCCATGTTTAGCATAATGTTCATGCCATGAAAATGCTTCTGAAAGGATATGAGGTGTTTGGCCACCTTTTTCATTAGCACGCTTAATATAATCTCTTGCTTGCTCTTTAAACTTAGGATGAACACAGTTATCAATGATAATTTGAGCAATCTCTCTTGGTGCTTTACCACGCAAATCTGCATACCCTTGTTCAGTAACAATGACATCAACATCATGGTTAGCATGGTCCACATGCGTAACAAATGGTACGATAGCAGAGATATCCCCACCTTTCGCAGTTGATGTCGTCACAAAGATTGTAATACGAGCATTACGTGCAAAGTCACCAGAACCACCAATACCATTCATCATGTGAGTACCATTAACGTGTGTTGAGTTAATGTTACCGTAAATATCAGCTTCTAAAGCTGTATTGAAAGAAATCACACCAACACGACGAATCACTTCAGGATGGTTTGTAATTTCTTGCGGTCTGAAAATTACTTTACCCTTATAACGTTCTAAATCTTCTGCTAATGTTGCAACACGTTTAGCTGACAATGAGAATGCAGTTGCAGCGGCAAATTTCACAACACCAGCATCGATTAAGTCAAAAATACCATCTTGCAATACCTCTGATGCAACAGTAATATCCTTAAACTTAGACTTAGCCATACCGCTCAATACTGCATTTGCAACAGAACCAACACCTGATTGTAATGGTGCTAATTTTTCTGTTAAACGACCTTCTTCCACCTCTTTTTCCAAGAATGCTAATAAATTATCAGCAATTTTTTGTGTTTCTTCATTAGGTTCAAATAATGGAGATGGAATATCAGGACGATCTGATAAAACAATACCGCGAACTTTAGCAGGGTCAACTTTAATACCAATTGAACCAATGCGCTGGCTAATATCATATACAGGAATTGCATCACGCAAATTCTCGCCTTGATCTTTAGGAATATAAACGTCATGAATACCTTCATATGCCGCTGGTGCACTTACGTTTAATTCAATGATCACATTTTTTGCTTTTTCAACAAAGATTGGTGAGTTACCAACAGAACCTGTTGGAATAATCTGTCCATCTTCTGTAATTGCAGCAGCTTCAATGATTGCAAAATCAATTTCACCTAAAACACCTTGACGAATTTGTTCTGCTGTATGAGATAAATGCTGATCAATATATTTAGCTTCACCACTATTAATCTCTTTACGCAGGCTTGGATTACCTTGGTAAGGCAAACGCAAATTAATTGCTTTATTTTCAGCTAAAACACCATCGGCATCAGGCCCCATCGAGGCACCTGTATAAACATTAACTTTAATTTTATGCTCATTAGCACGTTTTGCTAACGCACCAGGAAATACTTTTGGCTCACCAAACAATGTGAAACCACTCATTCCCAGCGTCATACCATCTTCAATCCAAGATGCTGCTTCATCTGCAGATACAATCTTATCTTGGAAATCTTTGAAACGAATCTTGCTAACTGCTTGTTCTTTTAAATTACTGCTCATTTCATCCTCCTGTCACAATTCGTAACTTGTATGTTATCTGTAGTTCAAGATACTATACACAAATAAACCTAAAAGCAATACGATTACATTTGTGATCGTTTTTGCTCAAGTTCTTCCCATCGCATAAATGCTTCTTCTAATGCTTCATTTTTTTGTGCTAACTCATCTAAAACCTTAGTTTGCTCCTGATGGTTTTGTTGATAAAAATCAACATTTTGAGTTTGCTGTGATAATGCATCAATCTCTTGCTCTAGTGTTTCCAATAATTTTGGCAAAGACTCTAACTCTCGTGTTTCTTTATAGGAAAGCTTAATCTTTTGAGTCTTTGTTTCACTTTCTGCTATCTTTTTCTCAACAGCAGGTGCTTTTTTTTCAATATTTTTTTGTTGCTGTACTTCTGTATTTGCAAAATATTTACGACTTTCAATACTGTCTAGCCAATCAGTATATCCGCCAACATATTGGCTAATGTGACCATTGCCTTCAAAAACCAAAGTAGATGTCACCGTTTTATCGATAAAAGCACGGTCATGAGAAACGATCAATAACGTACCTTCAAATCCTAACAACAACTCTTCTAATACTTCTAAAGTTTCAATATCTAAATCGTTCGTTGGTTCATCGAGCACAATCACATTAGCAGGTTTGGCAAATAATTTAGCCAATAACAGTCGATTACGCTCACCGCCAGATAAAGCCTTAACAGGGCTGCGTGCTTTTTCTGGTGTAAACATAAAATCCTGTAGCCAGCCGATAATATGCTGCTTTTTACCATTAATTTCTATAAAATCACTACCTTCAGAAACATTATCAATAACACTTTTTTCTAAATCTAACACTGAACGTAACTGATCAAAATAAGCAATTTCTAATTTTGTGCCAATTTCAACTTTACCTGACTGAGGCTCAAGCTGTTGAAATAATAACTTCAATAATGTTGATTTACCTGCACCATTTGCACCGATTAACCCGATGCGATCACCACGCATTAAAGTAATACTAAAATCATGAATAATGTTTTTACCATCAATACTATAAGATAGATTCTCAGCACTGATGACTCGTTTGCCTGATTCTTTACCCTCTTCAAAATTCAGCTTAGCAATACCTTGCTTTGAAATTCGCTCCTTATACTGCTCTCGCATTGCTTTTAAAGCGCGCACACGACCTTCGTTACGTGTTCTTCTTGCCTTAATACCTTGGCGAATCCACACTTCTTCTTCCGCCAAACGTTTATCAAACAAAGCACGCTCTTGTGATTCAGCATGCGCCATTTCTTCTTTACGACGCTGATAATTTTGATAATCACCAGGAAATTCAGACAAAATACCACGATCGAGTTCAATAATTTTATTGGCAATTTTCTCTAAAAATTGACGATCATGGGTGATGAATAACAATGCTCCTGAATAATTTTTCAAGAGCATTTCTTCTAACCATAAAATTGCATCGATATCTAGGTGGTTCGTTGGCTCATCTAATAATAATAAATCAGGTTCAGACACCAATGCCTTACCTAATAAAACTCGACGAATCCACCCACCTGATAAATTAGCAATCACTTCGTCTTTTGGAAGTGCTAGCTGAGTAATAATTGTCATCACTTTTTGATCTAATGACCAACCATCAACAGCCTCAATCTCTTGCTGTAGTCGGCTAAGCTTAGCCAAATCCATCTGCGCTTCTGGTTGCAATAACAGCTGGTGATATTGAACAAGCTTTTCTCCAACTTCTGGTAAGCCCTCCGCAACAACATCATAAACTGTTTGCGTTAAATCCCTTGGA
Organism: Wohlfahrtiimonas larvae; assembly: GCF_002006755.1. GTDB lineage: Bacteria > Pseudomonadota > Gammaproteobacteria > Cardiobacteriales > Wohlfahrtiimonadaceae > Wohlfahrtiimonas > Wohlfahrtiimonas larvae. The sequence continues at coordinate 2,610 of NZ_MVDO01000033.1, read as the reverse complement.
ATATCTTGCGACAGTGAAGAGATTCTATAACCTCTATCAATAATAATCTCGCCATCATCGGGGACAACATCACCCAAAATTACTTTCAATAATGAACTTTTACCTTCACCATTTCTACCAATCAATGCAACTCGATCACCTTTATCTAAAGTAAAATCAAGATCTTTTAAAAGAGGACGATCGCCAAATGCTAATGAAATATTATGTAATGTTAAAATTGCCATACTTATGATCTATTCTGAATCCCATAAAGTGCGTTACTCACAACGCCTTCAACAACACGCTTGGTATCATATTCCATTCGTGAACCAATACTAAACTTATGATCGAGACTCAACATTGTTACACCATGCACAGCTCCCCATAATCCTCGAGTTAATAATTCTAATTCATCTTCATTTGATTTAGGTGCCAATAAAGATAATTGATAGCTAATGACTTTAAAAAGATTTCTGATATGTATGAAATATTCTTCAGTTAACAGCGCAGAATCAGTTACTCTATGCATAAAAATAGCCTGCCATTTTTCTTTATGTTCAAAAGCAAAATCCACATAACTGACAGCAATTTGCATCAATGCATCATAAGGTTTGAGAAGATCACGTTCAGTTAAATCCCCTTCTATTTTAGCTAACAGTAATTGTAAAGTTCGTGCATTTAACAAAAGCATTAAATCATCAACATTTTTAATGACCATATACAATGAACCAACCGTATACCCTATCTCTTTTGCAATTCTTCGTGTCGTGAGTTTGCCATACCCTTCTTCAACCAAAATTTTTTCAGCGGCAACAATAATCATTTCTTTCAATTCGTCACGAGAATGATCGTTACGTCTACCCATTTTAAAATTCCTTTCTAACTTTCAAAGGTAAGCTCTGCAAACTTGCGGGCAATTTCTCTTTTCCCTGTTGAGCCTGTGCTTTGCTACCATACGGACCAATATATGCAACCCAAATGTTAGAGCCTTGAGATTCAATCTTAATAAACTGCGCCTTTCCAGGAATAGATCGCCCCTGCAACTTTCGTACCAATTGCTCTTTCGACCGATCCCTTGCTAATTCTATCACATAACTTAATATTGGTTTTTCATCAACATCTATACTCGCAGAGTCAATCAAGCTAGATTTTTGTACCATAAATATCGGCCCTACAAATATCTGTTCCTGAATGGGTTGAACTACCTTCACAGGAATAACCTCTTTCCTTATAGGTATTGGCTCTGATGTTATTCTAGGTTCTAATACTATTTCCTGATGAGGTACAACATCATTAACCTCATATTGAAACCACAAAAATACACCTATTAATGGCAAAGATAATACTACACCAACGATCCACCAGATTGCAGAAGACTTGACTTGCTGAGGGTTGATTAAATATTGCTCTAATAGTTTAATTAAACGACCCGCATAACCATATGATAAGCTATGCAGATGATTGACTTCTGACATACTCAAATTTTTTGTCTGATGAGTATAATGGTAAACTTTATCAATGAATTGCTTAGCTTGCATAATTGACATACTCGGCAAAGTTACCATCTGAGCATCTTTTAACAATTGACGAGCAGCTAGATAAATAGGTGCTACGCCCATAAAAGTTACAAGCGTGACTCGGCCATCGTAAAAGTCAGATTCTGTCAATATATTGATGATGTCTCCAATAATATCATCCGGTAATGCTTCGACATCGTCAATCAGCATATACAAATGCTCTTTATCTTCTAAAACTGTTTCTAAAGCTAAACTAAAACGAGTTCTACGCTCTTGGCTTTTAAATATCGATGAAATCTGAAGAGTGGCACCATGGCTGTAAAGAATACTCCCATCATGTCCATTGAATGCGATAGCACCGACATTATCATCTTCAGATAAGACTGAAACAACTTCTCTTAAGATTCTACTTTTGCCTGATCCATTTGGCCCTTGTACGGAAATCAGGCTAACATCAGTTTTTTGACATAAACTGATCAAGCTACTTAAAATATGATCATACGGAGTAACATCTATCCATGGTAATCGATCTAATTTCAAAAGTATTATTCATCCTTTATCATAGTCATTGTAAAAGCTTCTTCAATGTACTCCTTAGGAACATTTCCAATCACAATACCATGTCCAATATCAGATAATAATATATAGCGAATATCTGTCGATGTATTTTTTTTATCAAGTAGCATAGCATCCCACATATTTTCAAATGAGAAATGTTGTTTCATAGTTATTGGCAACAAAAATGCTTTTAACATTTCTTCAATTTCACATTGCTGATCAACACTCATCAACCCCATCTTTGTAGAAACAATTGCGGCCATCCTAACGCCAACAGCAACCGCTTCACCATGCAATATCCCTTTATAACCCATGTTTTTTTCAATGGCATGCCCAAAAGTATGCCCTAGATTTAACAAAGCTCGATTACCTTGTTCGAATTCATCCTCCATGACAATTTCTTTTTTATTCTGACAAGATCGTGCAACCAATTCCTTAATCACACTTTTATCACGCATTAAAATGGCATCTTTATTTGCTTTTAACCAATAAAAAAATTCTTGATCACGAATCAAGCCATATTTAATGACCTCAGCTAACCCACTAATGAACTCTC
>NZ_MVDO01000032.1 GCF_002006755.1 Wohlfahrtiimonas larvae | reverse complement strand
ATCACACTTTTATCACGCATTAAAATGGCATCTTTATTTGCTTTTAACCAATAAAAAAATTCTTGATCACGAATCAAGCCATATTTAATGACCTCAGCTAACCCACTAATGAACTCTCTTCTTGGTAACGTATCCAAAACATCTACATTAATAAATACAGCTTTTGGCTGATAAAATGTCCCAATCATATTCTTACCCAAGGGATGATTAATTGCGGTTTTCCCCCCAACAGAACTATCCACTTGTGCCAATAAACTTGTTGGGAACTGAATAAAATCAATACCACGCTGATAAATACTTGCTGCAAAACCAACTAAATCACCAATCACACCGCCACCTAATGCAATCAATGTTGCAGAACGTGTATATTTCAATGTTAATAATTTAGTAATAATTTTTTGAAGCGAATCATTATTTTTAAAAATTTCACCATCATCTAGAACTAATGTTTCCACTCGTTTATTAGGAAGGAGGCCTGCAACATAATCCATATACAAAGGTGCTATTGTTGTATTAGAAACAATTAAAACATTATCACCTCGTACTTTTCCTTCTAAACGATCTACAAATTGATTTGTAGAAGAAATATAAATGGGGTAAGAGCGGTCTTCTAATTCAATATCTATAACTTTCATAATCTAATTCTTTAAAGGTTTACACCAATCAGGTAAAGTGATTTTTGCATCATTATACAAATTAACTAGTAGATCTGAAATCTCCTCAGGAGTTCTATTCTCTACTAATAAATGGTAATGAGAAGCATCTAAATACAATGATTTTCTTGCATTATATATGATCTGCATTGTTACTAATGGATTATCTGTTTGTAAAAGGGGGCGACTCTGATCACCTTGAATTCTCTGAAAAATTTCTTCTGGTGATAAATCTAAAAAAACAACAGTACCTCGTCTTTTTAATCGTTCACGATTCAGATCTCGTAGGACTGCGCCACCGCCAGTAGATAATATAATTTTAGATTGAGAGGTTAATGTATCAATAGTTTCAGATTCTATATCACGAAACACTGTTTCACCTAATTCAGAAAATATATCTGAAATAGATCGCTTCATGTGTTGCTCAATCCAGACATCACTATCTAAAAAAACATATCCCAATTTTTGGGCTAATAATTGTCCAATGGTTGTTTTACCAACTCCCATTGGCCCCACTAAAAAAAAACTATTGATCATATTCATGATCAATAGTTTCTATGGTTTTGCCACAAGAAGCAATAGTTATTTAACAATATTTGGCGTTAAGAAAATAACTAATTCAGCCTTCTTATTTCTTACTTTATTATTCTTAAATAAATTACCAACAAATGGCAAATCACCTAAGAATGGTACTTTTGAAACATCCACTCCTGAATCCACTGTATAAATACCACCTAAAACAACAGTTTCACCATCACGAACAATTGCTTGAGTTTTAATTTCACGTTTACGAATCATCAACTCACCTGTTGGCGATGCACCATCAGGATCATCTTTTTTAATATTAATATCCATTATAATATTATCATCAGGTGTAATACTTGGTGTCACCTTGAGCTCCATCAACACGTCTTTAAACTCAGTATTCGTACCATTTTCACTCACTGTACTATAAGCAATCTGAGAACCCTCATTAATAAAGGCTTCCTGACGATCTGTTGTCATCAAAGTTGGGCTTGCTAAAACCTCCCCTTTACCTTCAGTTTGCATTGCTTGTAATTCTAAATTTGCCATAAAGTTTTTACGCAAAATATTTAAACCAATTAAGCTTGTGCCTTGTACACTCAAATCAGCAGCACCACCACCCCAAATATTGGTTTTATTCGTAAACCCTGTCCATTTAGAAGGCTGTTGTCCTGCATTACCTAAATCATTACCATCTCCCCAAGTACCTCTATTAGCATTTTGAACACCCCATTTAACCCCTAATTCACGATTAAAATCATCTGATGTTGCAACAATTTGAGCTTTAATTACCACTTGGCGTAATGGTCTATCTAAACGTGCGATCAATTCACGAATAATCTTCATTTGCTCAGGCGTATCACGTACGATCAATAAGTTTTGGTTTGGATCTACAGTCAACATACCATGCTGAGAAATTCCTGTAGATTGATTACGTCTATTATCATCATTGCTAGATTTAGATGAAGATAATACCTCTGCAATTTCTGGTGCTTTAGCATTATTGATCTGAATAATTTCTGTAATCAAATCAGGATCTAAAGTTCTAGCTTCACTTGCAGGCATAATATAAACCACATTACCACTCTGTTGTTTAACTAAACCTTTAGAACGTAAAACAACATCTAACGCCTGATCCCAAGGGACATTTTGAAGGCGAATCGTAATTCTACTATTGACACTATCGCTCACTACAATATTTAAGCCTGTAAAGTCCGCAATAATTTGTAATATGGCACGAACATCTATATCTTGGAAGTTAATACTGATTAAATCCCCTGTGAAAACGTCTTTATCACCTAAAGCACTTTTAGATGTTTCTACAACTTGTTTTTTAGGTTTTACAATCAATTGATATTTAGAACCAATCTGCTGACTACTATATTCATAATTAGCCTGTGTACGAATTTTTAAACTTGCAACACCATTGTTATTGACTACTTCTAAAGCAGATACAGGAGTTGCAAAATCTGTTACTTCAATACGTCTAATCTGAGCGCTATTCCATGCTGATCCTGGAACAGAGAGCGTCAATCCTCGAGTTTGCTCATCCACTAATTGAACTTGAGCTTTATCATTAGGTAAAAAGAGTTCAACAACACCAGCACCTTGAGAGTTTCTATAAAAACCAACATCTTTACTTGTAGGTTGTTGCACTTCAACATTGGCAATATTAGATTGAACAGAATTATCCCAAGCTTGCTGATTAACAGCGTATGGGTTATTTGCTGAAAGCGTTACAACAACTTCATTGCCCTTATTTGAAACAGAATAATTGGTATTGGATTTAAGTTGAACAGTAGAACGTACTTTTTGATTAGCATAGAGATTACTGATATCTTTCACAACATTATTGTTAATCACTCTATTTTGAAGTACTTGATTGAATCCAGTAGATACAAAGTCTACAACCAATAAATCTTTTTCTTTTAAATAAAATGATTTTGGAGCAGTAATATTTTTATCAAAATGATAACGTAATTCTACATCACCATTAGCTAATGTGACAGACTCTAAGGCTGTTAATTTCTGGGCACTAGCAGTTGTTAACATTAAACAAGATAAGGCTAAAGAAATCACTCCAAATTGATAGCCTTTCATGCATTGCATTAATCTCATAAATATTCTCCAATTATTTTATTTTTAAATCTATCTTATTTGGCAAAACAATCCAAGCATTACCATCTTCTCGATTTGTTGAACCAAATTTTTCATCAATCAAGACTGATCTTTCTGTAATTTCAGTAACTTCACCAAAATCACGGCCAACATAATCACCTTTTTTTAACATCATAATCTTATTCTGCCCAACATCAATCAGTGCAGCTGTTTCACCATTAGCCAACGACATAACACCAATCATTGTTAAACCATTTAATTCATATTTTTCAAAAGGGCCAGGACGATACCCCTTAGGACGTGAAGGATCCTCTTTCAAACGCACTTTAGAATTCGATACGACATTGAAATCACCATAATTAAATAGTCCTTTAAAGAATCCAGTTGCAACAAAAGGATCACGCCCTTGTTGAAGATAAAACAAAGATGTATCACCTAAACTAATTTGATTGGCAACGCTTTCTATTTTGATAGTTTTTACTCTTTGGGTAACACCTTGCTTAGTTTCCATGATTCGCTCTTCTACAGGTATAGAGCGCTCAAATTGCTCCATACAACCCTGTAAGGTTGCACTGACTAGCAATATACTCATAATCATTTTTTTATTCATTCTAATATTCCCTATGAATTATATCTGTATGTTGCGATCATTGCGGAAAATGCCTGACGACCAGACACACCACAATCAAATGATGGAATGCTTACATTAGCGACACCTTTAAGAGATTCTAATCCTTGAGGCAATTGATCTCTTGGAACATAACTATTTAAACCAAAATTATCTAATGTAATAATTCTTTCAATTTCAGATAAATTCGCAACAAACTGACCAATTTGATCATATGTTGCACACCCTTCAATTCTCACAGGAATTTTAGTATAGAAGCCTTGAGAAACAGGTGCTAAAGGCACTGATTTTTTTACATCAATCCCAGCTTGAAGCGCATTCAAATTTAATTGTTCAATAAAGTTTGCAGCATTTAAGTCACGAGGCAATTTCTTACGAACTTCCGCTAATAAACGATTAACCTCTTCTATTTCTACTAAATATCGATCTGCCAAAGCTTTAAATTCAAGTTTACTTGCAAGCTCTTTTAATTTTTGATTCTCTTGATCTTTTTGTGATTGGAATTCTGCCGGAAAATCAAAATATTTAAATGCTGCAAAAAATACAATAACAAAAGTGGCAATTGCAGCACCTACAAAAACAACTGACTTCAACCAAGTTGGCTGTTTCGCTAAATATTCAATTGTCATTAATTCATTAAAATCTAAATTAATATTCATTATTTAGCTCCTTTATTTTGTTCAGTTTTCACTTCTACGCTATAGGATACAACTCTATTACCATCCATCAAAACCTCTAGGTGAGGCGGTATCGGTGCAGGTCCGATATAATTATCTAAACTATCTAAATGGACAGCTAACACATCCCTATCCTTAGCTAAGGCATTAAAGCTGATATTATCCAATGTAAAAGCTAAAGAGATAATGAATGCGTCTTGAGGTGTCACTGAAGAAAATTTTTCCATCAAACTGACCACTTCTGAACGCTGAGCAGATAATTTTTGTAATACACCTAATTGTTGTTTTAAACGTTCCGTTTGACTTTTTCGCTCATTCATTTGAGCTTCAACATTCCCAAGCTGTGTAAACTCTGCATTAATAATATTAAGTCTTAATTGTCGTGTATCTAACTCTTCTTGCACTAAAAAGACTAAAATACCGGCTAAAATAGCACCGAACAAACAACTTAAAGCTAAAACGCGTTTAACTTTATTTTCTTCTTGAATCTTAAGTTCATCACGCCATGGTAATAAGTTTATTTTTACGATCATTTATAATAATCCTCTCACTGCTAAACCTGCCGCTGTTGTTAAACTATGAATACTGGCATCATTTAATTTAGAATATACTTTCGGCTCAACCTCAAATAATGCTTCTGGTGTTAAGCTTACAACATTCATTTCACCTAGTTGAGACTTAAAAGCACTCTCTATTTCACCATAACATGCCGTTCCCCCCACGATATACATCGCATGAGCAGTGATCTGAGGGTTATTGGAAATATATACATCAATTGCTGATTGTAATTGCATATTCATCTCAGCAACAAATTGCTCTATACTTTCATGAATTGCTTCAGGCTGGGACAATTTAAGTTTTTCAGCATCAGATAAAGAAATGCCTTGCCTATCTGAAATAATTTGAGTTAAACGCTCACCACCAATGGGTACTTCACGCACATAAACAGATTGATCGCCAGTAACAACATTTAAGCTTGATTGAAGCAAACCAATATCAAAAACCATAACAGCATCATAATCTGACAAACTATTGAACACATCCTGTAAATGCAACAAATTAAGAACACCATAGATATTAATATCCACAGCATTCACTTTAATCCCTGCAATATCTGCACAAATTTCTCTTTGGCTGACAAACTCTTTTTGAGTTGCAACAATTAATGTATCTGTATGATCAGCAAGTGTTAAGGAAGGTTTAATGGGTACAAAATCGATGAATACCTCTTCAGCAGAAAATGGAAAATACTGAGATACGTTTGCCTCAATAGTTTTCCATAACTCATCAGATTTTAACTTAGATTCCATAGGGATAGATCTCACCATCGCTGTAGATGTAGGAATTGCTAAAGTTGCTTCCTTACATCCACCGAAAGCTGCAATTGCCTTATTCAAGCTGATACCCGCAACATCAATCTCTGTAGGTAAACCATCTTTCCAGTCACCTTCGCAATTAAAAACCAACCCACGTGTCAGAATATAATCTCTACCTTTTTTTTGTACTTCAGCAATTTTTATAGAATAAGCGCCAATGTCTATTCCGATACATACGCTAGGCTTTTTAGCCATAATTATTATCCTCAATTAATTTTTATAGAATTAATCACGCAAGTTTACTAGTAGTGATTTATAAAATCAATTTATAAATTTACACTACGACATCATTAAACTCTTGAATTTCAATCCATTCTTTACGTTTAGCACTCATTTTCTTATTGAGCAAACGATCAAACACTTGATTTATATCAGAGTCATCAATAGTCAATTGTACTAACCGCCTAGTATCTTGCGCCATTGTTGTCTCTCGCAACTGAATAGGATTCATTTCTCCCAAACCTTTAAATCTAGTCACTGAGATATTTTTTTTACTATGACTATATTTTTTTATAGTTTCATTTTTTTCATATTCATCCAGAGCATAATAAATCTCTTTACCAATATCAATTCGGTAAAGCGGTGGTACAGCAACAAAAACATGCCCTCCTTCAACTAAAGGTCTAAAATGTCTTAAAAAGAGCGCACATAAAAGCGTAGCAATATGCAAACCATCTGAGTCAGCATCCGCTAAAATACAAATCTTACCATAACGTAATCCATCCAAATTATCACTCGCAGGATCAACACCAATCGCGATCGAAATATCATTAATTTCTTGTGATGATAGAATTTGACTAGAATCCACTTCCCACGTATTCAGAATTTTCCCACGAAGCGCCATAATTGCTTGCACTTCTTTATCACGCGCTTGCTTAGCGGAACCACCTGCGGAATCCCCTTCCACTAAGAACAATTCAGTTAAATTGACATCATTACTAATACAATCTGCTAACTTTCCTGGTAATTTCGGCCCTTGAGAGATTTTCTTACGCACAACTGCTTTAGACGATTTCACGCGTGCATTGGCATTTTCAATGATCAGTGTAACAATTTCTAAACCTTCTTCTACATGCTTATTCAACCATAAAGTAAAGAAGTCTTTCACTGCTGTTGCAACAATATTAGCAATATGTCGAGAACTTAAACGTTCTTTTGTTTGACTTGCAAACTGTGGTTCAACCATTTTAAGCGATAACAAGTAATTCAAATTCTGCATCACGTCTTCTGGTGTAATTTTTAAATTTCTTGGCAATAAATTACGTTGATCACAAAATTCACGAATTGATTCTGTTAAACCATTTTTCAAACCGTTAACATGCGTACCGCCTTGAGTCGTTGGGATTAAGTTTGCATAGCTTTCCATCATGGATGGCGAACCTTCTTTATTCCAAGCCAACCCCCAAGTGAACTCCTCTGTTTCCCCTGTAAACTCACCAATGATTGGTGCAACTGGTAAAATTTCTTCGCCACTTAATTGATCTTCCACATATTCTGTAATACCACCTTGGAAATACCATTCCAAATGTGCATCCTCAGAACCTTCTGCAACATTTTCATCAATTAAAGTAATTTTTAATCCTGCTGCCAACAATGCTTTAGCTTTTAACAAGGGGATTAAGCGGCTTTTCGCGACTTTATCATGATCAAAATAGGAGCCATTGACCCAAAATCTAACTTCTGTACCCTGATCTTTTTTATTGCTATAAGGTTCTTTTGTCAAAGCCTCTACGCAATCGCCATGAGCAAAAGCAATCCTATATTGAAAACCTTGTTGAATTACAGTAACTTCTAAGCGTTCAGACAAAGCATTCACAACGGAAACACCAACACCATGCAAACCACCAGAATAGTGATAAACATCCTGATTGAATTTACCACCTGCATGCAATTTGGTTAAAATTAATTCAACGCCACTCACACCATGCTCAGGATGAATATCCACAGGCATACCACGGCCATTATCACGCACACCATAAGAACCATCTTTATACAAAGTAATAACTATGTGATTCGCAAAGCCCGCCAATGCTTCATCCACAGAGTTATCAATCACTTCTTGCAACAAATGATTAGGTCTTGTGGTATCTGTATACATGCCTGGTCGTTTTTTGACAGGATCTAACCCCGTTAAAACTTCAATGGAACTTGCGGTATATTTTTTCTCAGACATTGTAAACCTATTAATTAAATATTATTTTGCACTATTGGTAAGATCATAAACATTTTGTACCACACGACGATAAAGATCGATCGCTAGATATAATTCAGCTTGTATTTGCAACAACGGATCATCTTCTGACTCCAAATTCTCTTCAAAACGTTCCAAAAATTTTAAGCGCTTAAAGATAAAATCACCGGACATTGAAAATGATATTTGTTCATCATACTCCAACATCACTTTTGTCACTTGCCAACCCTCTTTGAGTGGATCCTGAACTTCTTTAGAATTGAGCGCAACGCCTTTAAACTTAGCATTTCCTCCCTCATCTTTAACTTCTTTCAACTCAATTTCATCCAACATGGATAAAACATCAGATTGAATACCATGCAACGCCCAATGAGTTAAAGCAGCATTCACAGAATTTTCTGGCGTTAATGGCACAATCGGCAAACTACCTAAAGTTTTACGTAAATGGCTTGTCACCAATGATGCTTTTTTAGTCGAGCTTGCATCAACCACTAACCAATTTTTTTCTAAATCAATGTAAGCCAAAATTGAATGACGATTTACCAAAGCATGTGGTAATAATTCATTTGTGACCAATTCATGTAATTCTTTCATTTCTGAACGGCTCACATGTTTCAAATCTTTCTCTTCAATCTTTTTATCAACAGCTGTTTTTACTGCTGAGTTTGGCAAGATTTTCTGCTCAATACCTAAACGGAAGAATAACGCATTGTTGATCTTTTCAACATATTGCTTACCTTCTTTAAATACAGGCAACCAACCAACACTTTCCATTTCTTGTGTTAAACATGCGGTTAACGGCTTTTCTGATAATTTTTCTTCAACCGTTGATAAGCTATCTTTAATTGGCTCTTCAAAGCGATAAACCAATAAATTTTTAAAACTCATATTAATCCTTTAATTGATGAATTAATGGTAATAACTCTGCAAAATTATGAATAATATAATCTGGTGATTCATTAGAAATTGGCTCACCATAATTATATCCATACGTTAATGCAATAGATGTAACACCTGCATTTTTTGCAGCCAAAATATCATTGCGAGAATCGCCCACAAAAACAAATTCAGATTGCATCACACCCAACTCACCCAAAACTTTAAAGATTGGCGTGGGATGAGGTTTGATTTTCACAGAATCACTAGCCCCTAACATCATTGAAAATAAATGGCTAATTCCTAAATAGTCCATTAAATCAGGTACAAATTTAGAAGGTTTATTGGTAATCAATACTAATTGATGTCCTTCTGAATATAATTGCTCTAATGTTTCTTTGACATCAGGAAACAATGGGCTACCTGATAATAATTCATCTTGATAACATTTGGATAATATAACCATAGCATTTTGGCGATATTCAGTATCTTTTGGCGCATCTGCCCACAATAAAGCACGATCTAATAAAACCTCAATACCATTACCAATCCAAGTTGTGACTAGTGCTTTACCTGGTTTAGGTAAGCCTAAACGCTCGCACATATTATCAACAGTATTTGCTAATCCTAGTGCGCTATCTACCAATGTGCCATCTAAATCAAAGCCAATCACTTTTATTGTCATAATATTATCCTTAATAATTTATTATTAATACATTATGATTAATCTTTCTTCACTAAGAATGCCATGGATTCCACATGTGCAGTATGTGGGAACATATCCATCACACCCGCATCTGTTACTTCATAACCATATTGAACTAATTCTGCTAAGTCGCGAGCCAAAGTTGCGGGATGACAAGAAACATACAAAATACGCTTTGGTGCTAATTTACCTAAATACGCCATCATTTCTAATGCACCTGATCTTGGTGGATCCACTAAAATAGCATCATATTTTAACTGCATCCAATCAGCATTATCTTGGTTTTGTGTTAAATCCGTACAATAAAATTCAACATTATCTAAACCATTGCGCGCTGCATTCTTAGCTGCCCATTCTGTTAAGCTTTTATCACCTTCAACGCCAATCACAGAACCTGCTTCTAACGCCAATGGTAAAGTGAAGTTACCTAAGCCACAAAATAGATCCAAAACTTTTTCATCTTTTTGAATATTCAATAACTTCAAAGCTTGAGCGATCATCTGCTCATTGATTACAGGATTCACTTGAGTGAAATGGTATGGCTTAAATGCCATTGTCAAACGATCCATTAAGCGATAATTCAATAAATCTTCCGTATCTTCCACCTCACTTAACAAGAATGTAGAAGCTTCATTTTTAGGCTGAAGATAGATCAAAATATTATGTTCAACGCCAAAAGCTTTGAATTTGGCTAAATCATCTTCTGTTGGTTCTTCTAAAACGCGAAAGCTCAATGCCACTTGATCTGAACCAATCGCCAATTCGATTTGTGGAATTTTATCCAACAAAGTTAAGCTGCCAATCAATTCTGATAACTGAGGCAATAAATTGCCAACACGCGCTTCTAAGACTGGACAACGATCCATATCTACAATGAATGGTGCAAATTTTTCACGAAAACCTACTAATACTTTTTCTTTTTTTGCTACATATTTAACGCCCAATCGCCCTTTGAAACGATAACCCTCACTCGGTGAGCGCAAGGCTGGCATTTGTGCGTCCACATCGAAACTTAACTTGGCTTGTTTTCTTAAATTTGAAGCTAACTGTTTAGCCTTGAAATAGATCTGTTTTTCAGGAGCTAAATGCTGCAAAGAACAGCCACCACAAATACCAAATGACTCACAAATTGGTTCCACACGATCATTAGATGCTGTCAATACATCTACCGTTTTAGCTTCGTCATAGTCTTTACGAGTTTTCACATATTGAGCCATCACAACTTCATCTGGCAAAGCGCCATGCACAAACACAACTTTCCCATCCACATGAGCAACACCACGGCCATCATGTGTAATATCAGTTATTGCAACTTCAAATGGTTCTTGTGAAAATTTCTGTTTACGCTTTGCCATATTTGCTCAAAATCCTAAAAATTAAAAGAAGCGATCATATCATAAATCAGACTTCTACTTCTTCTACATCTGAGATATCCGCAAACTGATAATGGATTGCTTTCTGCAGGTTTTCAGGTGCTATCTTAATTTGTGCACCACGCTTACCCGCTGAAATAATAATATATGGCAAATATTTCGCTTTATCTGAAATAAAAGTTGGAAATATTTTTTTCATTTTAATCGGCGAACAACCACCGCGAATATAACCTGTCAACGCTTCAATTTTAGCAACAGGAATCATCTCTATTTTTTTATGCCCACTAATTTTTGCAAGTTTTTTCAAAGATAAATGTTCATCACTTGGTATCACTGCAACCACAAAATCTTTATTATCACTATGCGTTACCAACGTTTTAAATACAACTGAAGCTGACTCACCAATCAACTCAGCAACCTCTATGCCACCTAAAACCTCATCACCAGTACACGGATAACTCAGAGCTTCATATTCTAATTTCAACTGATCCAATGCTCGCATTGCATTAGTTTTATCAATTTTTACCTTAGCCATAACATACTACCTAGTGAATTAAAATATTTATTATAGCCAACAAAAAAGCCCCTTACGGGGCATTTTTTATCTAATCTTATTTTTTATTATCTTTCAATGGTACAGCAACAAAGTATGCATTTGATCCGCGTTGAATCAATAATCGTACAACCTCACCAGATTTCAACTGCGTGATCACCTGATTAAAATCTGCCAATGAATGGATATCATTACCATTAACCTGCAAAATAACATCGCCACGCATAATACCGATATTGGCAGAAGGTCCTTCAGAAACTAAACTTACCACCACGCCTTTACGACCACTTTCCTGAGGCATTTCATCCACAACTAGTCCTAATAGGTTATTTGTCGCATCTTGTGATTGACCTGCTAATTGCTCACCATCAATGGCTTTAATTTCAACTTTAATTACCTGTTTTTTACCATTACGTAAAACTTCTAATTCAGCCTTATCATTCACTTTTGCTCTACTAACCAATACAGGCAACTCGCTTGATTTTTCAATAATTTTACCATTGAATGCTAAAATTAAATCACCGACTTTCAAATCAGATTTAGAAGCAGGACCATTGGGCACAATACTAGAAACTAATGCACCTTGTGGCTTATCTAATTTAAATGTTTTAGCCAAATCAGCACTCACATCTTGAATTTGTACACCTAACCAACCACGAACCACTTTACCATTAGATTTTAATTGATCGACAACATCCATCGCCAAATCAATAGGAATCGCAAAACTCACGCCAGCATAACTACCTGTACTTGTATAAATTTGTGAATTAATCCCGATAACCTCACCTTTTGTATTAAATAATGGACCACCTGAGTTACCTGGATTTACAGCAGCATCCGTTTGAATAAAGGGCGTATAATTATCACTTGGCAAATTACGTCCTAAAGAGCTAATAATTCCTTGCGTTGCTGTATAATCCAATCCAAATGGTGAACCTACAGCCATTACCCATTGCCCTACTTTTAAATCATTAACATCCGCAATTTTGACAGCAGGCAGACTTTTTGCATCAATTTGTAAAACAGCCACATCCGAACGATCATCTTTACCGATTAACTTTGCCGGTAGTTCGCGGCGGTCAGCCAATTGCACGAGTATTTCATCAGCTTTACCAACAACATGAGCATTAGTCACAATAATTCCATCTTTGTCCACAATAAACCCTGAGCCACCACCTTGAATAACTCGTTCACGAGGTTTATATTGCTTTTGACGCGGCTCACCAAAAAAGAACTGAAATGGATCGTGATCATCCCAAAATGGAAAGCCTCTCATTTCAGGTACTTCTTCTTTTCCTTTCACTGTAATGCTTACAACAGATGATTTATTCTGTTCAAACAAACCACTCCAGTCTGGCAAAGTTTGTGCAGCGACTACATTCACTAACAATAAAGAAGCAATCACACCGGATTGCACACTTTTCATCCAAGCACTTTTCATATATTTGCTCCTTAACTTATTTTTTAAATAACATTCATAATAATTGTGATTATTGTAAGTTTTTCAATGCAAAATCATTCAATAAAACGTAAATATTGGGTAAATAAATGTCATTTTCCAGCCTTAATCTAAGATCAGCACTACAGATCTAAAGTAATCTTTTTACTTTACAAGAAATTAGTGTATAATTTTTGCTTGGTGTTTTTTGTATCTTTTGAATAACAAAAAATGTTTTTATACTTACTTTATTAAATTGGGGTGATGTTTAATGCCTTCCGTCAAGATTCGTGATAATGAACCTTTTGACGTTGCTCTGCGTCGTTTTAAGCGTGCTTGTGAAAAAGCTGGCGTAATTGCAGACGTTCGTGCACGTGAATTCTATGAAAAACCAACGCAAGAGCGTAAGCGCAAGGCTGCTGCTGCTCAGAAACGCCATTATAAGCGTATCATGCGTGATTCAATTCATCGTAAGCGTTTATACTAATACAATATTTATATTGAATTAGAATGTTTCAAAAAGCCTCATAATCTTATGAGGCTTTTTTAATTTTGGTATTTTAATTGACTCATAAACATTTACTCTTCATCCATCATTCCCTCCTTTGTTGAGACCAACTTCTACAACTGGAATCATTCCACTTATAGTTAAGTATACCCCGATTTAGTAGTATTTTACACCTCAAACACAGCCATTTATTTTTCTTTACATATCGTGGAAAAATTGACAGGTTGATCAGAAAATATGCTAAAATGTGCGGTCTCATTTTTTCATAACTATTCACTGAATAAGGACTTACTCAAGTGATCGAAAAATTACGCAATATTGCGATTATTGCCCATGTTGACCATGGCAAAACAACACTCGTTAACCAACTTCTTAAACAATCTGGAACGTTTGATCCAAGAGCACAAGTTGCTGATCGCGTTATGGATTCTGGCGCTATTGAAAAAGAGCGTGGTATCACGATTCTAGCTAAAAACACTGCCATTAATTGGAATGACTACCGTATTAACATCGTAGATACTCCTGGGCATGCTGACTTTGGCGGAGAAGTTGAGCGTGTACTATCAATGGTTGATTCTGTATTACTACTCGTTGATGCTGTTGAAGGCCCAATGCCTCAAACTCGTTTTGTTACACAAAAAGCATTTGCGATGGGCTTTAAACCAATTGTTGTCATCAATAAAATCGATCGCCCAGGTGCTCGTCCTGATTGGGTTTTAGATCAAACATTTGATTTATTTGATAAATTAGGAGCAACTGAAGAGCAATTAGATTTCCCTGTAATCTATGCTTCAGGTTTAAGTGGCTTCTCAGGCGAAACGCCTGATGTACGCGAAGGCGACATGACCGCTTTATTCGAAGCAATCGTTAAACACGTAGATGCACCTAATGTTGAAATTGATGCGCCATTCCAATTACAAGTATCTTCATTAGACTATAACTCTTATGTTGGTTTAATTGGTGTTGGCCGCATTCAACGTGGTCAAATCAAAACTAACTCACAAGTGACGATCATTGACCGCGAAGGCAAAAAGCGTAATGGTAAAATCCAAAAAATCTTGGGCTTCCATGGCTTAGATCGTATTGAATTTGAATCAGCACAAGCTGGTGATATCATCTGCTTTACAGGTATTGATCCATTATTCATCTCAGATACATTATGTGATCCAGCTGCACCAGAAGCATTACCACCATTGACAGTTGATGAACCAACAGTTTCTATGTCAGTACAAGTGAATACTTCTCCATTTGCTGGTAAAGAAGGCAAATTTGTTACTTCTCGCCAAATCAAAGAGCGTTTAGAAAAAGAATTATTACACAACGTAGCATTGCGCGTTGAAGATACTGAAGACCCTGATCGTTTCAAAATTTCTGGTCGTGGCGAACTTCATTTATCGATCTTAATTGAAACAATGCGTCGTGAAGGCTTTGAAATGGCCGTTGGTCGTCCTGAAGTAATCTTCAGAGAGGAAAATGGTGTAAAATTGGAACCTTATGAAACTTTGACATTTGATATTGAAGAAGATCATCAGGGTAAAATCATGGAACAAATGGGAATTCGCTTCGGTGAGTTAACAAATATGGTTCCTGATGGTAAAGGCCGTATTCGCATTGAATACATCATCCCATCACGTGGCTTGATCGGTTTCCAAACAGAATTTATGACATTAACGAGCGGTACCGGCTTAATGTTCCATAACTATGATCATTATGGTCCTTTCAAAAAAGGAGAAGTTGGCCAACGCCTGAATGGTGTATTAATTTCAATTGGCACTGGTAAAGCATCTGCATATTCACTATTCAACTTACAAGATCGTGGTCGTTTATTCATTGGTCATGCTGAAGAAGTATATGAAGGTCAATTAATCGGCATTCACTCACGTGATAATGACTTAACTGTCAACCCTTTAAAAGCTAAGCAATTAACAAACATGCGTGCATCTGGTACCGATGAAGCCTTAACATTAACACCGCCAATTCGTATGACACTAGAACAAGCTATCGAATTCATTGATGATGATGAATTGGTTGAAGTTACTCCAAAATCAATTCGTTTACGTAAAAAACATTTAACAGAAAATGATCGTAAACGTTTCTCTCGTGCCTCTAAAGATGCATAACTAGAAACTTTTAAATCATTAAATACAAAAGCGATCTATAAAGATCGCTTTTTATTATTATAGTAAAACCACTTCCAAAAATATCACTAAATTCCAGTTAAAACTCACTGCAGCTCAATATCTCATTCCAATGCTCTTAACTCATCACCATCATGAGATATGCACCAAAAATCACAAGATGAGCAACACCATCCACTTGATTAGTACGACCACTAGCAAATGTCGCTTGACATAGCATAAAAATCCCTACTAAAAGCATCATATCCACCATTTCCAAACCTAATACAATCGTATTATTGGTTAACACAGAAATGATAACTACCGCCGGTACAGTCAATGAAATAGTTGCCAAGACTGATCCAAAATACATATTAATTGCCCGCTGCAAATCATTTGCTAATACAGCACGAATCGCACCCAAACCTTCTGGAGCAAAAATTAAAATTGCTACAATCAAACCCGTTAAAGCTTGTGGTGCATTTAAATTACCAAGCAATGTCTCCAATGGCATTGAATCTACTTTAGTGATAGCAACTACAGAAATTAAGTGAATAATCAACCAAACACCGTGCCATAAATTTGATCTTGGTGATGGCACACCTTCATGATCTTCATCCTGATCTTCATGCTCATAAATAAATATATTTTGATGTGTTTTTGTTTGAATAATCAAAAATACTGCGTATAAAACAGCTGATAAAAAAGCCACCACAAATAATTGCCCAGTAGAATAAGAACCTTTAGGCAAAGTATCATTCCCCGGTAATACGCTTGGTAAAATCAAAACGATAAATACCAAAGGAATAATAGCCGTTAAATATTGTGTAACACCTGCTAAATTGACATGTTGCGTCCTAAATTTACGCCAACCTAAAAGCAAAGAAACACCAACAAAACCACTGATCACCAACATAATTAAAGAATATAAAGTATCTCGCATTAATGTTGCATATGGACTCACACCACCATTCTCTGCAGCAGATACACCTGATGTCATTACAGCAGTAATTAAACTTACCTCTAAAATCACAACAGATAAACTCAAAATTAAAGAACCATATGGCTCCCCTAGCCTATGAGCAAATACGTCCGCATGACGCACAACACTAAAAGCACTATATAAAATAGCTCCCAAAGAAACTAAATTAATCAATACCAATAAAGGTGTTGATGTTGTTTTTCTAAATACCAAATCAAAGGCAATCACTACCATTGCCAAGATAACAGCATACTCTTTATGACGAGTACCTTGGCACTCAACCATTCTTTCTTCTTTTTTAATCATACGCTTCTCCTTTTACCGAAGTGCAATTATATAACAGCACTTTTGATCTACAAACAGATAATTTCAAAGATGAAGATTTTTTTGTTTTTTATCTTATAAATTTCAAAAAATTATTATTTTTACTGTAAAAAGCTGTCATTTACAAGGTTGACAAAATTATATTACCCAATAAAAAAGCCTTGCAACGCAAGGCTTCTCCACATTTTAAAACGGAATATCATCATCGAAATCATCAAATGTTGGGGCAGCTTGCTGAGTAGGTTGCTGCTGAGCATTATTTCTAGGCTGTTGATGACCTTGACCTGAACCCTGATTACCATATGAGGGCTGTGACTGCTGACCTGGATAACCAGAATTATAATCGCCACCACCAAAATCATCAGAATTATCATTAGCACCTTTACGATCTAGCATCTGCATTGTGCCTTGCATATTCACAACAATTTCCGTTGTATAACGATCTTGTCCAGACTGATCAGTCCATTTACGAGTCTGTAATTGCCCCTCAAAATACACCAAAGAGCCTTTTTTCAAATATTGACCCGCAATTTCAGCCAATTTCCCAAAAATTACAACACGATGCCATTCAGTTCTATCTTGTTGCTGTCCTGTATTTTTATCTTTCCAAGATTCAGATGTTGCAATGGTAATATTTGCAACAGCATTTCCGTTAGGCATATATTTTACTTCAGGATCTCTACCTAAATGCCCCAATAAAATAACCTTATTAATTCCGCGCGCCATAATTATTCCTTACTTAAAAACTGGTGATCACTATACTAGATTTCTAACAAAATCTCACCATAGAGGTTTATTTTACCTCAAAATAACTTACACCTAATGTACCTAGCCGCTTTTTAACTGCACTCACTTCTTTTTGAGAAAAACCACCAATACGCACACGATAAATATCCTGTTGAGCCTGATTTTTACCTTGTTGTATTTTTGCCGTAAAGCCATATTTAGCTAAAAAAGCTTGATGCTTTTCTGCTTCTTTTCGTGCAGTAAAACTTCCTACTTGCAAACTAATATTACCCTCAGATTTAGCAACTGGCTTAATCATAGAAGTCGAAGGCTCAGTATTTTTCTGCTGACTACTTTCTAAAATCAATGGTGCAATAACAAAATCATTATTTTGAGCTTTTTTTGTTGTAGCAACGGATTGAGAGGCACTTTCTAAATTAATCTTAGGTGGCTCATGAATATTATCCAAAGGAATGCCACCAAATCTATCTTCTTCACCTAAAATCAAGGAACGCTCTTCTAATTGAGTATAAAAATTATATTCCTTAGCCCCTTTAAAATCTTCATCAGATAAAGGCTTAACAACTCTTTTAGGATGTGCATCTTTAATATTCGCCGCCTTATTAATTTTTGGTACAGGCGTCTCTTTTCCTTTATTACTAAAATAAGATGCAACAGCAGAAACACATAAACCCAAAAACAAAATCACAACAACAGATGTCGTGATTCTATTTTTTTTTGAGTTCGGATGTTTTTTTGCAAAGGGATTTCTTTGTCTTTTTGCTTGAGAATATTTCTTTGCCATATAGCCTATAAATTACATTTTATTAGGCGCTGATAATCCTAATAAATCTAAACCATTTGCGATGACTTGCCTTGCTGAAGCCAATAAATATAACTTAGCATCTTGCAATGCTGCATCATCCGTTAAAATACGAATTGCCTTCCCCTCTTCATCTTTAGCATTATAATAGCTATGAACAGAGCCTGCCAATTCCTGTAAATATGCCGCAATCAAATGTGGCGCATTATTATTATTTGCTGAGATAACCATTTCAGGAAAACGAGAGATCACTCGCATCACATCATAATCCAAATTACTGTTTAAACGCACAACATTTGCTTTTGCCGCTTCTACATTAAACTCTGCTGTTTTGCTACGCTCATCCAATAAAGAACAGATACGTGCATGTGCATATTGAATATAATATACAGGATTTTCTGATGATTGGCTGCGAGCTAAATCAATATCAAATTGTAATTGTGAATCTGGTTTACGCGCAACTAAAAAATAACGAGTTGCATCTTTGCCTACTTCATCAATCAAATCACGTAAAGTGACATAGCTACCCGCACGCTTAGAAATTTTCACCTCTTGACCATCACGCATTACCAAAACCATTTGGTGCAACACATAATCTGGCCAGCCTTTTGGAATACCTGTATTCAATGCTTGAAGCCCAGCTCTTACACGCGCAATCGTACCATGATGATCAGCACCTTGCTCATTAACAACACGTTTAAATCCACGTTCCCACTTATTACGATGATAAGCTAAGTCCGGCACAAAGTAAGTGTAACCACCTTCTTTTTTGCGCATCACACGATCTTTATCATCACCAAAATCAGTAGTTCTTAACCAAAGCGCTCCATCTTCTTCGTACGTAAAGCCATTTTTTGTTAATGTTTCTACAACATTATCCACAGAACCATCTTTATACACAGACGACTCTAAGAAGAAATTATCAAATTTAACATCAAAGGCTTGAAGATCTAAATCTTGCTCATGACGCAAATATGCAACCGCAAATTCACGAATATTTTCTAAATCATTCACATCACCCGATGCCACAATACTACGATCATCAGCAACCACTGTTTTCTTTGCTAAAAAATCATTAGCAATCTCAATGATGTAATCACCACGATAACCATCTGCCGGCCATGAAGCATCATCAGGTGTCATACCATCAATGCGAGATTTTACAGATAAGGTTAAATTATCGATCTGAGCACCCGCATCGTTGTAATAAAATTCCTTTGTTACATCATAGCCATTCGCCGCCATGATTCGCGCCAAAGAGTCACCAACAGCAGCACCCCGACCATGACCAACATGCAAAGGTCCTGTAGGATTGGCAGATACAAACTCCACCTGTACTTTCATACCATTGGCTAAATTATTGTGCCCATATTTTTCTTTCTGAATCATTACATCATTCAGTTCATTGTAGTAAGCGTCCTTACTCAATGTAAAATTCATAAATCCAGCACCTGCGATTTCAACTTTATCAATCAATGGATTACTTGGTAATGCAGCAATTAATTTTTCAGCAATTTGTCTTGGTGCAGATTTCAATTCACGTGCTAACATCATTGCTAAGTTACTTGCAAAATCACCATGCGCCACATCTCGTGTGCGCTCAATACTAGATGCAATTTTATCGACAGGGATATTTAAATTCTCATTGCTATTCAAGGAATGAACAGCACTATTTAAAGCAGATTCTATGATATTTTTCATTGATTTCTAAATATTAATACTGATTGAACTTAGACAAAAGACCTTGCATTTTCTCATCCAAATTCTTTGGAGTTGATTCAGTTTTAGTCTCTTGATGAACTTGATGTGCTTTTGCCTCTTTTTTCACAAAAGGTTTTTCACCCTGTGGTTTTCTTTGTTTAGGCTTAGCTGCTCTTGCTTGCTGCTTTTTCTCAGCAAACTGCGCTTTCTTTTCAGATAAACGTTGAGCTTTTTCTGGTTTATTCTTTGCCAACCACGCCTCAATTTTCGCAATTTCTTCTTTTGCAGCATCTTTTTGTTCTTGAGAAATCTCTTCAGCTTGAGTTCCATCTAAGTTTAAACGATGCGTTGCATATAACAAAGCATTTTGATAACGCAATTGGCGAGTATAATTAAACATTGCCGCACGCAATGTCATCGAATTAAATCCCCATTCAGATACAATCGGTTGCAATACTTTATGCATACCAATTGCTAAAGGCACAGCACGGCCTTGGCCTGCTTTGGGAAATACATTGGGATACTCAACTGATAAGCGCGTCAATAATTCATTAGCAGCTTGCTGCTTCTGTTTCATCTTTTCACGTTTCGATTGAGCTTGATTGTCAACTGTTTCAGTAGTTGGCTCGATTGTTTCAGTTGTATCCAATAAGTTTTGTTTTTCTTCTGTCATGACATTAAGCAATTGTAAAATATAATAAAAAATAGATTAAAAAAGGCGTCGTCACGCCTAAAGGTAGTCATTTTATAGCATATAAAAAATAATTGCATTACTATTCCTTAATTACTAGTATAATTATGACCATTTATTTTATTAATATTCTTACTAAAAGAAGGATTTTGTATGGCACGTAAAAAGCTTTCGGTCTTATTGCCTCTATCATTACTATGCTTCTCTTCCTTTGCAATGATCGGAAATGCACAACCTGCTCGTTACACAGATCAAGTTGCCTTAGTTGTTGATTCTCATGCAATCACACGTCAAGAATTTAATTCTGCACTCGCTCAGGCGCGTGCAGAATTTCGTGGCTCTGGTTTAAGTGATCAAGCCATTCAAGAAGAAACTGTTAAAATGTTAGCGATCAGCAAAATCATGGAAAATTTTGCGCAAAATATGGGCATTAACATTCCAAATTCAGCTGTAGATGAAGCCATTCGTGATATTGCTTCTAGAAACCGCGCAACTGTTGCTGACTTAAAAGAGTATTTACAATATCAAGGCATCCCATTTAGCCAGTTTAAAGAAAATATCCGTAAGCAAATGATGTCAGCTGAATTACGCAATCAATTAATGCGCACTGTACGTGTAACTGATGATGAAGTTGACATTTATATGCGTTCAGATGAATTCCAAAAACTAAAAAAAGAGTTAGCACAAAGCAAAACACCTAACGTAAAAGTTCGCCATATATTGATTCGTATCGATAACGATGTGACTGAAAAAGAAGCAAAATTAAGAATAGATCGCTTATCTGAGCGTTTAGCGACAGGCGAAGGCTTTGAAGATATAGCTAAGGCGCAATCACAAGATCCTGTATCTGCAGCTAATGGTGGTGAAATAGGCTGGGTTGCGCCTGGTCAATTAGTACCAGAGTTTGAAAAAGTTATGTTAAACCTCAAAGTGGGTGAAACTAGCAAACCTGTTCGGACACCATTTGGATACCATATCATCAGAGTAGAAGATAAAAAATTAGGTTTACCAGATGATGATGCTCAAATTAAAAATATTGCCCGTGACTATTATTATCGTAAAAAAGCTAGCCAACAATACAGCATTTGGCAGGATAAAATGTTAGCTGACGTATACATCGAGAGACGACAATAATAGTGATGAATGAATATTTACAACTCGTGCGCCTACATCAGGCGCGCAAACGCTTTGGTCAAAATTTTCTAATTGATTACCCATTAATTATTAAGCTATTCCAAAGTATCCATGCTCAACCCGATGATCGAATGATTGAAATCGGGCCGGGATTAGGTGCATTAACACGACCAATTTTAGCCAATATTAAGGCATTAACAGTCATAGAATTAGATCGAGATTTAATCCCGATTTTATCTTCTCTAGATAATTTAACGATCATTCATCAAGATGTTTTAACCGTGGATTTCCATGCATTAAAAATTGATGATCGTAAACTTAGAATTGTTGGTAATCTACCTTACAATATATCTACACCAATTATTTTTCACTTATTAGCTTCCGCTAGTGTCATTAAAGATATGCACTTTATGTTACAAAAAGAAGTCATTGATCGCATGGCGGCAACACCTGATGATAGTGAATATGGTCGATTATCTGTCATGGTACAGCGATATTGCCAAGTCATTCCATTATTAACAATCCCACCAACAGCCTTTAACCCTGCCCCCAAAGTCATGAGTCAATTTGTCCGATTGATACCCTACGAAACTGATCCTTATGGTATTGAATCAGATGAAACATTCTTTGAGGTTGTGAAATGTGCTTTCTCAATGAAACGTAAGACGTTACGTAATACATTAAAGCCATTATTCACTCAAGAAGAGTTAGAATTATGTGGCATAGACTCTTCTTTGCGTGCAGAGAAATTATCAATTATAGAGTTTGCAACTTTAGCTAATCAACTATTTGCAAAACGACAATCATAGAGGATAGATCTTTATGGATGAAAAAATATTAGGTGTTGTTGATTTAGGCTCTAATAGTTTTCATTTAGCCATCGTTCAGGAAGATAATGGCCGTCTAGTTGTCATCGATCGCATGAAAAGCATGGTACAGTTGGCTTATGGTTTAACAGAAGACAAACAATTATTACCAGAGGCTCGTGAAAAAGCACTCAATTGTTTGGCCCAATTTGGTGAGCGTTTAGCTGAAATTGATCGCCATAATATTCGTGTAGTAGGCACAAATACCCTAAGACAATTGAAAGATAAATCTTTCATTCGTGAGGCTGAAAAAGCTCTTGGTGTACCAATTGAGATTATTTCTGGCCGCGAGGAAGCACGCTTAATTTATTTAGGTGTGATTCAATATGTCGATCTCCATGACCAATTAGCTTTAGTCATAGATATCGGTGGAGGCAGCACCGAACTTGTTTTAGGTGATAAAGATAAAATTCTTCGTGCAAGTAGCTTGGAAATTGGGTGTGTACGCCTATCTAAACAATTCTTCATTGATGACAAAATTTCTAAGAAACAAGTCCAATCTGCTTCATTATATTTGGAAAATGAATTACTTCCGTTTAATAGTAATTTAACAACTGAACCCTGCCAATATTTTGGTGCATCAGGCACCATTAAAACCTTACGAGAAATGATCCTACAGGAAAATTTAGGTGAGGATAATATTACAATTGAAGCACTAAAAAAACTTCTCAAAATTTTATTATCCCTAGGCACAGTTAGAGCCATTGAAAGGCGCTTTGATCTAACTACAGAAAGGGCTCGTGTGATTTGTGGAGGACTATTAATTCTCAAAGCTGTCATGGAAAAATTCAGCATTAATGATATTCAAGCTGTCGATACTGCACTGCGTGAAGGTATTATTCTTGATCTATTGGGCCGAATCCATAAAGAAGATATGCGCGACTTAACCATTGAAAGCCTAGTCCATCGTTTTGGTGCAAATATTGAGCAAGCAAAACGCGTTGAAGTTACCTCGCTTTACATGGCTAATAAGATCAATCTAAGTACTGAATTATTGACAGATCCTAAACGCTATTTAAGTTGGGCATCATTATTACATGAAATCGGTCTCGCAATCTCTTATCACCGCCATTATAAACATAGTGCGTATCTTATAGAACATGCTGATTTAGATGGCTTTAGTCGGACAGATCAAAAAATTATTGCTGCCATTTTATATAACCATAAACGTCGTTTTAATTTAGATGACTTCGAATATCTACCCGATTTTGTTGTACCTTTAACGCTAATTTTGCGATTATCTGTATTATTACATCGCAGTCGGGAGCCACAACCTATGCCAGAATTTGATTTTTCTTATGAGAAAAAACAAATCTCTCTAAAATTTCCTCAAGGATGGATTGAAGAACATCCTCTAATTCAACAAGATTTAGAATTAGAGCGTGAATGGCTAGAAGAGTTTAAGCTAGATATCAATTGGCAATAATACTAATCACAGTCAATACACATTAAGCACATTGAAATAAATATCCAATAACATGACCATCTTTAGAAATGTCATTTAATATTTCGATAGAATAGATCTGTCCTGATTCAATAAATTCTTCTTTAGAGCTAACCATTCATTTATGTCCCCTTTCAGATGATATTTAAACTGAGCTAAATTCATGCCTTTCTCTAAGATTACTAATACATAGTTTCTAATTATAATTAGGTTTT
>NZ_MVDO01000031.1 GCF_002006755.1 Wohlfahrtiimonas larvae | reverse complement strand
CATACCAACCGCCATCTTTGATCTCACGCTTTACAATACGAATGGATTCTTTTGCGCCAGGCTGAATATCATTTTTTGGCGAAATTACTTCAATATTCTGAACACCTGCAACACGTGCCGCTTGATGAATCTGATTCACTGTGAGCATTTCTTTAGGCTTAAAAATATCTTTCGCTTTTCGCTCTGTTGCATTCAATTCACTTAAATATTCGAGTGATTTTAAAATACGCGCATTCACTTCATCTTTATCTGAGCCTTCAAAATATGTTGCTTTGATGATGATTTCTGTATCTTTGAAGATCGCTTTTTCAACATGCACTGTGTCACAAAGTGGGCGTACCTCTTCAGCACTCAAATGATTCCAAACTTGATCACGCAATTCTTCTGATGCTTCACCATTATTGCTGTGGCTGAGTAACACAACCGTCACATAGCCTTGAATCGGCGTATGTGCTAACACAGTTGCATGCATCACATCACTTGAAACTTTTAAAGAATGATATTCATACGCACCGCTTGGGCCCGCACATGTGAATCCTTCGGGCGCAATACTTGCACGATAACGCAATGATTCATCAGATTCGTTTGGCAATCTTGGTGTAACAGAATTGGCCGCACTTTGATCTAAATTACTACCATTTGCATAAGCTAGCATCGTTTGTCGTGCGGATTCATTGAAATGATTCACCCAATTCACACGATCATAAGCCCATGCTTCTAATACTTTTTTAATCGGATCACTTTCTACTAATAAGCCCGCATAAGTGGGATTTAATGCAATGAAAGCATCTTCAATGCGTTTCAGTTCAGCCTCAAAAGACAAAGGTTGAATAACAGAAGGCTTAGGCAGTGCAAATATATTTAATTGACTACACATTATTACCTCCTATTGTTGGTGTTAAGTATTGAAATACATTGAGTTGAGATTGGTTTTCTTTGATCACTGCATCAATGTATATCTCAATTTTTCCTCGCATTAATTTTGACGGAATAAATAAAACACGGCTGAGGATGATTCTTGGTTCATAGGTAAGTAAGGCCATCGTTGTACTTGCCATTAAAAGCATCAATGTGTAATCACTGCCTGGCTTATCCACCATTTCTGGTAATAATGTGCCGTAATATCTAAGCATTACACGTGATCCAATGCGTGTAGTGATGATGTCCATGATTGATTGCTCAATATGTTCATTCAAAGCGATAGGCTTACCTGTTTCGCGAGAGATATAACTCATGCAACACCGCCTGTATTATCGCCACCCGCTTTTACATCTGTATGGGCATGTTCTAAATACGGCACACCATGTAATACAGGGTCTATGTTGTAAGTCATTGTTGCATTGACAATGATTGGAATATTAATCATACCAACAACATTGCTGCGTACATTACTGCTCATTAATGAATAATTAGCTGACATTGCTTGATACATTGCACTACGTGCAAAGCCTGCAT
The DNA here is from genome assembly GCF_002006755.1 of Wohlfahrtiimonas larvae. GTDB lineage: Bacteria > Pseudomonadota > Gammaproteobacteria > Cardiobacteriales > Wohlfahrtiimonadaceae > Wohlfahrtiimonas > Wohlfahrtiimonas larvae. The sequence goes on along the minus strand of NZ_MVDO01000031.1, from coordinate 7,145 downwards.
TCATCGCAAAACCACCGTTGAAGCTTGCAAATCCTTGTACTGTTAATGTTTTTGTAATGGTTGTATCACCGTTTAATGTGATCTTTGCTGCATTAACATCAGCTTTTTTACTATTTACTATGACTTGGCTAGCACTATTGATGGTTAAAATACCAGAGTCCGAATTATGATGAATACTGTCACCATTTTTTAGAAATATTTTGAAATCATCCTCACCCAAAGCTGGTGCATTCGATGAATCATTGAAACAAGGGAAGAAACGATTAACACGGTTTTCACCGCCTTCACTGACAACTAACCCAGACATACCAATTTTAGGCGCACACCAAATCATTGTTTGCCCAATGAATGCTTGAGAAAATGGCATCCAATCAGATTTCACACCTTCATCAACTTCAACACGAACCATCGCAGGTGCAGAAGATAAATTCACTTCTGCAATCGTGCCAACTCGGATTAAATTGTCTAGTTTTCGTAATAAGTCGCTCATATTTACACCGTGAAGTGATCCAATACTCGTTTTTTAACTAATGAAATTCGTTTGTCATTGAAGCCCAATAATGTTCGTTCTGGATACTTTGCAAATGCATTTTTCCCAACTTTTTTACGCAATCCAAAATGATGCGTTTTTGGAATTTTCTTTGCATTAAATTCGATGCTCACCTCATTTGACGTTGCATTGATTCGCATTGATCGTGTTTTGCTTAATTTTTTGAACATCTTGCCGTATTTTTTACTGCCTTTTCGTTTGCTAGTTCGCTTGCGTGGTGTCATCTTTTTGCCATCCGAATCAATGTTTTGACGGATGGATTTAGCTGTATCAACACGCAATGCCATGCCCAATTGCTTTGCCAATTTTTTACGACTGCCAGGCGTTAAACCTTTCAATAAAGCATCCAAATCACGAGTATCAGCAGACATTGACATGCAATTCATCTCCATCTTCTTTCACATTGACCCAATCAGTGATCATGAGTTCAATGGCTAAATAGACTTCTGTTTCACGCTCAAATGTCACCTCAAACTTGAAACGATCTTCTTTTTGATTATGTGATTCATAATCACGCATGAATTTCAGCAAATGTGCATAAATCACATCTTCATTACCTGCAAACTGATCCAATCCAATGAATACTGTGTATTCTTTTTTGAACGCCAATGATTTTGGGGATGATTGTTTAATGACACCGTCATCGACTAAAACATCAGTCCGAGCTGGATCATGAAACTTGGCTAAGATTTGGGTGATGATGTTGATCTTTTTATCTTTCATCATTTTTCTAAAGCCTTGATTTGTGCTTCGTGTTTATGCAACAACTGATCATGATTTTTCAGAATCATATTTGACTGTGATAAATCTTTATCAAACTCGTTTTGTCGTGTTGCAAATGCATCAGCACGACTTTCTAATTTCATTAATTTCAAATCATTGAGCTCAGTTTTTACGCTGAATGATTCGATTTTTAAGTTTGTTTGATTTTGCACATCAACAACTGAATCTAATCTTTTGTTTGTTGTGCTCATATACCAACTTCCTGCACCCAAGCCAATTGCAAATAATGTGCCGATAAACTTCCAAAGCTGTGTGTTAAGTTCGCGCACTGTAATGTTGTGGTTATCGACTGCCATTGGTTCCGCCTTCTTTGCAAAAATATGTATATAAATCCATATATTTTTCTAACTGTTCTTTTGTTTTTTCAGTGTCTTTGTATGACCCATGAATCGGATCAAAGATCAGACACATGCCGTCGTTGCTAATCTCGTAAGTAACCTTTTGCGCGCATCCGCTTGTCACGATCATCAGCATTACGATCAGCATTACGATTTTTGATTTGTTGAGCTGTTTGAGCATTTTTGATAACTGCATCTTTCACTCCTACTTTATTAATTGCTTCGTCCAGTTGTTGGCCCGTCTTTTTCAGCTTCCAATTTAGAACCAGAATGCTGATGACCAATAGGCTGATCACTGCCAAAATCCACGTTACGTTCATTTGTTTGTTCCTTGAAATTTATTAATGCATCACGCTTTTGGAGTGTGGTAACAATGCCTTTGGAAATCTTTAAGCCAGCAAAAGCCAAACAGTAAATCCAATAAATTTCAGATAGAGCAGTTGGATCACGCAATGCAACAATGATTAAAACAATTGTGGCAACAATGAATGCACCCAAACTGATCAACTTTGTATCGTCAATTTTTTCCATGGTTCACCTTAAAACTGTGGATATTGATTGGATAATGGCAACTCAAAATGAGGGCCATCAGCAAAAGCACGCTGTTTATTACGTATGCGCATATCAACATAAGCTTGTTGTGCTTGTTTCGTGGTTTTGCCTTGTGTTTCAGAAAGCAATTGATCCCACACGCCACCCCAACGAATAGGGATATTCAATTCAATGGATGCCTGACGAACTGCTTCAGCAATTTTGTAACAGCCTTCCCAATCCCACTTTAATTGGCCATTGATGAATGGCACTAAATCAACTGCATGTGCATAGCCATCTTTACCAATCAAATGGCGTGAATTGTGCAATGTTGTGGATGTACCTTTTTGATAATTAATCTTTTGTTGTGCTGCTGTACGTACACCTTCAAACACATTGAAATCTTGTTGTGTGATCTCAATTGCACGTTTTACAACTGCAACTAAATGAGGATGAACACCCAATAAATTTTGTTGTGATTTTTGCCCAAGTTTAAACATACTTAACTCCATAATTGGATGATCTCTTTCACAGGTTTCACTTCAACTTCTGGCAATGTCACCTTTGTGCCCATTGGCAACATATTTTTATGTTTGGCCAAATGACGATTAGCAGGTAATTCCAAAGTCGCATTCACTTGTGAGGTATCAATCCCATTTTTGTGTAATAGAAGATCAAGTGGCATATCAAGCTGTACTGTGAGAACTCTGCTCATACCAACTCCGCATATACGCCTGTTTTGCCTTTTAAGTTACGGATGGCAATAAAGCATTCAGCTTGAAATGTTTTGATGTTTGATGCAGCTTGTTCAGCTTTATCCTCACCCGCTTTACGTGCGAGATCCATATCTCGATATTCTTCTAGTAAAATTGATTTGGCTTTGCTAAATACAGCTTTTTCAAATAGCAAAACATTCTGATTAACCCCAGCAATTTCACGCGCTGGCACATCTTCCAAAATCAAATAACCCAACCCAACTTGTTTAGTTTCATAATCATTGAGCTGATTGATCACATGTACCAAGGCATTAATAACTGCTGTTTTGGCTTGCTCTGCACTGATTGAATTTAAAACACGCTTATCACTGCGAAATTCTGATAAATCAACACTTGGCCAAAAGCCAGAGCGGGGAATAATCTCACTGCTTGGTTTTTCTACTTTGCCAACGAATCCTGACATATCAGTTCCTTATTAAACTAAGCGATGCACTGCGCGGGGAATCGAATGATTAAAAATCATCAACTCAGCACAGGCATGCTTAGCACCGGGAGGTGTTTGGTTAATCTTTGTTTTCTTCTTGCTCTGCGATCAGCTTTTCAACTTCTGTAATCAGCTTTTTTACACCTACTTTTTCATACAATTGTTTCGCACGAGTGAAGTACGCTAAAGCATCATTCAGTTGATTTTCTTCTTTAGATAGAATTGCAGCTGTTTTATATAACTCTGCCAATACTTGATTTGGCATATCTTTATCTTTCACAAGATCAAAGAACGGCTGTAACTCTCCCAAAGTAAGATCAGGGAACTGACCTAAATCAGCAATCGAGCGAGCAATGAAACCAGCAGTTGTAATGCTAAAACTCGTTGTTTTATTTAACTGAATATCATGATCAAGCATGTATTCAGACAATTGCAGAGCTTTGTCTAAATCACCAATGTCAAAAGCCCAAATAAACATGTGAATTAAGATTGGATCTTCACGCTTTTCATTTTGTGACAAGATCCCTTCGCACCATGGCCAATATGTTTCAAAGTACTCATTTTTATAAGCAAGTTTGCCAGGCGTGCCTTGAATATCCGATAGTGCCTGTTTATCACGCGTGAGTTTAACCATTAATAATTCAAATTCACTGCGTTGGCCTGAATTTTCATCACTGGCAACAGCTGCTGCAATTGCTGTTTGTTTTGCTCTTAAGAATGGGTTCATTATGCACCGCCTTCATTTGCATCTTCTTCAACAAATACGATGCCTTCGATCAATACAGCCTTGTCATAATCACCCAAAGCATAAAACTCTTCTGTTTCAGAGAATCGATCAACACAAGAGAATGTGGAATTTTCTTCTAACCGCTGGCGAATAGATCCTGTTTGTGTGATGTGTGCCATGTTGTCAAATGATGTGATGAAAATTGTATTTTCAGGAAAGAAGTCCGCAGCATAAGCAGGGCGGCCGCCAACTTCTTTTCGAGCAATGGATACAGCATTGTCTGCTAAATCTTTGTTATTTGCCCCTGCATATAATGCAGATGCACGATCTAACAACATATTATCCGATGCAAATACCACTAAATTTTTACGTTTGGCAGGTGGAATCACAGCAATGGCTTTAGTGACTAAATCATCCAAGTTTTTGAATGTGCCTGTTTTGCCAATGGTTACTGTTAACTCACCAATCTTATCTTTGAATGCGTGCTCAGGTTTATGATCACGAACACGTTGCAACCAACCGATATTCACATCTTGACCCAATTCATTTGTTGCTGGATCTGTAACATCTGCTTTTTTGATACCATTCCAACCAATCATGCGGATTTCTGCATTTTTTTGTTCAAAATAGAATGCATTCACTAACTTTTGGAACTCAGGTTCAGTTGCCCATTCATTCAATGAACGATAAGGAATGTAGGTGTCAAAATGCGTGGTTGCTGTCTGATATTGAATGCCATTTGTGCTACCAATTTTTCGTGGCTGGCGTGGGTTTTTACGATCAGCATTGTTCACACGGCCAGAAATAATACCTGTTGGTGTGACTAAGCCAATATCTTCACAGATCATTTCTTTACATGTGCCGGTATGAATCTTTGATAAAAGATCATCATTGGCATATAGGTGTTTGAACCAATTGCGTTCTACTTTTGGGCTCACTGTAAACATGTGGCCTTTTGTTATGAAATCAACAGATACACCATGCAATTTGGCTTGTTGTTCTTTGAATAAGCTGAATGCTTGATAAGCTAATTGTGAAATTTCCATGTGATTACCTTTTTATGATTAACAATCAGCCAATAAAATATTGTCTGCGTTGTTGGTGGATGGGTGGCCTGTTGGATCAGCAGGTGTATTTTCGAGTGCAGAAAACTTCGCGATCAATTCATTGTTTTGTGTTTCTAATTGATCAATTTTTTCTTGCATGCCTGTGAATGCCATAGAGAACTTCTGTAATTCATCTGTGAATTCTTTTGGCAATGTGAACTCACCCACTTGAGCTTCAATGGGTTTAATTGGCTCAGGTTCAGCAGGTTTTTGTTTGCTAAACCATGTTGAAAAGAAGCTTGGCTTTGCTTCAGTTTTTTCAGGTTCAAAATCAAAAGAATTTTCTACATATTCACCAATTTTTTGTTCTTCATCTGCTTTTTTCAACAAATTGAATTCCATTAACTGTGTGTAGAAAGTTGAAGGTGAATCTGTAATTGCCAAGCCAAACAAGAATGGTTCGCCTGTTTCTGGTAACGTACCAACTTCAATTGACCAACCTAATTTTTGACCTGCTTCATGTGCTGCAATTAAGCCAGAATAAGCATCGACTTGAACTAATAATGCACGCTTTGTTTCACCTGTATCCGTTGTGAAGTTTTCAGCTTTTGCTGCAACAACTCTACCCAAAGTTGGGAAGTTGTCATTATTTAAAGAGAAACCACGAACGTGCTCAACATTGATGATTGCAGAATACTTTTCAGGATTATAGTTGGCTGCCATTTTGTTGATCATGTCATTCGTGATCTCTAAACCATTGAGTGCCATCCCTGACACAGCGACTCTAAAAAATTTTGTACGTTTAGGTTTCATTTGAATTCCTCAAATATGAAATTTATGTATCTAAAAAATAAAAATCATTATTCAAGTAATGCAAGAGTGATGTGTGCTGTTATGCCTTAGTTAGTGGGGTACTAAGGTATTCATAAAATTTTACACGTGTGATCACTCGCATAATGCGAGCATGAAAACATTAATGATGAACTTGCCCAATCCTGCGCTTGAACCCAAACAACAAGCGCGCATTTTATTCAATCTCGGTTGGAAAGAGATTGATATTGCTCGTTTATTGGGTATCTCACAGCCTACTGTAAATAGTTGGAAACGCTCAGAGAAGTGGGAAGAAGCCACAATGTTTGAAAAGATTCAAACGGCTTTAGAGGTTCGCTATACATTTTTAGTGATTAAACCTGAAAAGAGCGATAAAGAGCTCAAAGAACTAAAAGAGTTGGGCAAGCAAGTGAAAGACTTGATCATGCCACCCAAAACACGTTCAAGTGCGGCAAAATTAAGCTCTAAAGATTTTGATTGGGATAAGTTTGTTAGTCGTATTAATGAAGGTTTCAATGATCTCTTTCAGTTTCAAAAAGACATTATCACAACATTTGATCAGTTAGATCAAAATCCTAACTTTTCATCTGAATATTTACTAGGTAAAACACGACAAGCAGGTTTAACACATACATTTTCATTTTATAGATTGATGCGTTTAATCAATCAAAATAATAATCAGATTTATATTTCAGCTTCCAAAAATCAGGCTTATCAAGCACGCACATACATTCAGAAGTTTGTGAAAGAATATGCGGATATTGAGATTGGTGGCCGTGACAAGATGACGTTTAAGCCAGGTTTAGAATTTTATTTCTTAGCCGCCAATCCTGCCACAGCTCAGGGTTATTCAGGGGATGTGACTTGTGATGAATTCTTGTGGATGCCTCGCTTTGATGAACTCACAAAAGTAGTATCAGCTTGTGCGACACAAGAACGATACAACGTGGCATATTTATCCAGTGCTTCAAGTAAAGATCATCCTGGCCATGCTTTCTTTTTTGGGGATAAATGGAATCGTAAACACCCTAAAAATAAGATTGATACTTCATACGATTTATTACGAAAAGGTCATCTTGGCCAAGATGGAAAATTCAGACAAATCATAACGATACATGATGCTGTCGCAGGTGGTTTAA
>NZ_MVDO01000030.1 GCF_002006755.1 Wohlfahrtiimonas larvae | reverse complement strand
CCTGGCCATGCTTTCTTTTTTGGGGATAAATGGAATCGTAAACACCCTAAAAATAAGATTGATACTTCATACGATTTATTACGAAAAGGTCATCTTGGCCAAGATGGAAAATTCAGACAAATCATAACGATACATGATGCTGTCGCAGGTGGTTTAAATCTTGTGAACATTGATAAGCTTCGCATGCAATATGATGATGAAAGCTTCAGACAATTATTTGAATTTGAATTTTTCGATAGCAATGAAAGTGCCTTTTCATTTGATGAAATGCGTAAATGCATGGTAGATGCATTGGAAGAATGGACGGATTGGCATCCATACGAAAATCCACATCGACCGATTGGGCGTGAGCCTGTGGCTATTGGTTATGATCCTGCACGTTCACATGATGGTTCTGCTGTTTCTGTGTTGGCTGTGCCCAATGCTAAATACCCATATTTTAGATCAATTGAGAAGCATATATGGAGGGGGAGTGATTACGATGAACAAGCTGAAAAGATTCAGAAAATAGTGAATCGTTACAATGTTGTGCATTTTGGTATTGATGCACAGGGCATTGGTGTACCTGTTGCTGAACGTGTTGAGAAGTTCTTTCCAAATTTAGTGCGTTATCAATCAAGCATTGAAACCAAGTCACAGTTTGTACTACAAGCAAAAAACAATTTCAAAAATAAAATGTTACGCATGGATCATGGTGATTCTGATGTTGTCAGTGCATTTTTAGCGATCAAAAAGAAACAAACTCCAAGCGGATTGGTGACTTATGCATCTAGTCGCAGTGATGATATTGCTCACTCTGATATTTCATGGGCAATGATGTACGCAATGGGTTATCAAAAATTAGATGGCTCACTTGCAACTGCTCGTTCTTCAGTATTTATAAATTAATAGGTTAATCATGGATAATACATTCAAAATATATAAAGATTTCGACATCATCAATGATCCAATATCATCATTTTTAAGATGTTCATTGGTGGGTGATTACTATAATCCACCTGTTGATTATGGTGTATTAACTGAATCCATCAAGATGAATGCACATCATGAATCAGCTTTGGAAGCCAAAACTAATATCTTGTCATCATGCTTTAAACCAACAAAATTCTTAGATACTAATGAATTTCAGAAGTTCATTTCTGATTATTTTGTGTTTGGTAATGCCTACTTTGTGCCTGTACGTAATAAACTTGGGGGTGTGATGCAATTTGATCATCGTATGGCCAATAATATCCGTAAGAAAAGGGATGGTTCTTATATCTTCAGACTGAATACAGAAGTTGGCCAAGATATTACAGAGATTAAAGAGATCATTCATTTTAAAGCTTATGATCCAACACAGAACATTTATGGTGTGCCCAAGTATTTAGGTGCATTATTGGATATTGTGCTGAACCACAGCGCGACAATCTTCCGTTATCGTTATTATAAAAACGGCTCATATGCGGGATTTATTTTAAGCATCAATGGTGAAATGACAGATGATGATTTGAAGGCTATTAATGATCAACTTAAAAATTCAAAAGGCGTGAATAACTTCAGTAATATGATGATCCACATGCCAAAAGGTGATAAGAATGCTGTGAATTTAATACCAATTTCAGAGATTGCCACCAAAGATGAGTTTGTAAATATTAAGAATGTCACACGTGATGATATTTTAGCCGCGCACCGCATGCCACCAGAACTGTTATCAATCATGCCTACAAATACAGGTGGATTTGGCAATGTTAAAGATCGTGCAACTGTCTATTATTTCAATGAAATGTTACCGATTATCAATAGATTGAATGGTATCAATACAAAATTAGGCATGAAGATATTTGATTTCACAGAGTATGCACTTATCAAAAGTAATTCAGATAAATAGAGCATGGTATCGGAAAAGTGTGACAATGTGACAAATGGTATTTATTTTATATAACAATATGATTTTAAATATATTTTATTGTCACAAAAGAACATAACTTTGTATGACATTTGTTACATTTTCTTATAACTATTTGTATTCAAAGAGTAATTTTAAAATCATTTATCACGCTATTTTTATGACATTGTCATAGAATGTTATTTTATTTTATGACAAGTTTTCTTATTATATTTCAGTTGGTTATATGTATATTTTATCTAATTGTCATAATGTCATAACTTTCCGTTGCATACAAGAAAATTGCAGGACATATAAATGAGCAAGCTACTTTTGGTGAGTAAATTCATTCAAATTTTGTACTTGCACAGCACTTATTAATTCTGATAATCTTTAATAACAATTTGGCCATTCCATCTTCTACAAGAACTCGCATTACTACAATGCCAAAGGGCCAATATCATTAGCCTGGTCATATTAATAAAAAGAGTGTGTTTTTAGCGCGGGGGTGCGGGAAGGTGAGCGCGCGGCGTGATAGATTACCTACATACTTTTGTTTTGTGCGCTGTAGTTTTACTTGGATGATACTAATCGTCGTTTAATTGTATAAGCTTGAACTTTTCTAAAGTTTTTATATTATTTTCTTCTGTATCGCACATATCTATAAAGTCACTCCAAAAAATAAGAATCTCTTTTCTTTGTTCTAGATACAGAGCACGATTATATGCTGCACGTACAGCATCTTTATCTTTGTGTGATAGACACATTTCAACAAGATCTTTATCAAATAGACATGTACCATTCAATACAGTTGATGCTAATGAGCGTAAACCATGTACAGTGCTATCAATACCGTATCTATTAATAGCAGTATTTGGTGTATCTTTATGTATATGATGATTTAAATGATCATTTTGAAATATATATTTTGAAGATTTGAATTTTTTCATTTCTTCAATAATTGACATGGATTGCTTTGTTAGATGAACAATGTGCGGTCTTCTTTCCTTCATTCTTTCTGCAGGAATCGTCCAAGTATTTCCATCAATTTCATCCCAAGTGGCGCAGACAGATTCATTAATTCTACACATTGTTCTGAGTGTAAATTCAGTACATTTTCTGACAATAATTGAATTTCGATTAGACATGAAAAAATCATGAAGCATATATATTTTTGAAGCATCTAAAGCTCGATGGTGCTTGGTTTCATGAGCTGTAAAAGCTGATGCGGTGACTGCTAAGACAGGATTCATATCACATATACCACGTGCAACTGCATAATCAAAAGTTAATTTAAGTGCTGATTTGGTTTTCTCTAATGTTTCACCAGATCCACGTTCATCGATTGGCGATAATGCTGCAACAATATTTTTTGGTTTTATTTTAGTGATGTCCATATTTTCAATCACAGGGAAGCAATCCTTTTTCATAGATGATAATGCACGTTTAGCTGTTGATTCAACAACAAGCAATTTCCATTTATCAAACCATTCATAGAAAACTTGGCCAAATGTCATGATGTCTTTTTTGGATATGCTTTGATGATTTTCAAGGATCCCTTTGAGTTCATCACGTTTTTTCCTGGCATCAGATAAAGAGATATGTTGGGCATCACCAATCGTGTAAGTTTTACGTTTTTTATTGAGATCTTTATAGTCCAATCTCCAAACTTTTTTACCACTTGGATAAACTGTTAGAATTAAACCTGCACCATCATAAAGCTTGTAAGCTCTAAGCGTTGGTTTGGCTTCTTTGACTTGTTTGGAAGTAAGTGGAAGTATGATTTTGGCCATTTTGGAAGTAAAACCTTGAAAATTTTGAATTAGATACTCCAATTCTACTTCCATTTAGTTCGATTTCAAGCAATCTTTGTATATTATTATCTATTCTTATAGATTGTTTTATTGCTTGTAAGTGTGATTATATCTATGTTTTGCTATTATCTACTATAATCACATATTCTTTAATTGGTGCGCCCAAGTGGAATCGAACCACTGACCCCCAGCTTCGGAAACTGGTACTCTATCCAACTGAGCTATGGGCGCTAAAGCTGATTAGCATAACAAAAATTATGAGAGTTTCATAGTTGTATTAATAGGCACAACTTCAAAAATAGGAGGTGTATCATATTGTGTGATCGCATTTTGTATTTGAATGGGTGTATCATCAAATCGTTCATCACCTAATTCAAAAACACCCCAATGCACACCAATAGATTGCTTAATGCCTAATTCATTGTGCAAGCGTACAGAATCACTTGGAGAAATGTGCTGATAGCCCATAAACCATTCGGGGGCATAACAACCAATTGGCATATAGCCATAGTCAATGTCAAAACGATCACCAATTTCTAATAAGTTTTCAGCATAGGCTGTATCACCTGCAAAATAGTGATTTTTATCTTGATGTGTAATCATATAACCACACCATAAATTACGATTGCGTGCAAAAGGATGGCGATTACTCCAATGCTGTGCTGGTGTTGCTGTGATGATTAATTGATCATTAATCACATACTGATCCCACCAATCCAAAGCAATCACTTGTGTAATGCCTTTTTTGTGAAACCAGCGTTCTAAGCCTAAAGGAACAATAAATGTAAGATTAGGAAAATGCTGATTTAACTGTACAATAGTTGCATAATCCAAATGATCATAATGTTCGTGTGAAATGAGTACATATTGTAATGTAGGAATTTCTTTGATATCAATTGGCGTGGGTGTTTGGCGTTTTGGGCCAATCCAAGATAAAAAAGATGCACGATTAGAAAATACGGGATCAGTTAATAAGCCGGTATGATCTAAATTAAAATACAAAGAACAATGCCCAAGCCAATTCACATAATCCCCTGAATGCGAAAAATCAGCTTCAACCATCCAATCTTGAATGAATTGTTCATAACCGCCTTTGGGTAAGCGAGAAGTTTTGCTCATCCAACGTTCTTTAAGCCATTTTGCAACGCGCGTTAAAGGAATGTGCAAAGGCTCAGGATTCTGGAATCCATATGGCGTATGGTGCGATTTTTCTGGATTATAATAAGGATTTTTATAGAACAATGTATTGAACTCTTGATTAGCTATTAAATTATAATTAAGCCCTAAAAACAGGGCTTAAAAATGGTTTATTCGATGTTTTGAATCTGCTCACGAATCTGTTCGATCAATACTTTCAATTCAACCGCAATTGCTGTTAATTGTGCATCTTGTGATTTAGAGCCTAATGTATTGGCTTCACGGTTAAATTCTTGAGTTAAAAAGTCTAAACGACGACCAATAGCATCGTTACGCTGTAATGCTTCGCGCATTGCCGCAACGTGTGAGCTCAAACGATCCGTTTCTTCATCAATGTCTAATTTTTGAATTGCAAATACTAGTTCTTGTTCTAAGCGTTGTTGATCCACTTCCACTTGCAGTTCTTGTAAGCGTTGAGTTAATTTATCACGCAAGCGTTGAGCAGCTTCTGGGCGAAGTGTTTGTGCTTCTTTGGTTAATGCTTCAATTTTATTTAAACGATCTTCGATCACAGCATTGATACGTGAGCCTTCTGATTGACGGTTTTGAATCAATGATTCTAATGCTGTATTGAATGTTTTTAATGTAATTGCTTCTAATTCTTCAGGATCTGGCGTAGTTGCGATTAACATATTGGGGAAACGCATTAATTCTGAAGGTGATAAAGCATTGGATGTTCCCAATAATTCATTGGCATGACGATATAATTTAATGACTTTTCTAGCTAAGTCATCATTAAATACTAATTCTTCATTGGCAGTGCCCGTTGATTCTAAACGGAACATAATTTCAACCTTACCACGTTTAATTTGGTTTTGAGCCAAATCACGTAGTTTTACTTCAAATGGTCGTAAAATTTCAGGTAATTTGAAATATGTCTCCAAATAACGATGGTTGATACTGCGCAATTCAATGGATAGCACACCAAATTCTGTTGTTACACTTTCTCTCGCGAAACCGGTCATTGAAGAGATCATATTATTCCTTAATTTCTATAAACAAAATTTAATTATAACGCTGTTTTGGTAATTAGGTGAATATCGTTGAAAAAATGGCTAAATCCTAGTAGACTTCGAAACTTTATTTAATCTCTTTGAGTTGAGTATCATGTCTGATTTAGAAAAAAATTATCGCGCAATCCTAACTGAAGTAGGGGAAGATCCTGAACGCGAAGGATTAATTGATACCCCTAAACGTGCAGCAAAGGCAATGAAATATTTGTGTCGTGGTTATGAACAAACCTTAGAAGAAGTTGTTGGCGGTGCAATTTTTACATCAGACAGTAACGAAATGGTTTTAGTCAAGGACATCGAGTTATATTCATTGTGCGAACATCACATGTTACCTTTCATTGGTAAAGCTCATGTTGCGTATATGCCAAATGGTAAAGTTTTGGGCTTATCAAAAATTGCTCGCATTGTTGATATGTTTGCACGCCGTTTACAGATCCAAGAATCTTTGACATCAGAAATCGCTAAAGCTATTCAAGAAGTAACTAATGCTAACGGTGTTGCTGTTGTGATCGAAGCAAAGCATATGTGTATGATGATGCGTGGTGTTGAAAAACAAAACTCTCACATGGTTACTTCTGCAATGTTAGGCGCATTTAGAAATAATCCTGCAACTCGTGCGGAATTTTTGAGTTTCTTGAAATAATAGGATTATTGGTCAAATGCATAACAAAGCTACTTAGTTTAAGTGGCTTTTTTATTGAGCAAAGGAAAATGATATGAAATTATTGGATGTATCAGAGATAAAAAATGGATTGGATGAATTATTCATTCCTTTAGAAGCTGAAATGGATATGTTTGGTTATCGTTTGTTGCCAAGTTATTTAAAAACTCAGGATATTATCAATTTTGAAGCATCTGTTTTGATGGATATTCCTAGTGATTTTAGTAGATGGATATTGGAATATGATTTCAGTGACTTATCTATTTGTAATGTACAATTTGGCTGTAATCATCAGCTGAGTTACTTGCAGCATTTAATTAATCTCAATGATGGAAATAATAATTGTTACAAAGAGCACCATAAGCTAATTATAGCAGTGACAGATCCTTACACATTTTTCTTAGACTTATCGAATGGCATAATCAGTACTTTGACATCTGATATGAACATAGATGATGCGCAAGTGATAGCACAAAATTTTAATCAATTTATGATTGCATTGGGTAATGTATTTTTATTGAGAAAAACCGAGAATCATAAGAATTTACTAGCTGAAATTAATCAGCTAACAAATACACAAGATCAAGAATTTTGGTCAACGATGATGTAATTAGCTTTGAATATGAATAATATTGAGTAGATCATTTGTTGGCTTAGTTTTAGCATAAGTAGTGTAGGTTTCAGCATTCACCCAAGGATAAATTTGATCATTAAATTGCAATGCATCTTTGTAAGATTCCACTTGGATAATAATGGGATAAATTTCATAATTAATGTGTGTTAAAACATGTTTAAAGCTTGGTAATTCTTGAGTGCTAAGCAGTTTTGCATTATCAGTATTGAATAATGCTTCTAATTCGTTTAAATGTGAGTCTAAATGAGGGAATTCATACAAATTGTGCCAAATGGTTTCTTGTGTGCGTTGATGAAATATGAGTTCACCATTCTGATTTTGAATGATCACAGGATATAACTCGATATCTTTTTTGATTAACTTCACTTTTTTTGCTGGGATTTGATCCATTTTTTGATAATGATATGTAATACAATGTGATTGCCAAAAGCATTGATTACATTTTGGATTTTTACTACAAATCGTTGCACCAAAGTCCATGATTGCTTGTGTGTAATCATCGGGGCGATTCTGGGCAGACATTAAATAAGCAAAAGGTAACAGCACTTTTTCTAGCTGCTTTTCAGGGTGCATTGCACCCGTAATACGCGCCATGACGCGTTTAACATTACCATCCAAAATTGCAAAAGGGCGATTGAATCCTTGGCTAATAATTGCCGCAGCTGTCGTTCTGCCAACCCCTTTGATACTTTGAATATCTTGATAATTCAAAGGAATTTCTCCATTGAATTTATCTCTAATAATTTTAGCACCTGCATGTAAATTACGTGCGCGTGCATAGTAACCTAAGCCTTCCCAAGCTTTTAAAACTTCTTCTTGCTCTGCATTTGCTAAATCTGTTGCAGTTGGAAATTTCTCAATGAAATTAAAGAAGTAGGGAATGACTGTCACAACCTGTGTTTGTTGTAGCATGATTTCAGAAAGCCAAATGTGATAAATATTTTGTGCTTCTGTATATTGTGTTTGCGGTTTCCAAGGCAAATTATGGCGGCCATTATCATCAAACCATTGCATGAGTTTCGCATAAAATAATTCAAATGTTTCGCCTTGAGGTTGTGCTAAAAATTGATTCATGATGATGGCTTAATTAACCAGTGTAAATAACGGGCATTGGGGATGAATTGTGGTTGAGTAGAGCATTGCATTTCCATTTCAATGTGCTCTTCCTCTGTAATCTTTTGCTTATTTTCTTTCGTCATATAATCATAATAGGTGCGAATCCCACTTTGATGAATGATTTTAAAACCATTATCTCTTAAGGCTTTTTCTAAATATTCAGGATTAATGGGGGAAATAGGTGTTAATCCACCTGCTTCACCTCGGAAATTATTTTTCTGTATATAGCGATAATTACCACGAATTAAATTATGATAAATTAATCCATTGAGATTATAAAATAACAATGAAATTGTAGAGTTAGAATGCGTCACATGTTTTAAAATCGGAATAATATCTTCAGGATTTTCTAGCCATTCGATCACTGCATGCGCTGTTACAAGATCATATTTCTCATCAATGATTCTTGGAATATTTTGTAATTCATCATGTATGAAGGTGCCATTGTAATCATGTTGGGTAAATCTCTCCTTGGCTAGATTTAGCATGTTTTCAGATGATTCTAATAAAGTCATAGAATGTTCTTGGCTAGCTAAAAAACTTGAAAATTGACCTTGCCCTGCACCAATGTCTAAAGTCTTGCTGCCTGATTGGATAAGTTTGAAATTTTCAAAATCTCGTTTCAAAATAGCAAGGCGCAGTTTACCTTTAAATGAAGCATAAATTTTATCTTGAAAATGGCTGCTTAGAGCATTAAACCGAGTGGAATTCATAAATGTTTACTTAAAAAATAGAGATCATAGATGAGAGTGTCAAATAATGTCAATTATCTAATAATTTGAGATACAATACTATCATATAGGTATTTGATAATAAATTTTGGAGAATATATGAAAATCACGTTAATTGCAGCTGTCATGATGCCTTTAGTATTAGTTGGTTGTGTGGGAATAGAGTCTAAAAAAGAACCTGCAAAACCTATTGTTACAAGTACTGCAAGTGATATTGCACAGAATAGTTTAGATTACGTGGGGACTTATAATGCTAAAATTCCTTGTACGGATTGTGACTATACGATGGCAAGATTACAATTAAATCAATACGGACAATATCGTTATATGGAGCAAAATGTTAAAAATGGTGGGCCTGTGGGTCAGCCTGTCGTGTTTCAAGGTAAATATACATGGGATAAGAAGGCACCAATTATTCGCCTCTTAAATGCACGCAATATGCATTTCTTTGTGGCTGAAAATGAAGTTGTTTTATTATCGCAACCAATTACAAGTTACTCAGAAATTACGATTGAACCAAAATTTAAGAAAGCAATTCGTCAGATATAATTTATAAAAATAATATGCATAATAAAATACTAAAAATTAAGGCAGTGTTGAATAATGTTCTTTTGGGGAAAGAAGAACAAGTCGCTCTAAGTTTAGCTTGTTTATTGGCCAAGGGACATTTATTGTTGGAAGATCTTCCTGGTATGGGGAAAACGACATTGGCACATAGTTTAGCCAAAGTGCTAGGTTTATCTTATCAACGTATTCAATTTACATCAGATTTATTACCCGGTGATATTATTGGTGGTGAGATTTTTGATGCGGAGAGTAAAAAATTTCTATTGCATCATGGCCCAATTTTTACAGAAATATTATTGGCAGATGAAATCAATCGTACAACTCCGAAAAGCCAAAGTGCGTTA
Source organism: Wohlfahrtiimonas larvae (assembly GCF_002006755.1). Classification (GTDB taxonomy): domain Bacteria; phylum Pseudomonadota; class Gammaproteobacteria; order Cardiobacteriales; family Wohlfahrtiimonadaceae; genus Wohlfahrtiimonas; species Wohlfahrtiimonas larvae. The sequence continues at coordinate 34,392 of NZ_MVDO01000030.1, read as the reverse complement.
TTAGAGGCAATGGAAGAGCGACAAGTTTCTATTGGGCGGAAGACTTATCGTCTGCCGGAGCACTTTTTTGTGATTGCAACACAAAATCCCAATACATCAGGTAGTGGAACTTATCCATTACCTGATTCTCAGATGGATCGCTTTTTGATGTCAGTTTCTTTAGGTTATCCTTCTGTCGATGCGGAACTAAAAATTTTAAAAGGAGAAACTAATCGCGATAAAATTATTAATTTACCAGCAATGCTCACAAAAGAGGAATTAACTTTAATGCAAAAAATGGTCGATAAAGTTCATGCTTCAGATGCTTTATTGACATATATTCTTCGTATTGTAGAAGCAACACGTTCAGAAGAGAAATTTACGGTGGGTATTTCACCAAGGGGTAGTTTAGCGTTATTAAAAGGTGCTAAGGCATATGCTTTTATTTCAGGGCGTGATTATATTATTCCTGAAGATATAAAAGCAGTTTTGCCCAATGTGTTAGAGCATCGTTTACGTCAAATGGGGCAGCAAGCCAATCATAGTCGAGATTTGGTTTATTGGTTATTACAAAACGTTCCAGCAATTCAATAGTACACTTATGTTTAATTTTAAATCTTTTAAAGAGAGAATTAATCAGCGCATCCCTAGAAATAGTCAAGTAACACTGAATAGAAAACAGATCTTTATTTTTCCAACAAAATTTGGATTTATCTATATAGGTATGTGCTTTGTATTGTTCATAATGGCAATGAACTTTGAAAATTCATTGGTCTATATCATGCTGTTTTGGTTGGTTTCTATTTTTGTTTCTACCATGATTTTAACTTGGCGGAATTTGGATGGGCTTCGTCTACGCAATGCAGGCAGTGAACCAATTTTTGCTTCAGATGAAGCGACATTTAATATTACAATTGAAAGCTTAGGCAGAGCTCATCATAGTTTATGGCTTTCTTCTAAATATTCTAATAATTTTGTAGATTGCCAAGCTAAAGCGAGTAGCACTACATATCTTTTTGTTTCTGAAACCCAGAGAGGTCGAGTGCGTTTACCTCGTTTTATAGTAGAAACAACATACCCTTTAGGTATTTTTCGGGCTTGGAGTTATGTAGATTTAGATCAAACAACATTATGTTATCCAAGGCCGTTAGCTTCAGAATTACAATATTATAGCTCTGTGGATTTGGAGGATAGTGATTATTTAGATAGCGGTGTGTCTAAAAATCGGGGCGTTGATAATTTTGATGAGTTAAAAAACTATGAGTTAGGTGATGCAGTTTCTCGCATTGATTGGAAAGCTTATGCTAAAGGCCATGGATTATTAGTTAAAACTTTTACAGAGCAAGCATCCAAAGAAATTTGGTTAAGTGAACAAGATTTCACAGGAAATCTGGAGACGCGTTTATCTCAAATGTGTTATTGGGTATTAGAATTTTCAAAAAATAACCAACGATTTGGCATTATCTTGGGCAATGATATAAAAATTGAGCCAAACTCAAGCGATATTCATACCAAAAAGTGTTTAGAAGCTTTAGCCTTATATAGGACTTTAAATGACTAGAGTGCAGAATATTTCACAGAGAGATTTAACACGAGGTAGTATTTTATGGTTTAGCATAGCTTTTATCTTAACGATTATTCCTCAACTATTTATTTTTTTACCGATTTGGGTTGCTGTGATTTTTGCCATTTGTTTGGTATGGCGTATTCAAATTTTTAGAATGAAAATCAATTACCCAAATGGTGTTGTGAAATTTATTATTATTGCAGCAATCCTCTGTATGTTGTTTGTAACAAAAGGTAATTTTCTTAATACAGAAGGCTGCACAATTCTTTTTATGGCAATTTATGGGTTGAAATTTGTTGAGGCCAAAACTGTACGAGATGGCTATATTTTAGGATGTATCGGATTAATTGCATTAACTTCTACATATTTATTTGAAAATTCAGCTTATCTTTTTATTTTTTCACTCATTACTTTAACAACATTGGTGGCTGCAATGATAGGTTTGCAGCAGTTAGGTTATAGCTTTTATTCTAAAAAAATTTTACTGTGGAATGCTATAAAAATTATGGGATTGTCATTACCGCTTATGGCAATTTTATTCATTATTTTTCCAAGATTTCCATCTATGTTGCCTAATATGAATAAAAATAATGAAAATCATATGCAGGCTCAAACAGGTGTTTCTAATAGAATGGAGCCTGGTAGTATTGCTGAGTTGGCAAATAGTGAAACTCATATTTTATGGGCTGAGTTTTCTAGTTTTATTCCTAAACCTCAAAATTTATATTGGCGTAGCTTAACTTTGGATTATTTTGATGGGCGGGCTTGGCAGCAGACTCAATCATCAGAAATACTTTCACAGCCTAGGTATAAAGTTAAAAATAGGATAGGTGAACAGAGATATAGTGTAATTTTTGATCCTAGTCACCAGAAATATTTAGCAACATTGGATGTATCTGTGATGGATAGTAACTCAAGTCTGCAACGTAATTCTATTGTTTCTTATAGTGACTTCCGCTTTGAATATAACCAGCCTATTGAAAAGAAGATTCAATATTCAGCAACATATTTACCTAATGTGCAATTATTGAGTCGAAATATTGGCATAGCCAATTATGATAATATGCAGATGTTTTTACAATATTCCAATAATAATCCTAAAACACAAGCATTAGTGGAAGAGATGCTTATAGATAATCCTTCTAAAGCACTCTTTGTGACCCGTCTTTTACAATATTTTAAGCAAGATGGTTTTCAATATACTTTGCAACCAGGGGTATTACAGCAGGAAAATAGTATTGATCAATTCATGTTTGATACTAAATTAGGATTTTGTGAGCATTATGCCAGTGCTACAGCTTTTATGTTGCGTAAAGCAAATATACCTAGCCGTATTGTGATTGGCTATTTGGGAGGTGCTATTAATCGCGACCGTAATTTAGTCGAGGTTAGAGGTAAAGATGCACATGCTTGGGTGGAATATTGGGATGAGAAAGAGGGGTGGATTAGAGTAGATCCAACAATGGCAGTTTCTCCTGATCGTATTGATTTGGGGATTGATGAGTTAATTGGTGAATTGACAGGAATGAATAATATTTCAACATGGGACCGTTTATCATCATCATTTTCAGCTCTGAAGGATAGAATTGACTATAGTTGGACAAAAATGATTTTAAATTATCAGAGTGAATCTCAGCAATCTTTGTTGAAAGAATTATTTAAGATAGATTTTGTGAGTGTTTTTACATTGATAAAAATCTCTCTTAGCCTGATATTTTCGTTTGTTTTGGTACAAGTGATTATTTTTTTCAAACCTTGGCAAAGATTATTTTTTAATATCGGGGATGAGTATTTTAGGATGGTTCATTTAGCGAATAAAGCTTATGGGCTAAATTTGCCAAAAAGTATTGCACCAATAGAATTGTCAGAGAGTTTGATGAAATATTTATCAGCAAAAGATCAAGAAAAAGTGCAGAATATGGCGCAAGTATTAGTATGTTATTGGTATCAGCCAAATTTAAATGAATGCTCTTTGAAAGATGTCAAATATTCAATGTATGCAGTGCAAAAATTATTAAAGGAAAAAAATGTCAATCGATGAATTGATTTTGTTAAAAGCTCGAGTAGATGAGTTAGAGCAAAGAGAGGCGTTTCATGAATTAACAATAGAAACTCTCAATCAATGTTTAATAGATCAACAAAAACAAATGGAAGATCTTAAAACAGAATTACTTAAACTCTCAACTAAAATTGCAGTACAAGCTGAAGAGTCTCAAATTTCCTTGACGAATGAACGCCCACCACACTATTAATTAGCACAGTATCGATACTTATATGAAAACATACCCGACTCAAATTATTCGAGTGATTTATTTTAGTTTATTATTACTGATTGGAATAGGCATCGCATTATATGAACCCTCTTTATCCTTATTTGGTTTAGTGGGTTTTTTTACGGCTATTTCAATTTTTGCTTTATGGTTAGGTCTTTCAGGGCGAGTCAAGCAGAGTATCCTCGTTACAATCTTTATTTTATTGTTGTTGCAATTAATGAATACAGCAAAAATTTATTATTTTAAAAGTCGTTTATTCTTTTCTGACTTTTTAGTGGCTTTAGATGACAATAATTTTGATACATTAAATCAATATTGGGAAATGTATGTGGTCATTGTAGTGTTATCGATCATTATTATTGCAACATTTTATATTTATAGAAAAGATTGGAAAACAAGTGGGAGAGTCAGGTGTTGTTCGATATTGATTAGCCTATTTATAGGTTTTTCAACTTATCAAATTACTTTGGCGCAAGATAGTATTCGTGAATGGCAATTGCAGTTGCCGAGTGGAAAGGGTGTATTGGTAAATATTTGGATGTCATTGGGTGGTGCTCAGTATGAGTCTCCTGTTTTTTCTGGTAGTGATGAGTTGTTTTTGCAAGAAGCATCTAAAATTCAATTGGAGCCAATGGAAACTATTAAGCCTGATATTGTTGTATTTTTACAAGAATCAACTAGTGATCGAGATTATTTCTTGTTAGATGAAAAAAAATTACCAAAGCTTTCTATGTTTAATCCTGAGGCTGAGTTTGTCAGTGCTTATGGTCCACTACGATTACAAACTTCAGGTGGTGGAACGTGGTTATCAGAATTCTCATTTGCAACAGGTTTAAGTACAAATGACTTTAGTCATCGTAAATATTCTGTATTTTATACGGTGGCCCCTCATATCAATTATAGTTTTTATAAAGAGCTGAAAAATAATGGGTACTATACGGTCCTTTTAACACCAATGACTAAAAATAATTATAATACCTCTAATGCTTATACTCATTTTGGCATTGATTTAATTCTACAGCCTCAAGATTTGGGATATGATGCGCCCATCAATGAAAATTTATGGAAAATATCTAGTCATGAAATGCTAGAATATGTCTCTCAAATCTTAGAAAAATATACTGATAAACCTGTTGCGGTTTTTGTATTATCAATGAATGAGCATGGCCCTTATGATGATACAGTAGAAGATGCAATGAATTTAGCTCCATATTTTGAAAATGAAAAATTAGCACGTAGATTGAATGATTATCTATCTAGGCAAGAGTTATTAAATGATGCCACAGATCATTTTGCTTATAAGGTTTTAAATCGTCAGGAACCTACATTATTTTTATATTTTGGTGATCATCAACCTTCTTTATTTGGTAAGGTTTTAAAAGATAATTTATTCATTAATCCTTGGACTGTGACTCAGTTTTTCATGAAGGATAATTTTGAAGGTAAAGAGATCCCTATTCGTGGCTCATTGACAGATATCAATTTTTTAAGTGGTATCATTTTAGAGCGTATTCATGCCAATGTATCGCCATATTATGATGCCAATATTAAAATGCGTTATTTATGTGAAGGTAAGCTTGAAGATTGTGAGAATCAGGAGCTGGTAAATAGTTATAAATATTACATATATAATACACTTAAGGCTGCAGATGCAAGTATGAAATAGCTATAGTGATCAATTTTTGATAGATGAAAATATGTATTCCCCTTAAAGAAATACCCTTACTTTAAGGGGATTTCTTTATATGCTTTTAATTAATCTATTAATTAACAATAAGTTATTGATAATTAATCGTAATATCAAAATAGATATTACGATTTTTCATCAAAATGACAATAAAAGTCAAAGTGATCAATAAATCATGATAAAGCAAGATAGTGACTTGATTTCACAGAATCTTCAAAGGAAAATATACAGATAGCAATGTAATCATGGCAATATTGTATTGATTTATTACATTGTTTAATTGATAACATGTAGAGATGTAAAAGGGTAAGTTATAAAGACTGAGAACGTGATTTTTCTCAAAGAAAGACAGATTCATTAAGTATATAATGCTAGGTTATCTTTAAATTTAATTTAAAGATAACAGTTGTTAAGTGATTAGAATTTAAGAGGTAATTTATGGAAGTTTCTAGACGACAGTTTTTTAAACTGTCCGCAGGAGCTGTTGGGGGAACTGGCTTAGCGTTAATGGGAATGGCGCCAAGTATCGCTAATGCGGAAGTTCGCCAGTACAAAATATTGCGTGCAAAGGAAGTTCGTAATACTTGTACTTATTGTTCAGTGGGATGCGGATTGTTAATGTACAGTATGGGTGACGGTGCATTTAATGCAAAAGAGGCCGTTATTCATGTTGAAGGGGACCCAGATCATCCAGTAAGCCGTGGCGCATTATGTCCTAAAGGTGCAGGGTTATTAGATTATGTACATAGTCCTAATCGTTTGAAATATCCTGAAGTACGTCGACCAAATTCAGATAAATGGGAGCGTATTAGCTGGGATCAAGCTTATAAAGAAATTGCAGCACTAGTCAAAGAAGATCGTGATGCCAATATGGTTGTTCATGATGATAAAGGTACTCGCGTCAATCGTTGGCTAACAACTGGGCTTTTAGCAGCATCAGGTGGTAGTAATGAAGCAGGGCACATTACAAGTAAATTTGTACGATCATTGGGGATGTTGGCCATAGATAATCAGGCTCGGGTCTGACATGGTCCTACGGTAGCAAGTCTTGCTCCATCATTTGGTCGCGGCGCCATGACGAATCACTGGGTTGATATTCGTAATGCCGATGTAATTATTGTAATGGGTGGGAATGCCGCGGAAGCGCATCCTGTTGGTTTTCGTTGGGTTGTTGAGGCAAAACAAAGACGTGGCGCTAAGTTCATCGTTGTTGATCCTCGTTTTAACCGCTCAGCATCTGTTGCTGATTTTTATGCACCAATTCGTTCAGGTACGGATATTGCGTTCTTGGGTGGTGTAATTAATTGGCTCGTTAAAAATGGCAAAATTAATTGGGAGTATGTTAAAAACTATACCAATGCAAATTTTGTTGTGCGTGAAGATTTTAGTTTCAATGAGGGATTATTCTCTGGTTGGGATGAAGAAAAAAATGCTTACACAGATAAATCCTCTTGGAATTATGAGTTGGATGAAGATGGTAATGCCGTTGTAGATCCTACAATGGAGCACCCTCGTTGTGTATTCAATTTAATGAAAAAACACTATGCGGAATATACGCCAGAACTAGTGAGCACTATCACTGGTACACCTGTGGCTGATTTCTTGAAAGTGTGTGAAACATTAGGTACATGTGCAGAGCATAATAAAGTTGCAACTTTCTTATATGCTTTAGGCTGGACTCAGCATACTGTAGGTGCACAAAATATTCGTACCATGGCAATGATTCAATTATTATTGGGTAACATTGGTATGCCTGGTGGCGGTGTCAATGCATTACGTGGACACTCGAATATTCAAGGTTTGACTGATATTGGTCTATTATCAACAAATTTGCCAGGTTATTTAAACTTGCCAAATGATAAGCAAACTGATTATCAGACATATATTACTCAAACGACACCTAAGGCGAATCGTCCAGGACAGTTAAATTATTGGGGCAATACACCAAAATTCTTTGTGAGCTTAATGAAGACATATTGGGGTAAAAATGCAACAAAAGAAAATAATTGGGGCTTTGATTGGTTGCCTAAATGGGACAAAATGTACGATATTCTTCGTGTCTTTGACATGATGAGTAAAGGTGAAATCAATGGCTATTTCTGTCAAGGTTTCAATCCTGTTGCATCATTCCCAAATAAGAATAAGAGTATTTCTGCGTTATCTAAGTTGAAATTCTTAGTGGTAATGGACCCATTGGTGACAGAAACATCGACATTCTGGAAAAACTATGGTGAATCTAATGATGTTGACTCAAGTAAGATTGCAACAACAGTTTATCGTTTACCCACCACGTGTTTTGCAGAAGAAGATGGTTCGATTGTAAACTCAGCACGCTGGTTGCAATGGCATTGGAAAGCTGCTGATGCGCCGGGTGAAGCACAACCGGATGTTAATATTTTGTCGGGTATTATGTTTGAGCTGCGCAAGTTATATAAAGATCAAGGTGGTGTGAATCCTGAACCCATCATGAATATTGCGTGGGATTATCGTATTCCATCCAAACCTCATCCAGATGAATTGGCTAAAGAGTTGAATGGTTATGCTTTGGAAGATATTAAAGATGCTTCTGGCAATATTATTCAGCGTAAAGGAGAATTAATTTCCAGCTTTGCTAATTTGAAGGATGATGGTACAACGGCATCAGGTTGTTGGATTTATGCAGGTTCTTGGACTGAACAGGGTAACCAAATGGCAAATCGTGATAATAGCGATCCATCGGGTTTAGGAAATACTTTGGGATGGGCTTGGGCATGGCCGTTGAACCGCCGGATTATTTATAATCGTGCATCAGCAGATCGTGATGGTAAAGCATGGGATAAAGAGCGCGCATTAATTTTCTGGAATGGTAAAAAATGGACAGGTTATGATATTCCTGACTTCAAAGCGGATGAACCACCTGGTACAGCAATGAATCCATACATTATGAATCCAGAAGGTGTGAGTCGCTTATTTGCAATTGATAAAATGGCAGAAGGACCTTTCCCATCGCACTATGAACCAATGGAATCACCTATTGGCGTTAACTTAATGTATCCAAAACAGCTCAATAACCCTGCTGTTCGTATGTTTGAAAATGACAGAGAACAATTGGGGAATATGGATGAGTTCCCTTATGTAGGTACTACATACCGTTTGACTGAGCATTTCCATTATTGGACAAAGCATGCATTGTTAAATGCAATTGCTCAGCCTGAACAATTCATCGAAATGAGTGAAGAATTGGCGAAGGAAAAAGGTATTGCCAATGGTGATAAAGTTAAGGTGACTTCAAAACGTGGTTATATTAAGGCTGTTGCTGTTGTAACTAAACGTATGAAAAAACTTATGGTTAATGGTAAGCCAATTTATCATATTGGTATTCCTATTCATTGGGGGTATGAAGGTTTAACAAAACAAGGCTTTATTGCTAATACGTTGACACCATTCGTGGGAGATGCAAATACGCAAACGCCTGAGTTTAAAACTTTCCTCGTGAATATTGAGAAAGTACAAGGAGGTGCATAATGGCATTGCAATCGTTAGATATTAAGCGTTTGTCAGCAACTTCAACGACACCTCCACAAACTCGTCAACATGTAACAGAAGTGACAAAAGTGATTGATGTAACTTCTTGTATTGGTTGTAAAGCTTGTCAAGTGGCTTGTTCTGAGTGGAATGATATTCGTGATAAAGTTGGAACCTGTGATGGTACTTATAATAACCCACATGATTTATCAGCAGAAAGCTGGACTGTAATGCGTTTTGCGGAAGCAGAAAATGTTGCCAATAAGCCAGATGAAGCTGATAAATTAGAATGGTTGATTCGCAAAGATGGTTGTATGCATTGTGAAGATCCAGGGTGTTTGAAGGCCTGTCCATCTCCTGGTGCAATTGTTCAATATGAAAATGGTATTGTCGATTTTCATGAAGAAAATTGTATTGGTTGTGGTTACTGTATTACAGGTTGCCCTTTCAATATTCCTCGCATTAGCAAAAATGATAACAAAGCGTATAAGTGTACTTTGTGTTCGGATCGTGTGGCAGTTGGTCAAGAACCAGCATGTGTTAAAACCTGTCCAACAGGTGCGATTCGTTTTGGTGCACGTGATGATATGTTGCATTTTGCTGAAGAGCGAGTTACAGAGCTAAAAACACGTGGTTTTGATAATGCAGGTGTTTATAATCCTCAAGGAGTAGGTGGTACACATGTTGTTTATGTATTGCATCATGCTGACCAGCCACAAGCCTATTCTAATCTTCCAAAAGATCCGAAGATCAGTATGTTTACAGAGGTTTGGAAAGGCTTCTTAAAACCACTATCAACTTTTGGTATCGCAGCTTCTGTATTATTTGGGTTCTTACATTTTATCACTGTAGGGCCGAATGATGCAGATAGCAAAGATAAGGGCAAAGATATTATTGATCCTAAGAAATTAGCAAAAGAAGTTAATGAGATTGATAAGGAGAAAAACGCATGAAACAAGAAAATCGTTTGATTCAACGTTATTCCGCTTCTGAGCGTATCAATCACTGGATCGTTGCTTTCTGTTTTATTTTGCTAGCACTGTCAGGATTGGCTCTATTTTATCCATCATTTTCATGGTTTGCGCAAGTATTTGGTACATTGCAAACAGCACGGATTATTCATCCATTTGTGGGAATAATCATGTTTATTGGTTTTATGATTCAATTCTTTCGCTATGCTGCTCACAATATTCCAAATAAGGAGGATGTGAGATGGGCATTATCAGTGAAAGAAGTGGTGATGGGACATGAAGTTGGTGATGTGGGCAAATACAATGCTGGCCAGAAAGTGATGTTTTGGGCAATGACAGCATGTTTATTTGTGATGTTAGTAACTGGTGTTATGATGTGGCAAAGCCCATATTTTTTCGCAGATAATTTTTCAATTGAAGCTCGCCGTATTGCAATTTTATTACATGCTTGGGCTGCGCTAATTTTGATTGCATGTATTATTGTTCATGTTTATGCTGCTATTTGGATTCGTGGTACAATTCGTGCGATGACACATGGTGTTGTGACTGAAAACTGGGCAAAATCTCACCATCCCGCATGGTATCGTGAAATCATGCAAAATGAAGCAAAAGTTAAATCAGCTAAAAAAGATTAATATTTTTTAAAGTTGATGATTAAAAATAGGCGCAAGTAATTGCGCTTATTCTTTTTATGAGGAAATTATGAGCCAATTTACGCCTGAGAATAATGTCTTAGTGGGAACAATTCCTGATGTTAAGCCTATTATTTTACCGACAGATAATCCATTTACTAGTCGTGTGATGCAATTTGAAAAAATGCGGATCACAGCCCTTGAGGCATTGCATATTACGATTGATTTTTGGATTCAGCTAACAGAATCAGCTCGTTTAGCATTTAAAGAAGCTGATATTGCAAAGCCAAAATTGAATACCGTATCTCCATTTTTGAATGATGATGTTTTATTGCAATATTTACCTATAACTTTAAAATCTGTATTGGGCGAATTGCAGAAAAAAGCATTAACAGATGAAGTTCAGAAAGTTACACAGGAACTTTCTCAATTAACTGATGATGTTATCATCGATTATGGTTGGGCATTATTGGGTTATACAGAAACTGAAATTGCTAAAGAATTTCAATTGTTTTTATCCATCGCTTTGAAGATTGTGTATGTAAAAAGTGCAACATTGGCAGAATTGCCAAAGTTGGAAGTAGAGCAAGGTTTTCATCATTGCCCAATGTGTGGGGATGCGCCAATTGCTAGTGTGATTGATCCTATGGATAATGGTTTACGTTATTTAGTTTGTAACTTATGTGAAACCAAATGGCATAAAGTACGTTCAACTTGTCACAATTGTCCTAATACAGGTCGAATTGAATTGTTATCTGTGGAAGGGCAAGAATCTGCAATGAAAGCTGAAAGTTGTCCTGAATGTAATACTTATATCAAACATATTGATCGGACTAAAAATCCTATGTTGGATGTATATGTGGAAGATTTGGCAACATTGTCACTGGATTTTACTTTGGCTGAAGATAATCAACAGCGACAATCATTTAATTTATATTTGAGCTAATGATCATAAAGATAATAAAACCATTCAATGATGATTGAGTGGTTTTTTTATATGCTATTAAAATAATAATAAACTTACTTAGGAGATAAAATGTTATGGAATACTATTTATTAACATTAGGTAAACTCATTGTGGGTTTTGTCATTGTTATGGCTTATATGAATTATATGGGTAAAACACAAATTTCTCAGATGACATCCATTGACTTGATTGGCAATTTTATTTTAGGTGGCATCATTGGTGGCGTGATCTATAGTGAAACAATTTCTATGCTGCAGTACATTCTTGTTTTATGTTTAGGCATTGGAATGATGTCGATGCTAAATATCATCACGAAAAAATTTGATTTTTTTAGAAAAGTCACGATAGGTGTCCCCATTCCTTTAATTGAGGAGGGGAAATTCATTTTGGAGAATCTAGAATCTAAAGATCATAAAATTGATATTGTCAGTATTGCTTCTACATTGAGATCTCAGGGCATTTTGTCATTTCAAGAGATCCGTTTTGCGCAGATTGAGCCCAACGGGCAACTAACGGTCATTAAAATGAATGATCCGCTGCCTTCTGTCATCATTATGGTGAATGGTGAAATTTTGACATCTGAATTAGAGAAGATTCATAAAGATCAAGAGTGGCTAGATCAAGAGCTCAACAAACAGAACATTCAAAATAGCGAAGATGTATTTTTAGCTGAATATTGGAATAATGAAGTAAAATTTGTGTTGAATCGCTCCTGATATTTGAATCATCAGGTAGCCATTCATCGTCAATATCATATAAAATCCAAACCAATATCCAAGGATTTCACGCTGTGTGTTAACCAACCCATGGCAATGAAGTTAACGCCGGTTGCAGCTACCGCTTGAATGGTTTTTGGCGTAATTCCGCCAGATGCTTCTGTTAAGCATTTGCCATGACAAAGTTGAACAGCTTCTTGTAACATTTCAGGTGGCATATTGTCTAATAAAACAAGATTAATACCTTCTGCTAATGCAAGTTTCAATTGTTCGATAGTATCTACCTCAACTTCAATGGGGATTAAATGTCCTGCAAATTCTTTTGCATCTCGAATCGCTTGAGTAATGCTGCCTGCGATCGCAATGTGATTATCTTTGATCAAAATAGCATCATCTAATCCCATTCGATGATTACGGCCACCACCTACTCTCACAGCATATTTTTGTAAGACACGTAATCCCGGAATGGTTTTGCGTGTACAAGTGATTTCTACAGGATATTCAGCAATCATTGCTTTAAGGTTAGCAACTTCTGTTGAAATGCCGCTTAAATGTGTCATAAAATTTAAAGCAGTCCGTTCTGCCGTCAGCAATGCACGAGCATTACCGGTAATGGTTGCTAAGACTTGATTGGGCTTAATTGTATCACCATCTTGGGCTTTTGCTGTAAATTCAATGTTCTTATCAATCAGCTCAAAAGCCAGTCGAGCTAAATCCATTCCTGCCACGATGCCATTTTCTCTTGCAACGATATGTAATGTTGCATTTTGATTTATAGGAATAATAGCTTGGCTCGTGACATCTCCTCTTCGACCTAGATCTTCTTCTAATGCTTTTAAAATTAAAGGTTTTAATAATATGTCAGGTAATGGTGCAATTTGATTCATATATAAGATTCCTAAAATTTAATGATACAATTTATTATACTCATTGTGAGCATATATATTTATAAGATCTTTTGCAAATATAGATAAGGTTGTTTTAAATTTAATTTAAAAAATCATAAATAGATAATTGATATTTATTGTTTTTTATTTTAAACAAATTATAGGGCAATTGAGTTGTTGGTTTTTATATTCAAAAGCTGATATGATTTTTCTCTAAAATAGATATATGCTCATAATGAGTATAAATAAACGCATTAATGAGGAGAAATGGAAATGGAGATGGAGCAGCAGGAGAAAATAAAGCAGTTATTACAGCATAATAATGCAACCATCATTGCGCATTATTATACTGATCCAGAAATACAAGCACTGGCAGAAGCGACGGGTGGATGTGTTGCTGATTCATTGGAAATGGCAAGATTTGGGTGGGATTCTAAGGCTGAAACCTTGATTGTTGCAGGTGTCAAATTTATGGGAGAAACTGCAAAAATTTTAAGTCCCGATAAAAAAATATTAGTGCTAGATTTAGAAGCAACATGTTCTTTAGATATTGGCTGTCCTGCGGATGATTTTTCTCGGTTTTGTGATCAACATCCTGATCGTATCGTTGTTGTATATGCTAATACTAGTGCAGAAGTAAAGGCAAGAGCAGATTGGGTGGTAACATCTGCAATTGCTTTAGATATTGTGCGTGCATTGCATTTAGAAGGTAAAAAAATTATTTGGGGGCCAGATCGTCATTTAGGTCGTTATATTGCAGAACAAACCAATGCTGATATGATCTTATGGCAAGGGCAATGTATTGTGCATGATGAGTTTAAAGCAGATAGTTTGCGCTTATGCCAAGAGCAATATCCTGACGCTTTAATTTTGGTTCATCCAGAATCACCTGCTCAAGTTGTAGAGCAAGCTGATTTTGTAGGCTCGACATCTCAGATTATAAAATTCGCACAAAATGCAGAGGCTGATCAATTCATTGTTGCTACAGATCGCGGTATTTTTTATAAAATGCAGCAATTGATGCCGGACAAAACTTTTATTATTGCACCAACAGCAGGGGAAAGTGCAACATGTAAAAGTTGTGCTATGTGTCCATGGATGGCAATGAATACTTTGGATAAAATTCAAAATATTTTAGAAAATAATAGTAATGAAATTACTGTGCCTGAAGAGATTCGTGTACAAGCCGAAATTGGCATCAATAGAATGTTGGCGTTCTCAGCCACACGATCCATTAATGTTAAAGCTTCAGGGGATTTGAGCAGAGATCGAGCATTATTTCATCAAATTGGCCCAGCTTAATTGAATGAGCGAGAAATCGGTAATTTACTGCCAGATAGTGATCGCTCTAATAAGACGTCATCTCGGAATTGATACAAGCGAGCAGGGCGACCAGGGCTTGCTTGATCCATTTCACCAGTTTCTTCAATGAGATCTTGTTGGAGAATAAAACGACGGAAGTTTTGTTTATGTAAGGTAATGCCCGCTAATGCTTCAATGTTTTGTTGTAATTGAAATAGTGTAAAGGTTGGTGCCATTAATTCAAAAATAACAGGACGGTATTTGATTTTGGCGCGTAATCTTGCCATGGCAGATGCTAAAACTCTGCGATGATCATGAATCATAGGATGACCACAGTGTTCAGCATCAATGACTGTTTTATGTGACGCACTTTCTGGCAAAACTCCCACTTCATACATCAACTCATAGCGTTGTAATACATACTCTTCATTCCAAGTAAAAGGTGCTAATCCCCAGCAAAGATTAACCCGTTGTTCACGAGATTTTTGTTCTGAGACTGTATTGCCTGCATTAATCCAATGTTTAAAAATGGGTAATAGCTCAGTTTCAATAAAGCTTGGGCGACCATTGCGATGATCTTCCCATGGAAAATATTGATACCAATTTAACCATGTTGCTTGAGAGCCGTGATGATTGGCTTCTTCACGAACTAATCCCAAGTAACTAATATAAATAAGATAATGGCCTGATGATGTTTTTCGATTAGTATCTACCAATGTATATAATTGTTCGACATAACCCAAAGATTGTTGTGTTTGTGTTTCCACCCATTGGCGAACGCCTGCTTGCAGTGATTTGTGTATGGGATCTAATGGACCATTGGGTAAAGCGTTGCCTTGTTCTACTGTAAGGACTTTTGCTTCAGCATCTGTCACTGCAATCAGTACAGCTGCAAGTTCTGTAGTAGCTTCTTTTGTGGTAATCAATGGTTTATTCATGTAGCAAATATTTTGAAAATCATAATCAATGATTATAAGATAAAGCCTTAAATAAGGCACGCATTAGAAATAGATATGTTTTTAAGCGTCACTACACTATGATGGGAGCATAAGTTTATGCCATACTTTTTAAGTATTTTAATTACACTGATCTGTATTATTCATATTATGAAAACAGGGCAGGAGCGTTATTGGGTGTTAATTGTGATTATTGCACCAATGTTGGGGCCGATTGCTTACTTTATTGTAGTGACTTTACCTAGTTTAATGGATTCTCGTCGTGGGCATCAAATTAATAAAAATATTAAAGGGTTGGTGAATCCTAATGCTGATATTAAGGCTGCTGAAAATGAAGTAAGAACAGCACCAACATTTATGAATCAGAAATATTTAGCAGATGCTTATTTTGCAGCACAACGTTATCAAGATGCTTTGACAGTTTACCAGAAGATTCAGGTGGGATTGTATGCAAATGATCCTGAGTTGTTATTACAAATTGCCAAATGCCATTTTTTCTTGAATCAACCACAAATAACTATTCAAACACTGGATACATTAAGAGCAAAAAATCCTGATTATGATTCAAGTGAAGGGCATCTATTTTATGCAAAAGCATTGGCGGCACAAGGTAATACACAGCGTGCGCTCGAAGAGTTTGATGCTTTAGTGGTTTATTATCGTGGCTATGAGGCAAAGGTTAGTTACATTGAAGCTCTTATTCAGTTGAATGAGATAGATAAAGCTAGAGAATTAGCCTTGCTCTTAAGTGCTGAGATAGATAGCATTCCCAAACATGTGAAAGATTTAAATAGTGATTGTTTAAAGCGTTTGAAAAAAATCTTGAATCATCATCATTGGTAATTTGGGATATTTTGAGTGAATATAATATTAAAGATAATAGTGCTAATAATGTTTTATTGATTCAAACATAAATAAATCATAAATTGATATGTGTTAAGAAATGTAATTATAGCACTTAGAGGATATTGAAAACGCAGTATTCTACCTACCATTAGAACCAAAAATTCAATGGAGATAGAAATGTTAGGTATTCCGATGTATATAGTAGATCTGTTGATCGGTACAGCAGTGGCTGTAATGGTTGGACGATATATTATTAAAGGCTATTCAGCAACAGGTGTTTTGATGTTGGGTGGCTTTGTGTTATTGATCATTAGCCTATTTTTGGGGCGAGATATTCTGCCAGGACAATCAACTGGTATAAAAATTTTAGATATTTTTGAATTTACTAAAAATTTATTATCTAGCCGTGCGGCCGATCTTGGCATGATGATTATGATTTTATGTGGGTTTGCATCTTACATGAATCATATTGGTGCGAATGATGTTGTGGTTAAGATTGTTTCTAAACCATTAACGCACATTAAATCGCCTTATATTTTAATGATCGCTGGTTATTTTATTGCATGCTTGATGTCATTTGCAGTATCTTCGGCAACTGGATTAGGTGTATTGCTGATGGGGACGTTATTTCCATTGATGGTGAATGTTGGGATTAGCCGAGGTGCTGCAACAGCAATTTGTGCTTCACCTGCAGCATTGATTTTATCGCCAACCTCAGGTGATGTAATTTTAGCAGCTGAGAAATCTGGCATGGGCGGTGATTTACTAATTAACTTTGCCTTTTATAAAACTTTACCTGTTTCCATCATTGCCATCATTGCGATTGCCATCACACATTTCTTTTGGCAACGTTATTTGGATCGTAAAGAAAATAGTGTTTGTGAGCGGTTGGATGTGAATGAAATTAAAACGAATGCACCATCTGCTTATGCAATTTTGCCATTTATGCCGATCGTAGGTGTATTGATTTTTTCAGGTAAATGGATATTACCATTTAGCGATACACTTATTCCAAACTTAAATATCATCACCATTTTGATCATCTGCCTGTTTGTAACGGCAACGATTGAGTTTATTCGTTCATGGGATGCACAGAAAGTATTTGAAGGCTTGAATTGTGCTTATAAAAGTATGGGAGATGCATTTGTTTCAGTTGTGATGCTATTAGTTGCTGCAGGCGTATTTGCAGAAGGCTTAAAAGTGGTGGGCTTTACATCAGGATTGATTGAATTGGCAGAATCCGCAGGTGGTGGCGCTTTGATTATGATGATTGTTTTAGTTTTAGTCACAATGTTAGCAGCTATTGCTACAGGTTCAGGTAATGCACCATTTTATGCATTTGTGGAATTCATCCCTAAAGTTGCATCAGAAATGGGTATTAATTCAGCATTCTTAGTGATTCCGATGTTACAAGCATCCAATATAGGACGAACAATGTCACCCGTTTCAGGTGTTGTGGTGGCAACCGCAGGGATGGCAAATATATCGCCCTTTGAAATTGTGAAAAGAACAACTGTGCCAATGATTGTAGGGATGTTAGCTGTCATCATTGCAACTAAAATTTTAGTACCAGTAGCACCATTATAAATTATGTTTTTATCGTCTAAAATCAACAAAAAGCTAGTGATACTAGCTTTTTGCATTTAAGAATCTTTTAATTAATAAAAATCAATGCGCATGTTGGCATAGAAGGATCGGCCTGGTGATGAATAGTCATTATTGAATGATGCATAATTTTTGTTGAAAATATTTTCAATACCTGCATTAAATGTAACGCCTTGCCATTGTGGTGGTGTAATGCTGACTTTTAAATTATAAACTTGATAAGCTCTATTTTTTTCTGAGCCTTCCATATTGGCATAACTGCTGCTTCGGCCTGTCATAGATGGTGTGATTGCAATCCAGTCCATTGGTTTGATGGATGCATAAAGATAGCCAAAATGTTTTGGTGTATCTTTAATTTTGATCTCTTTATGATCTTTATTTTTAACATCCAAATAAGTATAACCAGCACCTAATTGTAGATATGGGTTTAACTCATAATCCAAGCCTAACTCAATACCTTTGCGTTCAACTTTTCCAGGTAAGTTAATGGATTGACGAATGCATAACCGGGGAAAGTATTATAATCAAAGTCACTGCGATCAATCGCATCTTTGGATTGGCTATAGAATAATGCAGTATCCATTGTTAAACCATCAATAGGTGTACCGTTATAGCCCAATTCAATATTGAGTGCACTTTCAGGTTTCAGACCAGGATTTTGTAAGGTGATGCTTGGTACAAATTCACCAGGTTTACAGCCAGTTTGTCCCTTAGGGCATTTTCTTTCCGAACCGCCAGCATAATTAGAGTAGGATTCTTTGAAACTTGGGAAACGAGTTTTTTTACCGACAGTAAAGCGGAAAGTATCTAAATCTGTTGGTTTATAGAATAGAGCTGCTTGAAAATCTGTCGAATCATAAGATGGTGCTAACATCGAATTAGCAGAAGGGTAAGTATTCAATAAATGTTGAGTATTAATACCAATATCGCTCGCTGTCGCTTTACGTTTTGTATACACAACGCCCAATTGTGCTTCCCATTGTTCTGTGAATGTAATTGTATCTTCTAAGGCAATTGAATAGAACTTTTGCGTTGCTTTAGAATCAGAATCTGGCATGTGTAATGATGAATTCGGGAAAGTATCGAATGATTCATGGGTTTCATCTTTATAACTTAGCATCATTTTGACTAAATGATTATTGATTGCTGTTGTACCAATTTCCACAGACGCACCAAATGCTTTATCGTCATAATGGCTACCTTTAGGGTCACCGCGCCAACCTGTTAATGTATTTTTATAAGTATCATAATAAAGGCGAGGTTTGATATAAATTTTATTATCCATTAACCATGTGGTCGAAACAAACGAAATCGTTTCACGATCCCATTTCGGCCATTTCCAAGTGGTTGGGATAAAACCTTTGTGTCCTATATGCCCCGGATATTTTTTGGCTTTTTGTTTAGAATAACTCAAAACATATTCATCTGTAGCATTCGGTGTCCAACCTAGTTTAATGTTGGCACGGCGATCTTTAGTGTTATAGAGATATTTATCTGAATTAACAAATTGGCCTTCAGCATCTTTACCTACATAGTTATCCGCTAGGCGCGTATATTTACGTGTTCGATCAGAAAAACCTGCTTGTAAATACCAATTTTCTTGTAAGGTACCGATATTGATGCTTGTTTCTTTTACATCTCCAGTGCCAGTACCAATGACGCCAGAAAAATCAAATTTAGATCGTGGTTTCATGGTGACGATATTGATCGCGCCACCCATTGTATTATGACCATACATGACAGAGCTGTAACCTTTAGCCACTTGAATCGATGAAATATCTGCAGTTGAAAAACGGCCCATATCCGAATAGCCATCATAAGGAATATAAACAGGAATGCCATCTACATATATCGGCACATAACGTAAGCCATAACCACGGACTGTTACGCCTGATTCAAAGCGCCCTGAATTGCCAGAAGCTATTGGTGAATCATAAAAAACACCCGGTGTATATTGTAAAGCTTCGCCTACATCTTTAGCTTCTAATAAATCAATGGTTTCTTTGCCAATGTACGATTCAAATAGCTCCGATGATTGTGGTACAGATGCAGAAACCACAACTGTTCCCAATGTGAATACATTACTTTTTGTAGTTTGCTCGGTACTTTCAATTTCGTCAGTTGGCTGTGTTGTTTGATCAGCATAAGCAACAGAGAAGCAGAGTAATAATGCTGCTGAAATTTTGCTGATTTTAAATGAGGAGGAGTTTTTGATCATTATAATGTTTTTTAACTTAGTGAGTTTTCCAATGAATAAAAGCCCATGCACGTTGCATAGGTTGTGCTGAATAAAGTTTGGATTGATGTTTTTGATAGTGATGCTTCAAACGATCAATTTCTTCTTCATTCAATGTACCGATTGACCATTGAACAGCTTCGATAAAGCTTGGCTCATCCAATGTGAGCACTTTGCTTGAGCAATTTTGTGTTTCTAAAAAATCCACAGAAACACGATAACCTTGCTGATAAAGCAGGTTCATAGCGTAAATATAAGTAGGGAAGCCGATATCATCACGGCCAATAGCGCGCAAAATATCTCGGCTGATGAAATCTTTATCCACCGTCATTGTCATATAGACTGCTTTTTTGGCTTTGCTATTAAGTTTTGCTAAAGCTGATTCAATGTCATTGACCATGGAAGAGCGAGAAGATACACAAATATCGCATTCAGGCACATCATCCCAATTGTCATCCCATGATTTCAAAATGCATTCATAGTTATCAATATTTTGTTCTGCCGCGCGTTCTTTCACAACTTCTAGCATTTTGGGGCTGTAATCTAATTCGTAAACTTTTTCTAAGCCTGATGCTAAAGCTAAGCCAATTGTGCCACCGCCACAGCCAACATCTAATAATGTACTTGCATTCGTTAAGTCCATGCGAGATGTAAAATCTTGAATGTAAGATGCACCCGCACAACCACCGCCAGATTTCATATTGTGAGCTTTTTTATCCCAATCATCTGATGTTTTGGGTTGACGAATTGCTTGAGCGACATGGTTGCGATAAAGTTCTGCAAAATCGACATCAAAAATGGTTTTAGAATTAGACATAATGTCATTCCTCTAAGGTTAAACAATGAAGGGTAAGTTTTTGGCGATGATAGATTCATCGAGCGCATAAATCTGCGCTAAGTTTTTTAATGTTAAACATGCTTTGGCTGAGCCATCTGCAATGATGTTGCCGTGGTCTAATAAGATAATACGATCTGCAATTTGCATCGCATGCTCAGGTTGGTGCGTTGTCATCAATATGGATAATCCTTGGGCTTTGAGTTTTTCAATTTGTTCTAGCACGCGCATTTGGTTGCCAAAATCTAAGCTGGCTGTTGGTTCATCCATGATTAGAAAAGATGGATTCTGTGCTAGAGCTCGTGCTATCAATACCAATTGCTGTTGCCCACCGCTTAATTGGGTATAAGGTTTATATGTTAAATGCTCAATACCTAATTGTTGAATGCATTCATAGGCAATGGCTTTATCTTCTGTTTTTGGGGATGAATACCAATTTAAATGTGCGGTTCTACCCATAAGTACAACAGCTTCTACAGTGAAGGGAAATACGTGGTTGTGTGCCTGTGGCACATAACCTAAATATTTTGATAACTCATTACGCTGCCATTTCTGTTGAGGCTTTTGATTAATTAATATTTCGCCTGCGATTTTCGGCAATATACCTAAAATGGTTTTCAATAACGTTGTTTTGCCACAACCATTGGCACCCAATAAGCAAGTCACTTCTTGAGGTTGAAAGGAAAGATTCAGTTTTTCCGCGATGATCTGCCCACGATAACCAATCGTTAAATCCTGTAATTGAATTAAGCTCATGATTTTGCTCCGCCATTGATCAATAAACCAATGAAGAAAGGCGCGCCAATGAATGCAGTTAATACACCGAGCGGAATTTCTATTGGGAATGCTGTACGGGCGATTGTGTCTGTCAGCAATAAGAAAGTTGCACCTAAAAATAGGGCAGTTGGCAACATTTTTCTAAAATCTGGCCCAACCCATAAACGTGCAATATGAGGAATCACTAAGCCGATCCAACCAATGATGCCAGTGATGGAAACGGTTGCCGATGTCATCAATGTGGCAGATAAAATAAAAATAATACGTAAATGTTTAATATTCACGCCAAGCGTGAGAGCTTCTTCATCATTGAGGCTGAGTAAATTCATGCGCCAACGTAATAAAATGAGTGGAATAATGCTCACAAATAATAACGGTGTAACAATGACTAAATCGCTCATGGTTGCCATTGTTAATGATCCCATCATCCAAAATGTGATTACAGTAAGTTGGCTGTAAGGATCAGATAATAATTTAATCATGGAAATGCTAGCACCGAGTAAAGCTGCAACAGCAATGCCCGATAAAACAAGTGCTAATATTGGATCTAATCGACGAACGCATTGAGAAATAATATAAACTAAAAATACTGTGCCTAAGCCAAAGATGAAGGAAAAAATTTGTACGCCAATCACAGAATAGTTCAGATAAATGGCAAGCACAGCGCCCAAACCTGCACCTGCGGAAACACCTAAAATATCAGGTGAAACTAGAGGGTTTCTGAACATGCCTTGGTAAGTACTGCCCGCAACTGCTAAAGCTGCACCCGATAAAATTGCCGTAAGGATTCTGGGTAAACGGATATTCCATAGCACAAAGCTTTGATCGCTCAATGTTTCACTATTGAATAATTCTTTAAAAGCATGGATTAAATCACTGAAAGGAATATTGATCTGCCCAACACAAAATGCGATCAGCACCATTACAAATAATGCAATGGGTGGAATTAACAACCTAACCATTAAATCGTTCCAGTGAGCTGAGTTAAGGCTTCATGTGATAATGAATAACCATAGAACAATTGATAGTATTCAATGATATTTTGGGCATAATCATCATAAGATAATAATTCAGGATATAAAACGTGAGCGAGCCAAGAAACACCTAATAAGCGATTAATGCTTGGTGGTTGATCTAACCAACCAAAAGG
This sequence comes from Wohlfahrtiimonas larvae, assembly GCF_002006755.1. Classification (GTDB taxonomy): domain Bacteria; phylum Pseudomonadota; class Gammaproteobacteria; order Cardiobacteriales; family Wohlfahrtiimonadaceae; genus Wohlfahrtiimonas; species Wohlfahrtiimonas larvae. The sequence continues at coordinate 11,502 of NZ_MVDO01000030.1, read as the reverse complement.
TAATTTCGGGGCATAATAAACGCGTCTATTTTTTACAGCAGGTAAGCGTTGCCATAATGGATCAGTGAAGACTTTTTGATAAAAATGATGATCCATCGCAATGATTACATCAGGTTGCCATAGCATTAGTTGTTCCATAGAAACGCGAGCAATGATTTTTTCACCTGCGCCTTCTACGACGTTTTTTGCACCTATCCAATCTAAAACTTCAGTATGAATGGAGCCTGCTAAACCTGTTTCTAAACCATCGGCACCGCGCGCAGAATAAACTTTTAATTGGGATGATTCGGTAGCTTTGTCAGCAATATTATGAGTTTGTGATAATACTTTTTGTGCATAATTTGATAATAATTGCCCACGATTTTTAACACCCAATAATTCACCCAAATGAGATAATTGTTGCGGTGTTTCTGCTAATGAGCCATTCATTAAAAGGTAGGGAATGTTGGTTTGTGATTGAACACGCTCAGCAGTACTGATGTAAGTGGGAGTGATGTTACCAATATCAACAATCACATCAGGCTTCATTTGTATAACTTTTTCTAAAGAAGCAGTTGTGCCACGGCCAGCGAAACGACCAGTTTGGGATAATTGTTGTAAATGCTGACTAAAAAAAGGTTTTTGAATATCTGATAAAGGATGTGTCGACAATCCTAATAATTTTTCTGGCGCTAATGATAATAATAGTACATCCGCAACAGGGCCAGCACTTAATACTCGGTGAATATTTTGTGGTGAAGGAATCTCGCCGAAGCTTTTTATCAAAAATGATTGATTTGTCTCTGCCATGAGGATGACAGGAAAATGCGCGACTAGGGATGTCACTAACATTTTCTTTAAAAAGCTACGGCGATTTTCCATATACAAAGTGACTAGTTAATTAATTAGTGATTTAAGGGAAACCACAGATTAAGATAACCGTTATATATTGTCAAATATAACGATAGGTAAAAATAAAGATTTGATATTAATCAAAGCAATAAAGTTGCTTAAGAAGTAATTGGAAAGAGGAATTGTACCTGTATGCACCAGATGGCGTGGGTGATCTACTCTTACAATCGGATGCTGGCACAGAGCATTTGTATCAAGATGGTAAAGGCTCTACGCGCTTAGTTGTGAATAACAACGGCACAAAAACTAAGTTTGATTATGATGCGTTTGGTAATCCGTTAGCATCAAATGCCAACCCTGAAAGCCACATCAAACACCGCTATGTGGGCGAAGTATTGGATGAAGAAACAGGCTTCTATTACTTTAGAGCAAGACATTATGATCCGAAGATTGGTCGATTCATTAGCCGTGATAGTTTTGAAGGCATGAAAACCACACCGATTAGCTTGAATCCGTATTTGTACGCACATGCTGATCCTGTGAATATGAGTGATCCAACAGGTCATTTTGGATTGATGGATATCAATATCTCACAAGGCATTCAGTCAACATTGAACTATATGGCAAGGGATTATTTACACGATTATATCTTTGGAAAGATTTTTGAAGGAACAATGGATCAACCTGGGTTATCTGATATTTTTACGATGATGCTTTTGAAAGTGCTTGTTAACAATGATTATGATGATAAGGGAACGGTTCCAATGGATGATACTTTATATCCAGCTTTATTGTTAAGTGCTAGTGGATTTAATGATCACCATACAATTCCCAAATATATGTGTGGGCCTGATGACTATACATATACTGCTAGAATTGATATTGCATCACATTCAACTTTACATACTCAAATGTACCTATTTGATACTGCAGTTAAGGTTGGAAGGAAGGGATTAGATGTTGCTCTTCATAAGAAGAAAAGAGGTGCAACAAGTTCACCTCTGATTGAACTCGCAGTTAAGCCTTATGGAAGGTTGGCGATAACTTCAGCACTGCATTATTACTATTATAAAAATGATTATTTGATGAAGCCTGTTCTTGGTGCTAATCGAACAGGAACAAATTTAACACCTGCTGTTTTTTACTCATATTTTGTGAAAGAAACGGAACGCTATGTCTTACCAAATGCTGTTAAAAATCTGTCAAAAAATCAAAATTGTATAAATGAAGCTGATAGAGTTAGAAGAAAAAAATAACTCATAATCAATTAAAAGCTATGAGAGAATACGTTTCATTACTGAAACGTATTTTTTTTACGAGACATAAAACTATGTATGAAATTATTGAAACAGATTTTTCAATCTTCAAAGATAAAACCAAAGTGATGGAGCTTTTTAGCCCAAATAATGTTGTGCATAAAATTGTCCTTCTGCATTACACTTTGTTTGAAGTCGTTGCGATTATTGAAGTACCAAAAATAAATATGGAATATGTACCGTCTTCTAGTCATTACACAGCATATCTTCCTCTAAATATAAGTAAGGATGCCATTAACTATATTGGTGTGAGCATTTTGCCTCACTACTGGAATAGTGTTTATTTTTTACAGGATTTTTATATTAACCATGATTTTTCAAAACAAATAGTTAGAGAAGAACTCAAGTATTTTAAATTAAAGTTAAAAGATGTGCCCCAACAATTTCTACCAACTAATAAATTTGATAGTAAGGAGCTGCCAAATAAGTATTTACCTGAAATCACAAATTTAGGTAATAAGTGTATTGCCCAGTTTTATGATAAGCATTCAATAGGTGACATTAAGAATTTCTATCAATTACTTGAAGATAATAAAATTGAGAAGTTTTCAGAGATAAACAATGTTATCGATTGGATGGATAAAGAAAGTTATAACAAAGCCTATGAAAAGTATCTTAAGGAGCATCCTAATATTGCCAATATGATTATAGAATGTGAAGAAAAGAATTTATCCATAGAAACAACTACATTTATGGAAAATTTATATTCTATTCTTTATTCTATTTTAACGGTTACCGATCAAAGAATAGCTCATGTTATAGAAAAACTACAAAATATATACCACAAAATAACACCATACACATGGCAATATTTACCATTAGAATACGAAAACTTTCATATTTCTCCTGATCCAATAATAGAAAAAGTAGCAGAAAAATTTGGAGGGATTTATAACTATAAAAATCGGCAATATGACTATGAAAATATTTGGGATAAACGAGAGTTAAATGATGATGGTTCTGTGAAAATGTCGGAGCTTGAAACTGAAATTCAAGAGTTATTTCCAGATGGTTGTTATCCTTTCTCGGAATACCAACAAAGTGCCGATTCATTAATTAAAAAGATAATCAATAAAAAACTATCCAAACCTATGTGGTTTCCTATTATGCAATTGGCGGAGACTGATTGTTATTATCTTGATTATGAAGAAACTAAAAATAAACCTGTTGGGCAAGTGATTAGAGTTACAGGAGAGAAAGTTGAAGTAGTTGCTCAAAATTACTTGATTTTTATGGAACAAATCATGATCCCCAAAATAGAAGAAATTATTGAAAAGCATAAAGCCACATAACTTTTTGATGTTTTTATGTTTACACTAAAACTCCTTAAATGGAGTTTTTTTATGCATTGATATCACAAGGCGAGCTTTTTGTCTCACCCGCTGTTGCTAAAGTGAACCAAGATGTGGAGATTGTCTTAGAGCTTCAAGGTGGAGAAAAGCCTTATCAAGCAACCACGGCAACATTGGATGGCAAGCCCATTACTTTGGTGAATGGCGCAGCCACAGTGAAGAGCGATCAAGTGGGTGGCCATTTAGTGGAAACAGTATCGATTGATGCGAGTGGCAATGAGATCACATTCTCTAAACGCTTTATTGTTAAAGATGAAGCGGACATCACAGCGCCAACGGCAGAGATTACAGCGCCTGCGAACTCAGATAATATCAATGTGGCAGAGATCACCACATCTGTGGATATTATTGGTACAGCGATGGATGAGAACTTTGTGGAATACACACTTTATATCTCCCCTGCCGATGAGAAAGATTGGACGCCGATTAAAACAAGTACGGTCCCTGTCGTTAAAGGGAAGCTTGGCGAGATTAACCCACAAACGATGGCGAATGGTCAATATGATTTACTGTTAATCGTTAAAGATGCAGGTGGCAATCAAAGTAGCGCGGGTATTGGTTTGATGCTCAAAGGCGAGCAAAAGATTGGTCAGTTTGCCTTAAGCTTTGAGGATCTATCCTTTGAAGCAGGCAGTTTACCGCTCTTTTTAACACGCACTTATGACACACTCAATCAAAATAGCCGTTTAGATTTTGGCTTTGGTTGGAGTGCAACTTATCAAGATGTGAAGATTCAAACGAATCGTACACCTGGTTTAGATTGGGAAATCGTTAAGGTTGGGGCTGGCTTAAATGCTAAGTTTTGTCCACGTCCAATTGGGCAACGTTTGGTGACTGTTCGTATGCCTGGTGGCACAATGGAACGTTTTAAAGTTAAAACATCGCCTGAATGTAATACATGGCAGTCTCAAATGGCGGGTAGTTTCTTCAGCATTGATTTTGAACCAATGAGTGGCACAACTTCGGAATTAGTGGCAACGGATGTGGGTGAGCTTCGTGTTCATAATGATCAATTGATTGATTATGATACGGTGGATGTTGTGAACCCTAATGAGTTCCGTTTAACCACTAAAAACGGTGATGTGTATTATTTAGATAAAAGCTTTGGTATCCGTCAGATTAAGGATAAAACAGGCAATACATTATCATTTACGAAGAATGGTATTTTTCATTCAGGTGGTGCAAACATTCTCTTTAACCGCGATGCACAAGGTCGCATTGTTAAAGCTGAAACCACAGATGGTCGCAGTTTATCGTATGCGTATGATGGTGATGGTAACTTAAAATCCGTGACGGATCCAAAAGGTGAGAAAACTCAGTTCACTTATCTTCAAAATATGAAGGCGCCACATCAGTTGGATGAAATCATAGGGGCTGATGGTAAACGTTTATTCAAAGCCGAGTTTGATGACAAAGGTCAGTTAGTGACTCAAACGGATGGCAATGGCTTTAAAGTGAATCTTGAGCACAACACGGATAAGAATGAAGATGTGGTGATTGATCAACAAGGGAATAAAACCATTTATCTCTATGATGATCAAGGTAACGTCAATAAAGTCACGGATGCTTTAGGCAATACCACAACTTATACTTATGATGAGTTTGGTAATGAAACAAGTATCACAGACGCTTTAGGTCACACCACAAAGTATGAGCACAATAAATGGGGTGAAGTCACCAAAGAGACAAATGCCTTAGGCTTTAGTACAACAACGGCTTATAACGCCAACAATGAACCCACAGAATTTGTGGATGAGTTGGGCCGTAAAACGGTGAACCTTTATACCCATGACACAATGCAGCTTAGTGGTATTCAGGATGCTATGGGTAACACCACCAAAATTGGCTATAGTTTCTCAGGTAACTTGGGCGCCATCACTGATCCTATGGGCAATAGCACATCGTTTGGCTATCAGAAGATCAATGGTAAAGAGCTGAAAACCTCAGAAACCGATGCAGCAGGCAATGTCACGCGCTTTAAATACGATCAATATGGCAATGAGATTGAGCGTAGTTATGATGTTGTACAAAATGGCACTAAAAAGACATTAACCACAAAGCAATCTTTTGATGTGAAAGGTAATTTATTATCATCCACTGATGAACTGGGCAATACACAGCGTTATGAATACAACAGCTTAGATCAAATGACTCAACAGACAGATGCGAAAGGCCGAACCACAACGTATGAATACGATGGTAATGGTAATCAGATCAAAGTCACAGATCCTTGGGGGCGAGTTGCTGAAACAGTTTATGATGCTAAAGGCCAAGTGACCAAAGTGTGTGATGATGGGGCCTGTAGCGAAACTCAATTTGATGCTTTAGGGCGAGAAACCAAATCCATCGATGCATTAGGTTTTGCGAATGAGAGTATTTACGATGGCAATGGTCAACTAACTACTTCCATTGATGCACTTGGTAACCAAACGAAATATGAGTACGATGCGTTAGGTCGCCAAACCAAAGTCATTAATGCACTTAATATCACAGTTTCTACATCAGATTATGATGCCGTTGGCAATCTCATCCAACAAACCGATGCTAATGGCAGAAGCGTTACCAATGTTTACGATGATAATAATCGCTTAATTGAGCAAAAGAATGCGCTCAACCAAGTGACAAAGCATGATTATGACAAAGCAGGCCGTAAAATTGCCACAGAATCACCCAATGGTGCGAAAAAGCAATTTAAATACAATAGCATTAGCCAGTTGTATCAAGTGCTCGATGGCTTAAATCAAAGTACACTTTACACATATGACAGCCAAGGGAAGTTACTCACACAGACGGATGCTAATAAGCAAACCACACGTTTTGCCTATAATGATTTGGGGCAACGAGTTTCTAGAGCATTGCCTGAAGGACAAGTGGAATCTTCAAGCTACAATACGCAAGGTGATTTGCTGAGCACGAAGAATTTTAAAGGCGAAACCACAACCTTTAAATACAATGGCAAAGAGCAACTAGAGGGCATCACTTATCCTGATAAACGCACTATCACGTACAGTTACAATGCTAAAGGTGATTTAACAGAAACCAAAGATAGCCAAAGTGGATCACTCACGTACCAACGTGATGATTTAGGGCAAACCCTGAAAGTGACAACACCAACGGGAGAACTCGGTTACACATGGAATGGTAATGGCCAAAAGCTGTCACAATCCATCAATCAATTGGGCAGTTACCAATACAGCTATGATGCACTTGGCCGCATTGTGGCAGTGGAAGCCACGGATGCCCATAATATAAATTTGCTAGCTGTCTTGGGGATATCCAACCTAATCCTTTTTGAATCCTAGTTTGATTATATTCAAGCTCGATATTCTTTACTGCAATATTGACTGCCTCGATCACTATTATTAATGTGACTTAAGCTTTCCAGTTAACGGTGGGGCGATTAAGCGTTCACTTTTACCAGGATAATGCACTTCAGGAAAACGATCAGAATGGCTCTCCCAATCTTTTAGAGCTTCCTCTATGGTTTCTTGTTCCCAAGCCACAAAGTTCCACCACATCAATGGCGGATGTTCGATAGGTTCGCCACCGATCAATAAAGCACGGCTATTTTTGTGTAATTTTAAAGTGATAGATGTTGTGCCCGCAGGAATATAAGCCAAAGTATTATCATTCATTTGTGCTTCTTCAGCTGTCATTTCTCCTTCTAATGGCAATAATCCATATTCAAAATTAGGATTCAATGGCAAAGTAATGGTGATATCTTTTTTGCCTTTAATATCCAATGCGCTTAATGGACTATGCATTTCCACAGGGGAAATGTGACCATCACATTCACCTACTAAAACATAAGCTTCATAATCATCATGATCAATGTGTGGCAATTTAGGATAATGTTTAAAATCAGGCTCAATTGTTTCTTTCTCTTTCGGCAATGCAATCCAAAGCTGGGCTAAATGTAGTTCTTTACTGTCGGGATGGCTCAATTCAGTATGAACGATACCTTTACCAGCTGTCATTAAGTTGATTTGATAAGGGCTCATGATTTGGTGACTGCCTAAGCTATCATTATGAATGATTTCACCTTGTAACAACCAAGAGAATGTTTGTAAGCCAATATGTGGATGCGCACCAACATCAACATCTTCACCTGCTTTAAATATGGTTGGGCCAGCATGATCCAAGAAAACCCAATGGCCAATATTGCGCAGCTCACGTTGTGGGATTGCACGTTTAATCGGGAAATTTTCACCAATGATGGCAGTACGTAATTCAAATAATTCGATGCTCATAATGACTCCTGATAAATATATATCAATAGGATAGCGAGCTTTTAGATGTGATTCAATGAAAAATGAGCAAAGGTGGATGGATGATCCATTCTATATTTGCAACAATAAAAAAGCGACCCGAAGATCGCTTTCCAATAACTATAAATATTAACCAATCATTGCGTGAGGGTAGAAGCGAGATAAATCTTGTGTGATGATCTCTTTATCTTCACGAATACAGATACCTGCTGATTCATCACCCACAACCCAACTGCCAACCAATGTTGTGTTATCTTCAAATTTTGGTAATGGGTAATAAGATTGAACAATGTAGCCTTCTTCACCATAAGGGCCATCAATTTCAGAAATCACAGAACCACGATCCACAATAGAAATATTCGCACCTTCACGAGAGAAGAGCGGTTTTTTTACATATGTAGAAAGGTTATTGGCTTTGCTATCTTCTGCAAAATAGCTTTCCAATAGATTTGGATGATTTGGGAACATTGACCATAATAAAGGTAAAATAGCTTTATTGGATAAAATGCTCTTCCATCCTGGCTCAACCCACAAAGTTTTACGGCTATCTAAATAGTTTGCAAACTCTTCACGGAACATGAATTCCCAAGGATACAATTTAAAGATCGTGCGTATCAATTCATCATTCACATCAGTAAATTGACCATTTTCAGTTATACCGATGTCTTCTACAAATAAGAAATCATTGGCTAAATCAGCATCTAATGCACAATCCTGTAAGTATTGAATCGTACCGCGATCTTCTTCCGTATCTGAGCAACAAGTGAAATGTAGTTTAGAAATGCCATGCCATTCTTTGAAATGGGCAAAGCGTCCAATTAATTTTTCTTGAATACTATTGAATTGATCAGCACTTTCTGGTAATTGACCACGTTCAATTTGATCTTCTAACCAAATCCATTGAAAAAATGCACTTTCATACAATGATGTTGGTGTATCTGCATTGTATTCCAACATTTTTGGTGGTGTTTTGCCATCATAAGCAAAGTCAAAGCGCCCATATAAAGAAGGCTCTTTTTTGTGCCATGAATCCGCAACAAATTCCCATACATGTTCAGGAATGCGAAATTTTTTCAATAACGATTCATTGTTGATGACAAGATCAACTGCTTCCAATGACATTTGATGCAACTCATTGGTGGTATCTTCTAATTCATCAATTTCGCGCTCTGTAAATTCATAATAATAATCTTCACTCCAATAAGGTTCATCATACATTGTGTGAAAATAAAAACCGTATTCTACAGCTTTTTCTTGCCAATCAGACCTTGGTTTAATCGCAACTCTTTTCATTCAATTAACCACCAAAAGATGTAGAACGGTTGGATGATTTAGATGTTGCTGAGCGCTGTGTATTTTGTTTTTGAGCAGCTGCGATGCGTTGTTGAGAAACCATCTTGCCAAAGCCACCACGCTGCACAGTGCCTGCAGGTTTTGATTTAATATCACTTTTAGGTACAGATACAGTGCGTCCACCTGCTTGGGCGGCACCATAACTTTTACCTGAACTATCATAGAAGTTTGTTGGGCGTCCAGTTGCATCTTTTGGTGAATAAACAGGCTTACTTGCAACATTATTCCCAGACATTCCACTCATCATTTTACCCATCATATAGCCCGCGAGTAATGGCATGAAAAAGCCACCACTTGAAGCTTGTTGCTGTACTGCTTGACCTGCATCGGTAACAGCATTACCTGTTTGTTGGACAGATTGACAGTTTTCTGCACCAAAATCAGCAGTACACTCTTCTAATGTGGCATATTTGGGTGCCGTTTCTATGGCTTCTTTAACGGCACTTTCATATACTGAAGTACATTCAGCAATCATATTAGGGTTGTTGCTGATGCAATCTTGAGCATCTGCATAAATGGTTAATTGTTCCGTATCATCATTGCCGCCGCAAGCAACAACACCAAATGCCACCAATAATGATAAAGCAATTGGTTTTATCTTGAAATTTTTACGGAAAGTAAATTTATTTATGGATCGTGTTCTTTTCAGCATATTTAAATGATTATCCTAAAATGAAGTCTATTAATTAAAATGTTAGAACTTGGTCGTTATCTTCAGTCATTCTAACAGCTTTTAACATTGTTGTGATTTCTGCACGTTGTGTTTTATCATGAAGCTTGCGAAATTGTAAGCAAGTGCTACATGCAAAAAGTTTACCATTATTTTCAATGAATTTATCCAATTGATCTGAAAGATTAAAAAATTCATGATCCATGAATTCACATTCCACACCTGCACTCATCAAAAAGGCAGTAACTTCATGCCCCATTTCTAGTGATGTATTCATGTAGCGAAAGGCATTCCAAGCTTTTTCTACTTCATTAGTTGTGATGATCACTCCGATTTTCATATTGCACTCCGTTAATTGCATGATTAATACATTAAATTTTATTGAGTAATGCCACGATCAATTTGGATCATTAATTCATAAAATTTCATAGGTGTTTGTGCGCCTGCAACTGCATCAGCTCTGTTAATAACAAAGAAAGGTACACTTCGGATCTCAAAAGATTGTGCTTCTACTTTATCTACCGTCATGGATTGACTAATTTTCATGTCTGTTAATATTTCAGGTAATGTAATATTGGAAATATTTAACTCAGTCATAAATCCTGATAAAACTTGGTCATCAGCAATATTTAAACCATCTTCAAAATAAGCTTTAAAAATACGCATAGCCAAATCACGTGTTTTGTCAGGGTGATGATTTTGCACCCAAGTGATGAGACGGTGGGCAATAGATGTGCTGACTGCAATAGCCTTATCAAAATTCAATGTTAAGCCAGCTTCTGTTGCGATTTTTTTAGCATTATCAGTCATCGCTTTGGCACGATCTAAAGGTACATCATATTTATCTGCCAACACTTCGTAATAGGAACGGTCATTAGTGAAAGGGGCATCAGGGGATAGTTCATATGATTTAAATATTAATTGCTCAGAACGTTTAAATTCATCATTGAATGTGTCCATTGCAAGATAAAAATTGTGGACGCCTATATAACAAAATGGGCAAGAAAAATCTGACCAAACTTCAACTTTCATAATGATTCCTTTGTGTGACTTTTAGGATTAGTATATTAACAGAGAAAAACAAACTATCATTAGATTTTAGAGCACATTGTATTTATTAAAGGCAAGAAAATGAAACAGCTGAGATTATTAATTTCTGAAAGTGTAGATCCATGGTTTAATTTAGCTGTGGAAGAGACTATTTTTAGTACCATGGATCCAGATCAGAAGGTTTTGTTTTTGTGGCGTAACGATAAAACAGTTGTAATCGGTCGTGCTCAAAATCCTTGGAAAGAGTGTAATACACGTAAAATGGATGATGATCATGTAAAGTTAGCTCGTCGTCACAGTGGTGGTGGTGCTGTATTTCATGATTTAGGTAATACTAATTTTACATTTATGATCGGTAAACCTGAATATAATAAAAATGTATCAACTCAAATTATTATTGATGCTTTGAAAACACTAGGTTTAACAGTGGAAGCTTCAGGTCGAAATGATTTAGTTATTCACCGTGAAGGTGAAATTCGTAAGATTTCTGGCTCCGCATACCGAGAAAAAGCAGATCGTGGGTTTCATCATGGAACACTTTTATTAAATGTAGATTTTTCGCGCCTTGAAAATTATTTAAATCCTGACCCAAAAAAATTACAAGCCAAAGGAATTACATCTGTACGATCACGTGTTGCAAATTTAATTGAGCTATTACCGAC
>NZ_MVDO01000003.1 GCF_002006755.1 Wohlfahrtiimonas larvae | reverse complement strand
AGAGGAATGTTTTATATTAACCACACACAAAATAAATTAGATAAGATTATTTTACAAAATACTAAAGATAAAACTGTATCAGTTTTATCTATAGATCTGATGTTGGCAGATCAAACCCGAATTAGATTAGTTAATCGTTGGAATAATCCTTTATCATTGGCTTCTTTCCATATTGAAAATATTATATTAGATCCTGATGTGCAATATCAAAATAACTATATTATTGATATTAAAAAACTCTCAGGATCTAAACTCATCTGTATCACAGAACTAGGTGATATTACTGTTAATCGATTCGATGTGAAAGCACTGTTAAAAGAGGATGAATGTATTTTACCAATTATAAAATAATCGCTATATCAATATTGATATCATCAGACCCTAAACTTTCAATCTACCATAAAAAAATCCTCAGTATTTTGTAATACTGAGGATTTTAACTATTAAAATCTAAAATAGTTACTTTTCAACACGATAGCATGGTTGATATGTAGAACCAGGTAATTTCATTCGACCTTGCGATACAAAATCATTCAATAATTGATCCACCAACTCCATCAACTCAGGATCACCATGTAATACAAAAGGTCCATGTTCTTTGATTGCTTTAATGCCTGACTCTTTAATATTACCTGCTACAATCCCTGAGAATGCTTGGCGCAATGCCGCTGCTAATTTTTCTTTTGGTTGATTTTTATGTAGATTCAAGCCGGACATATTTTCATGTGTTGGAATAAAGGGCTTTTGTAAATCTTCTGAAATTGTTAATGACCAATTAAAACAATAAGCATCTTCACTTTGTTTACGACGCTCTTTTACCAATGGCATTGCTTGCTTCATACGCTGAGCCACTAACGATGGATTATCAATAATAATCTCATAGAATCTTTGAGCTTCTTTCCCCAAACTTTTCTCAATAAAATGATCCAAAGTTTTAAAGTAGCTTTCACTCTCTTTCGGTCCCGTTAAAACAATTGGCAAAATTTGATCTTTATTTTCTTCCATCATTAAGATACTGAGCACATATAAAAACTCTTCTGCTGTACCCACGCCACCTGGAAAGACAATTAAACCATGACCTAAACGAATGAATGCTTCAATACGTTTTTCAATATCAGGCATAATGATCAATTCATTCACCAAAGGATTAGGTGGCTCTGCGGCAATGATTGAAGGTTCTGTGATCCCAATATAACGGTTTGCTTCATGGCCTTGTTGTGTATGGCCAACTGCAGCACCACGCATAGGTGCTTCCATCGCGCCTGGGCCACAACCCGTACAAATATCAAAACGGCGTAAACCTAATTCATGACCGACTTCACGTGCATATTTATACTCAATTTCATTAATTGAATGTCCACCCCAACACACCACAACATTATAGTCATATGCTGCTTTTAATGCTTTTGCATTGCGCAATGTCATAAAAACAATATCGGTCGCAATTTTTTGACTGCCATATTTTACTAAGCGCTTTTTATCATAACTGCTCACAATTTCACGCATATACAAAATGTCACGCAACACTGAAAATAAGTTAGTACGAATTAAACGTGTTAACTCTCCATCTACAAATACTGATTGTGGAGGGTTCATCAATTCCAGCTTAATACCGCGCTCTGTTCGTGAAATTTTCGCTTCAAAATCTTGATATTTTTGGAATAAAATACTTGCATCATCTGTTTGACTACCTGTATTTAGAACGGCTAATAAACAATTTCTAAATAATTGATATAGTTCACCATCGGCACTTTTTGTTAATAAATCACTCTCTACTTTTGATAATAGATCCAATGATCCACTAGGTGGATAGATATGATAATTTTTATTTTCCATGATCATTTAGATTAATCCTTATAGAATAGCCATTCTGACATTTGTGTTGGGTTCTCGCCCTTAAAATAATAATCGTTAACTGTAAATTGTTTTAAATCTTCTGCATTGTGAATATTATTTTCAGCAGCATAACGAACCATTAAACCTCGTGCTTTTTTAGCATTAAAACTGATGGTTTTATATTGCCCATTTTTTAAATCTTTAAAAATTGGTGTAATGACAGGCACTGAAAGCTTATCTCGCTGTATAACAGAAAAATACTCATTCGATGCTAAGTTAACCACAGCTGTAATTTTATTTTTCTCAATCCAACCATTTAGATATTGCGTCACAGAATCACCCCAAAATTCATACAAATTTTTACCTTTAGAATTTTTAAGAGCTGTTCCCATTTCTAAACGATAAGGGGCAATTAAATCTAATGGATGTACAGCACCATACAATCCCGATAACATCACCAAATGAGATTGAAGATACGTCATCTGATCTTCAGTTAAATCATATGCTCTCAAAGCTTCATACGCATCACCATTGAATAAGAAAATAGCTTCTTTAGCATTATCATGATTAAAAGGAATAGAAAACTGACTATAACGTGCGGCATTCTGTACTGCTAAATTACCAGAAATTTTCATTAAAGATTCTAAATCTGGTGGTGATAGTTTTTTAAGAATATCAATAAGTTCTATACTTTGCTTTAAAAAATGTGGAGAACTATTACCTTCAAAAGGTGGCTGCTTCGTTTCATCAAGCTTTTTTGCAGGTGATAAAAGAAATAACAACATATTACCTCCGTATGATGTATGAAAGTATTTGATCATGCAAATTCTGTAAACGATCAAAATACGGCTCTAATCGAGAGCATTGTGTTAACTTAGCATAAATCAGACAAATGATTGGCACATATAATGTGCTGACAAACACATCTATTGGATAATGCATACCAAACCGAATCCGACTAACGATCATCAATATAGTCCAAATAAAAATAACAAAAACGATTGCCCAATCGCGCTTACGATTCATAGGTAAAATTAAAATAAAAATCATCAACCAAGTCACAGCAAATGCAACATGCCCTGATGGAAATGAATAGCCCACTTCTTTTTCCCAATGTTTTTTTAAATAATCAGGCATGTTTACCTGAGATTGAACACTATTTTTGACAATTTCTGACCTAACTGATCTAATTTCTTGATAAAACTTATCTAAATCAACGCCCTGCTCTACTAAGTAACTAGTATATGGGCGTGGTTCTTTATAAAAAGATTTCAATGCTGTTTTAACAACCTGAGTACTTATTAACAAAATAAACGCAGTCATTGCGATAATGACCCAATGAGTTTTATGCCATGCAAACAGTGATAAAATTATTAGTAAAAATACACAAGTCAAGAATGCATAAACAATAGCTGTCCCAGATTGTGTCACCCAAAATAGAAATTGGTCTAATCCATTAAATGTATTATCTAACGACCACTGCCAATCAGCTAACCAAAGCACAATAGGTATTAAAGTTAACTGTAAGATTGCAAGCAATATAATGATTGTTTTTTGACGGGATAAGATGATCATGCTAATTCTACATATTATTAATAAAGTTAAAAATTATAGCATTAAGTCAGCATAACGCTCAGTCTTCTATATTAAAATACTTTATTAATCCTTGAATATTGTTAGATTTTTGCCTAACAATAAAATGATTGGTGATATACTACTGCACGCTTTTTCTTCCTCATAAAATCTCACAGGAGCGTGTGTTGTGCAGCCCATTAAAGATCTGATCTCAGGCGTACAAATTCTATTTGTTGCATTCGGTGCAATGGTATTAGTACCATTATTAACCGGCTTAAATCCATCCATGGCGCTTTTAGGCGCGGGGATAGGCACTCTACTTTTCCAACTCATTACTAAACGCAAAGTTCCTATCTTTCTAGGCTCTTCTTTTGCATTCATTGCACCGATCATTTTCTCCTTACAAACTTGGGGAATGGGTGCAACAATGTTTGGTTTATTTGCCGCAGGCTTTATGTATTTTGTATTCGCCCTTATCATTCGCTGGCGTGGTATTGGTTTAGTGAATACATTAATACCAGCCGTTGTAATAGGCCCTGTTATTATGGTGATTGGCTTATCCGTTGCAGTGACCGCAACACAAATGGCTATGGGTATTAGTGGTGGCCAAGCTATCATGAATGACACATTGGCAATTTCACTATCCATTGCAACCTTTGCTGTCACTGTGATCATCACAATTTTTGGTAAAGGTTTGTTCCGTTTAATCCCCATTTTAGGTGGTATTTTTGCAGGTTATATATTGGCGCTTCTTGCTGATTTAACTGGGTTATCTGCCTCCTTTAATAATGGTGAAAATATTTTGCATCTAGAAACATTGGCTAATGCCGCGTGGTTTGCAGTACCTGAGTTTCATAAACCTGAAGTCAACTGGCTAGCGGCTTTATTCATGTTACCTGTTGCAATTGCCCCTGCAATTGAACACATTGGTGGCATCATGGCGATCAGTAAAGTTACAGGTAAAGACTTCACAAAAGAACCAGGTTTAGATAAAACATTAGCAGGTGATGGCTTAGGTGTTTGTGTCGCAGGTCTAATTGGTGGGCCACCTGTCACAACTTATGGCGAAGTAACTGGTGCTGTGATGATCACAAAAAATGATAATCCTAAAATTATGACTTATGCCGCAATTTTTGCAATTGCTATGGCGTTTATGGGTAAATTTAATGCGTTCTTAAATTCCATTCCATTGCCTGTTATGGGTGGCATCATGATTTTATTATTTGGTACGATTGCTAGTATCGGATTAAAAACTTTAATTGATGCAAAAATAGACATCATGATTCCTCGCAACTTAGTGATCATCAGTGCAACATTGATCACAGGTGTTGGTGGTTATACGATCAATATCGGCAGCTTCCCATTTGCTGGTGTTGGCTTAGCAGCTGTTTTAGCTATTGTATTAAATCTAATCCTGCCTGAACCTAAAAACCAAGAACATTCATCATAGATATTTTATACATACAATACATTAATGACAAAAATCTCCTCAACCAGGAGATTTTTTTATATGATATAACAGTATCAAGGTAGTACAAATAATCTTTCAAACTAAAACTATCTCATTACTCTTTCTTAGGAGCAACCTTGAAATATATCATATTGTGTTCAATGCTACTCTTAACCATCTCTTCAGCTCTTGCCAAGAGTCCGCCCAATTCTATGGAGGTGGCTACCAAACAATATACTCGATACTCAATCGAACGACTTAAAAATGCAGAAGAACTATTAGAGCGTTTATCACGCAAATTAGAAGCAGGTCGATACAAAACAGTTAAAGAAGATTATATTAAGGCACATTATCAATATGAATCAGCACGCCCCTTAGTTTTATTGACCCCAGGTCTTAATAACCTTGTGGATACCCACATTGAACAATTACCTAAAGATACACAATCACTAGGTTTTGTAGGATTTCATGCCATTGAATATGCACTATTTGTCCAACCAGATCCAGTTAGAGCATTCGTGGAAACACAAAAATTACTCAGTAATCTTCGTTTCGTCATAAATATGATGCAACAACAGAATATTACGCCACAAGATATGCTGGCCATTCTACCTGTCTTTACTCATCAGATATTGACCCATAAACTACCAGGTTATGATAGCTCATATAGTGGATCAGGCTTAGGAGAAGTTGCTGCTAACTTAGAAGGTATTCGCCTCATCATAAATCAAACACAGAACTTTATCCCCCCATCACTTATTGCTGATATCAATCAAACTGAAGATAGAATTTATGCAATTTTAGATACATATTTATTTGAAGACATTTATCAACCTTATGCTAATTTAAAAGATTCAGATAAAACTTTAATCCATCAAGAGGTTCAACGCTTATCTGAACTTTTAATACAAGTAAATGAGCAAATATCTTCACAACTGACCGAGTAATCTTAAGTTTTAAGATGAAAATACGTCAGGATTACGATTTTTAATAATTGCATTCGTCACTCGAATTGTTGAAATCAATCGATCATCATCCATAGCATAGATATTGACATCCCATACATGGGTACTTTTACCACGATGTACAATACTACCTTTTGCCACAACTGTTTCTCCGATACGCGCAGATGATATATGGCTTGCACTAATCTGCATTCCTACACAGCTTTTTTCGGGTAAAGCAATGCTAAATGTCCCAACACCCGCGACTGTCTCAGCTAATGCGATCGTTGCTCCTCCATGCAAATAACCATAAGATTGAATAGTTCTTTCATCTACTGGCATCGTAGCTTCTACATAACCATCTTCACTTACAGTGAATTCAATCCCCAAATGGCCCACCAAAGTTTTACGTGTATGATTATTCATTTGTTCAATTGTTAACATTCCATATCCTCTTATAAATGTTATTGAGTTCTCTCATTCTAGATCAAATGATGGTAAAATTGTGACTAATTATTTGTAGATTCCATAAAGGAGCCACCTTGCATTTCTTTTTATTATTTCAATTCATCGGTTTAGTTATTATCATCGGTGCTTTTGTTGCATATGCAAAACATAAAGAAATCCCCATTTTCTTCTTTATCTGGCACAAGAAAAAAACCTTCATCCTTTTAGAAACATTAATGTTTGCAGTGATCATTTTAATATGTATTAAGCCTATTTATAATAATGTTAAATGCTCATACAATGGTCACAGTTTAAACAAAGACACCAAATATGATTGGATTAATGGTCAGTGTCAAATAGAATTTGGTGTTGGTAAAAATGGTAAACCAACCTATGTTCCGTATGAAAGAATTCGCGGAAACTCCACAAACGATTCATCAGAAGATTCAGCAGAGTAAACATGATTCAAGAAAATATTAAAGGTAAACGTATCATCGTCGGTATGTCTGGCGGTGTTGATTCATCTGTTGCAGCATTGTTATTAAAAGAACAAGGAGCAGATGTTCATGGCGTATTTATGAAAAACTGGGAAGATAATTTTGAAACGGGCTATTGCTCCGCCGAAGAAGATGTCAAAGATGCCCAGAAAGTCTGTGATACATTGGGTATTCCTTTGCATAAGGTTAATTTTGTAGAAAACTACAAAGAACGTGTTTTTGCCTATTTTCTAGAAACATTAAAAATGGGATTAACCCCTAACCCTGATGTTTTATGCAATAAAGAGATCAAGTTTAAAGCCTTTTTAGATTATGCCAATGAAATGGGAGCTGATTATATCGCAACAGGCCACTATGCTCGGACAATACGTAAAGATGGACAAACCTATCTACTCAAAGGCCTAGATAATAATAAAGACCAAAGCTACTTTTTGCATTTATTGAGTCAATCTCAAATAAAAAATGCACTCTTCCCTATTGGTGATCTAGAAAAACCTCAAGTACGTGAATTAGCTTTACAACACAAGCTCATTACTTATGATAAAAAAGACTCGACAGGTATTTGTTTTATTGGTGAGCGCGATTTCAATGAGTTTATTAGCCAATATATTGCATCTAAACCAGGAGATATGGTAACAGTTGATGGTGAAAAAATTGGGGAGCACCAAGGGCTATCTTTCTATACAATAGGCCAACGTAAAGGATTGCATATTGGTGGTATGAAAAACTCATCTGGCGAACCTTGGTTTGTAGTAGACAAAGATATTGAAAACAATCGTGTCATTGTTGCGCAAGGAGAGCATAAGGCTTTATATAAACAATCGCTTACCGCACGTGATGTTCATTGGATTAATACCAATATTGATCTCGAAAACATCAATCATAACCTTACCGCAAAAATTCGTTATCGCCAACAAGATGAAGAGTGCTCTATTCAATTTATAGAAGATGGTCGTATTTTTGTTGCCTTCAAAGATCCTCAACGAGCAGTAACACCTGGACAATCCATTGTCTTTTATCATGATGATATCTGCCTAGGTGGTGCCATCATAGAACGTTAATTATAATTAGCTCACAATAAAAAAACCAAGTTTAGTACTTGGTTTTTTATTGATCAGTTTAAAAGGATTGTTTTGGATTTCGACCTAAACTATGTGTTTGATATCCATAAATACTCTCTCTCCATAAAGTATCAGTATTTGGACCAAAATTTCCTAACCCTTTGAGTTCAAATTGCAAATATGCTTTCCACTCTTTACTTTTATCATAGATATTATTTCGATAGTATCTCGCTGCAACACGTGTTGCAACACAACAATCACTATATTCAAAACCAACAAATGAGTCATTCAACTTATTCTCTTCCAAAGAATAGTTATATCTTCCTACAACTGCCCAGTTACTGCTCACTTCCCAATAAGATGTTAAATCTATTTGATGAGTAATATAATCATTACTATAGTTCGGATCACGATAATATCTCTGACCAATATTAATGATTTTACGTTCCTCTGGTTGATACCTTAAATCATATGACAAACGTGTCGTTTTCTTACTATCAGGCGACCATTGCCATGTCACTTTTCCTGAAAAATCCTGAGTTAACTGAACATTACTTTCCACAAACCATTCAGAATTACGGCTTCTACGACAACGCTCGCCGACATCTATAGCATTAAAATTATCCCGATAACACTCCCCTTTGGAAGGTAAATCTTTACCAGTAGTAATTCTTGGATCATCAATATAATAAATTTGCCCTGCTGACAATCTAAGATGCTCTACACCTGTATCTTCATTAATGAATCTTGTTGTTAAAGCTGCTGTAATTTGATTAGCATTGCTTTGACGATCTGCGCCTGTAAATTGATTTGTCGCAAATAAACTATCAAAACTAGGCGTAACTGAACCTGTATCAAAAATCGGAATATTAGATTGATTTCGATAAGGAACATACAAATAAAATAATCTAGGTTCTAAAGTCTGAACAAAATTACCACCACCAAATAAACTCTTAAACTGCGTATCTCGCTCTAGAACAACTCCCGTATCAATACTAAAAATAGGTAAGCTTCTATGTATAGAATCTATTTGATTCGGCCTTTGATAACCGGCAAAACTTTGATAGTTAAGATCATAATGTGTAAAACGATAAGCCAACTTAGGCTCAAAAAAGCCCCATGAATTTTCTATTCTAAATCCAATATATGGCATTAAATCCAATCGTATCGCTGACTTAGGTCGATCTGGCGCATTACGAGAAACATTTGTTGTAAAATTAACAGCTTCACCATATGCACCATAAAAAATCCCATTCTCTGTGATCCAATTACCATTGAATAATAATTGGGGCATACGTGCATAAGGGTCATTTGGAATAACATCACGATCCAATATTTGGAAATGTTGAAATCTCAAAGTGCTTTGCCAATTTTCATCAGAATAAGTTAATTCAGCAATACGCTCTAAGTTGGTTTTAGTCAATAGCCCAACTGCATCCTGAATATCTTCTGCATACTTATCATCAGAAACCTGTTGAAATAATATGCGCCCTCTTAATTTTGGCAGTAAGTTTAATTGCTGATCAAAAGATACTGACCATCGAGTAGAACTATCTTTCTTATAAAAAGGATTGCCTTCAGATAGGGCATGATTTGCTTCAACACCTTGATACTTTCTAAACGCTCTATCGTGTGGCAAGACTTCCAAACCCAATGTTGAATGCTGCCATTCATTTAAATAACGAGCTTCAGCACCTAAAATTAATCCTCGTTTTGTATAAAATCCCGGGATTAATGTCATATCAAAATTTGGGGCAATATTTAAATAATATGGCGTTCTAATGGAGAACCCTCCATCTTTATCCAATGAAATCATTGGAAATAAGAAACCACTTTGCCTACGATCATCAATAGGGAATGAAAAATATGGTGAATATAATACTGGAACACCAAATAAAGATAGTTTTGCATGACGAGCAATACCTCGCCCACTTTCTTCATCTAAATGCAACTCTTCCGACGATAATTGCC
This sequence comes from Wohlfahrtiimonas larvae, assembly GCF_002006755.1. Classification (GTDB taxonomy): domain Bacteria; phylum Pseudomonadota; class Gammaproteobacteria; order Cardiobacteriales; family Wohlfahrtiimonadaceae; genus Wohlfahrtiimonas; species Wohlfahrtiimonas larvae. The sequence continues at coordinate 23,317 of NZ_MVDO01000003.1, read as the reverse complement.
AAACTTCAGTACCTACAGGGCAAGTTGAATATGTCACTTGCTCAAAATCAGAGGTTTTATCATTCTGACGGTTAATTGCATAACGCGCCTTACCCTGTGCTTCAATTTGATGCATATAATAAGTAACATTTTCACCTTCATATTCACGATTATTTAAATATGAAGTGAAACTATCAGATTCAATCACTGCAGAATCTGATGAGTAACGAATACTTTGATCATTACCTTTTAAGATATTCTTTTTCCGATCTAACACTAGATGATCGGCATCAATACGAGCATTACCATAATACGCAATAATCTCTTCACGAATATTTGCGTAATCTTCGCTACTATCAGCATATTTTCCTGATAAATAGATTGTATCATTATCTGTTTTATCATTAGATGGCTGGACATATTCAGCCAGAGGGCTAATTCTACATGCACCAAAAGCACCTGATGGTGGTGCTTTTGCCATAACAGGTGCCTGAGCTAAGCCCAAGATAAGCGCAATATATATTTTTTTTCGTTGGCTTATATTTTTCAAAGGAAATATCCAATCATTAATCAATAAATCTGCTGCCTAGATAATTTAAAAATCCATCAATGCAACAATGTCATAGCCATTAATTTTATCACGGCCTTTTAATTCTGTTAATTCAACTAAAAATGCACATCCCACTACCTCAGCACCCAATTTTTCAACTAATTGGATAGTAGCTGCAATTGTACCACCGGTCGCTAACAAATCATCACAAATCAGTATTTTTTCACCCGGCTGAATTGCATCTTTATGCAACTCAATGAATGCTGATCCATATTCTAAAGAATATTCGATACATTCTGTTTCTCTTGGCAATTTTCCTTTCTTACGCGCAGGGACAAAACCAATATTCAATGCATAAGCAACAGGACATCCTACAATAAAACCACGTGCTTCAGGACCAACAATTTTTTGAACGCCCTTAGATTTAGCAAATTCAACAATTTGGTTGGTTGCATAACCATAAGCATCACCATTACCTAATAATGGAGAAATATCTCTAAAGATAACACCTGGCAATGGGTAATTTGGAATACTAATAATATAATCTTTTAAATTCATAACATTAAACCTATGTTATCAGCCTGGCGGCCAACTTAATTGACGACCTGCTAAAATATGCATATGAATATGATTAACTGTTTGCCCACCATCTTCATTGCAATTCATCACTAAACGATAACCCTTTTCATCAAAAGCTAATTCTTTAGCAATTTTTTTAGCTGTTAGAAATAATTTTCCTACTAAAATGGCATCAGCATCTTCAATATCATTCACTGTTGGAATTTCTTTTTTAGGAATGACTAAAATATGCTCTGGTGCTTGTGGACTAATATCTCGAAATGCCAATATTTCATCATCTTCATAAACGATATCAGCTGGAATTTCTTTTTGAATAATTTTTGTAAAAATTGTACTCATTATCACCACCTAAAATTGCTGCCTTGCCCTAAAGGCATGAGAAAGTGTATTACTATCTAAATATTCTAATTCACCACCCATGGGTACGCCATGTGCAATTCTTGTAACACGTACATTATAAGGTTTAGCTATTTCATCAATATAAAATGCTGTTGCCTCTCCTTCCACAGTGGGATTTGTTGCAAGTATTAATTCTTTAATAATACCTTTGGCTAAGCGAGACTCTAATAAATCTAAACCTACATCTTCTGGGCCAACACCATCTAATGGTGATAAATTTCCCATAAGAACAAAGTATAACCCCTTATATTCTACTGATTGTGATAATGCAAAAACATCAGCAGGATTTTCGACTACACATAACAATGATTCATCACGTGTTGGGTCACTACATACCAAACAAATCTCTTTATCTGTTAAATTACGACACTGTGTGCATTTATGAATATCCGCCATAGCACTACCAATAGCAGCACTTAATTTTTGCGCACCACTAGGATTACGCTCGAGCAAATAAAGCGCCATTCTTAGCGCTGTTTTTTGCCCAACACCTGGTAGGATTCTTAAAGAATCCACCAAGTTTTTAAGTGCTTTTGGATAAAGAGGGTTATTCATTAAAATCCTGGTAGTTTCATACCAGCAGGCAATTCAAAACCACCTGTTACAGATTTCATTCTTTCTTGAGAAGTTGTTTCTACTTTTGATAAAGCATCATTGAATGCTGCACCAATTAAATCTTCCAACATTTCTTTATCATCTGACAATAAAGAATCATCGATTTCGATTTTACGAACAACGTGGCGGCATGACATTTCAATTTTTACTAAACCTGCACCAGACTCCCCCATCACATTGATATCAGCCAATGCTTCTTGTGCCTTCATCATATCTTCTTGCATTTTCTGGGCTTTTTTCATCATCCCAGCGATACCGCCTTTCATCATAATTGATAGTTCCTTCACTCAAAATTTATATTATACACTATTCATCCGCTAGCATTAGCGTTGAATCGATAACCATCGCCTGACATTCATTCACTAATAACTGAACAACAGGTTCATTCTTGATTTTTGCTAAAGCATTCACTTTTTTAGCGTGTAATTCTTTATCTGCACGATGATTAAAGTCATCTTCAACCATTTCTGTTTCAACAGCCAATATTCTACATTGAATATCCTGATTCAAAACTTTCCCTACCGCATCTGCAATATTTTTTTCTGCATCAGGGATATTGAAAGCATGATCCGATAAAGAACGCTTCAATATCAGAGTATTATTATTAAATGATTCAAAGACTAAATTACGGACAATGCCTAAACTTAAACCAATAATATCTAAGTTTCGGACAACCTCTAACCATTCTTCATTATTGTTCAAAGTCACTGAAGATTGAGGCTCTGCAACAACTTCTACAGGCACTTCTTGCATAATGATTGGTGCTGATTCATTCATTTCAGCATCAATCCAAGGCGGAATAACATCTTCTTCTATAGCAACTTTCGGCATCATGGGTGGCTCAACAACTGACTCTTTAACCGCAGGCACAACTTCAGCCTTTTCCTCAACAACAGGGTTTGGAATCGTATTTGAAGCCTTAGGTTCTGCTTGAACCTCATTCAAAATATTCGCAAACGATGGTTTTACTATTGATGCAGATTGAGACTGAGCTGGTGATGTTTCCTGTGATGTAGATGTTTGAACAGCAGCTTGTGGTGCTATTTTTCTTGCAGGCGCAGAATTATTACCATTGGGGGTAAATAACAACATGCGCAACAATGTCATCTCTAATCCCATCAAAGGTTCAGGATGAATCTCTAAATCTTTACGGCCATGCAATGCTATTTGATAATACAATTGCAAATCTTCAGCAGACATTTGCTCAGCCAAATCAATCCATTGATCTTGATGCGTATCATCTAAATCGATAAAACTATGGTCAATCTGCAATAATGTTAATTGATGGAAAGCATCAATCAATGCTTCCAATAAAGCAAAAGGATCAGCCCCTGATGAAATCACTTGCTTAGATGCTTGCAATAGTGCTGTTTGATCTAAATTAGCTAAGGCTTTTAAAATCAGCAATGCGTATTGATCATCAATCAAACCTAACATTGTTTGAATTGGTTCAAATTGCAAATCACCATTAGTATAAGCAATGCCTTGATCCAATAATGACAAACTATCACGCATACTGCCAGCGCCAGATTTAGCAATTAATTCCAAACCTTTTGGCGAATAACTGATCTGCTCTGCATCCATGATCATAGATAGATGATCTTTAATCTCTGTTGCAGGAATTTTTTTCAAATGAAAACGCAAGCAACGAGATAAAACCGTCACTGGTAATTTTTGAGGATCTGTTGTTGCCAGAATAAATTTAACGTGTTCAGGCGGTTCTTCCAATGTTTTCAATAGTGCATTGAAGCTACTATTAGATAACATATGAACTTCATCTATCAAATAAACTTTATAACGACCGCGCGTTGGTGCATATTGCACATTATCTAGAATTTCACGGGTATCTTCAACTTTAGTTCGGGATGCTGCGTCAATCTCAATCAAATCAACAAAACGACCTTGATCCACTTCTTGACAAATACTACACACACCACAAGGATGCGAGCTAACACCTTCTTCACAGTTTAAAGACTTTGCTAAAATTCTTGCAAGCGTAGTTTTTCCAACACCGCGAGTACCTGTTAATAAAAAGGCATGATGTAGACGATTATTATCTAATCCATTTGTTAAGGCGGTGACAACATGCTTTTGCCCGACAACTTCATGAAAGTTTTTTGGACGCCATTTTCGCGCCAAGGCCTGTGCTGCCATATTGGATCAACTCCTTTTTACCTGCCTAAAATGGAGATGACCTACACCAGTAGACCCTCTGCACGCAAACCTAATACGTGTGCTGCTTCCTTCCGGACCTGACACGGTGCGTAATGATTCACTGCGAGGAAACCAATGTAGGTCACCATAAAATTTTGGAGGCTGAACCCAGAATCGAACTGGGATCCGCGGTTTTGCAAACCGATGCATTACCACTATGCTATTCAGCCTATTTGGAGCGGGAAACGAGACTCGAACTCGCGACCCCAACCTTGGCAAGGTTGTGCTCTACCAACTGAGCTATTCCCGCTTTGCAAATCAGAAGCGTATTATAGGCAATTTAATTAATTGTTCAAGACTAATTATTGATCAATTAAGTTTTATATAACCCAACCTAAAATCTACTGTCTGCATGCGAACTATAAACTTTAATCTTTTTGTGTCAACATCATTATCTAAATATATATCAGTTAATCAATCAGAATTTGATCAATAATAGTAACTCGCACAAAAATAATCCAACTTAATCTATACCAAAATACTCATAGCGTTTATAATGCTCAATATATTTAACATTTCCGTATTTATAGAGGTGCATTATGGGATCATTTAGCATTTGGCATTGGATCGTAGTTTTAGTGGTAGTATTAGCTGTATTTGGCACATCTAAATTACGCAATATAGGTGGAGATCTAGGTACTGCGCTAAAAGGCTTTAAAGATGCTATGAAAGAAGATGAAAAGAAAGAAGAACAAAAAGTTGAAACTGTAGAGCACAAAGCTGATAACAGTGAAACATCAGCTCAAGAGAGCAAGAAAGATAATGTCTAATCATCTGTAATTGAATCATAAATAATGTTTGGTATTAGTTTTGGTGAATTCGCCATCATCTTTGTCGTTGCGTTAATTGTCATAGGCCCTCAAAAATTACCTGAGACAATTCGCACCGTCGGATCTATCGTAAATAAGCTACGCTCTTTTACTAATCAAGTAAAAGATGATGTTTCTAAAGAATTTCAAGTTGATGACTTAAAAAAGTCCTTTCTAGACACCAAGGACAGTTTTACAAGTCAAATAAAAGATACAACTCATTTAGATGAAGTAAAGAAATCTCTTCAAGAAGCACGACATGCAACTGAAAACTCCATCAGAGATTCTCAAAAAGCATTTGAGCATAGCGTTCAACCGAGCGTTAAAATTCAAACGCATCCTACCGATACCAAACACCAAGAATTTGACCCAGAGCTACATGCGGACTTAGCTGATTACTATGATTATCATGATGATAATATCATTACTGAACCACCTAAAAATTATAGTGCATCTATTGAATATCATGGGCATGCCATCCAACCTGAAAGTATTGAAGCCCTACAAAGAATCTGCCTAGCTCGTCAATTCGAACTATTCTCTCAAAATGAGAAAGATAAACTATTAACTTATCAGCTAAAATATGCAAAGCAACGTGAACTCAATAGCTTATCTAGCATCATTGATAACTATCACGATACTTTAGTTGAACTCAACCATCCATAATTTTATGCAACCTCAACCAATTGATACTATTTTTTCTGAAAAAAGAAAAAAAATCGACTTTGCATTTAATGAAGAGGTCGTTAATGTTTTTTCAGATATGATCAAACGATCAGCGCCAGGCTATCCGACAATTATCGAACAAATTGGACGCTTCGCACCATTATTTGCTGAAAACAATTCTAAAATCTATGATCTTGGCTGTTCCTTAGGAGCAATTTCAAATGCACTACGTCATTCCATTAAAACTGAAAATACTGAAATTATTGCAATTGATAATTCTGCACCTATGATTGAAAAAGCCTCTCAATTTTTTCAATTACAAGATCAAGTACATGATGGCTTAATCCCTATCCATTTAAAACATGATGATATCACGCAAGTAGATTTTGAACCTGCATCCATCTTTGTTTTAAACTTAACTTTACAATTCATTGAACCAAGTGAACGCTTAGCGCTATTATCTAAAATTCACCAAAGCTTATTACCAACAGGCGCACTATTCTTATCTGAAAAAACTTATTTTCATGACCCCGAAGAACAAGCTGTATTAGATGATATGCACTTGGCTTTTAAACGCGCCAATGGCTATTCTGAATTAGAAATTTCCCAAAAACGTGAAGCCATCGAAAATGTCATGCGCATTGATTCTTTTGAAATTCACAAAGAGCGCTTGCATCAAGCAGGATTTACACGTGTTTACCAATGGTTTCAATGCCTTAATTTCATCTCAATTATTGCTCTACCTTAATATATTATGATTGATTATTCTGCCATCTCAAGCTTTTATAGCAATACTAATCTCGATGCATGGGCTCAAAAGCTCAATACATGGTTACCGCAATATATTGAAGAACATATTCATGGTAATTTTGACGAATGGCAAGCCATATTAGATCAACTCCCCACTATTAAAAATCATAGTATTGATTTAACCAATGGCGTGATACTTAAAGGGCAAGTTGATGAAAATTCTTTAGAAACATCTCTTCGTCAATTAATGCCATGGCGCAAAGGCCCTTGGCAATTTTGTAACACTTATATTGATACAGAATGGCATTCTGATTGGAAATGGGAACGAGTTGCACCACACATTGATTTAAAATACAAAAATATATTAGATGTTGGCTGCGGCAATGGCTACTATGGTTACAGAATGTTAGGCGCTGGTGCAAAATCAGTATTAGGCATTGATCCAAACTTCCTATTTTTATCACAATTTAAATCATTCAAACATTATTCTCCTGACTTACCGATCTGGCAATTACCAATTGGCTTAGAAGCTATTACAGAAGAATTAGAGTTCTTTGATGTTGTATTTTCTATGGGCGTACTTTATCACCGTCGATCACCGATTGATCATTTAAGCGATCTGAAAAAACTGCTCAATAAAAAAGGCACATTAGTTTTAGAAACAATGGTGGTTGAAGGCGACGAAAATACCTGCCTAATTCCCCATGATCGCTATGCACAAATGCGCAATACTTGGTTTATTCCATCAGTCAAAATGTTAGAAATCTTCTTAAAACGTGTTGGCTTTAAAAATATTCGCTGTGTAGATTTAAACCAAACATCCATTAAAGAACAGAGAAAAACAGACTGGATGACTTATCAGTCATTAGAAGATTTTTTAGATCCCAATGATCACAACAAAACAATTGAAGGTTATCCTGCACCACTTCGTGCTGTCATTATTGCTGAGCAGTAAACTTAAAACCATGTAAAATACCTTATATTTATAATCAAATATAGGGTTAGAATATGTCTTTTAACTATCCACTACCTGAATATTCTCCTTCACATAAACTAGAAGAAGACAGTAAAATTACATTTCAGAAAACGATTAATAGACAATTATTTCAAATACAAAAAGAAGATAAACGTGATTATGGTACTGATCTTGAACTTGAACTTATCCATAAATCTTCAGCCACAAATTTCAGACTACATATTCAACTCAAAGCAACAGAAAAAGACAATAATGTAGATGGCTCGATTAGCATCCCTGTTGATGTCAAAAATATTTTTTACTTAAGCCATCAAAAATATTCTTTATATATTTGTTATCACAAACCTAGTAACACTCTATTTGTGAAATCTGTTGGTGAATTACTTACAGAAAAAGAGAGAGATGATCCAAAGTGGAAAAGCCAAGATACTATCACTATCCGATTCTATGAAAAATTTAATGATGACTTCCAAACAAAACTTCATAAAAAGATTATTACTGCACAACACCAAGAATGGTTATCGCACCAAAAATGGAACATAGATGCTCCTACTGAATTTAAAAAAATGATCATCAAACAAATTCAATATATACAAATTCCAGACTCAACACATGATGCTAGCCAATTGTTATCCCTTCTTTATCAAGAAAATGAGGATGCAACAATCAGTCATTACTTTGATATATTTATAACTAGATTAGATCACAATGATGATAATTTAATTCTGTTATACTTAGCAGAAATTAATTTGGCAATTAACAATGATGATAATGAAAACATCCGATCTGAAATCTTAGAAGAATCTATACAACTATTTCAAGCAGAAATTACAAAAACATTACCAAGATTTGAAATATATTCAATGTATTATAATTTAGGAAATGCATATCTTGGCACCAAACAATTTCACAAGGCCATAGATGCATACCTCACAGCCATAAAACATGCTCAACACAGTAATGAGATACTAGGAATGTCCTATAAAAATCTTGGCTCATGTTATAACCACCTAAATAAAACCCAAGAAGCCAAATTAGCATATGAAAAAGCACTACATTACCAGCCAGATCTACCCGAAGCTCACTTTGCATTAGCAATGCTTCACAAAAACAATCAAGATTATCAAAAAGCTTTAAACCATATAGATTCAATATATTTTCAAAATGAAAAACAGCATTTATCAATGCAGGCATGGAGATTAGCCTTACTATTAAAAACAGACCAAAACACCCATTTTTTTAGACAATTAAATGAATTACAAAGATATACTGCAAAACATAAATGGGTCCTATACTGGTCTGCGAAATATGTATCACAACTTACCTTTACTTCAATAGAAATCGCATGCAAATCTTCTAATTTTTGGAAAAAGTATTTATCCCTAGATACTTATAATGCAAATATAGCAAAAGAGCATTATTTACTCGCCCAACTATTTATATATACAGAGTCGCAAATAGCAGAAATGAAGTATATTGAATTTAAAAATGAAATGACCCAATTAATAAATAACCACGATCCATCTCATGCCGCATTTTTATGGGATAGAATCGGACATTGGGCACAAGTGGATAATTTATGGGAAGAAGCTGAGTTATGTTACAAGAAAGCCTATGATCTAAATCCACAAGATCATTACGGATATTGTCTAGGTGTTGCATTAATCCACTTAGGCAAGCCCGAGCAAGCCATACCATTACTTATCGAACAAGCAACCATATACCAACCAGATGAGCTCAGTTGGTATAATCTAGGAGTTGCTTATTCTCATTCAGGACAATTTGAAGCTAGCATCCATGCCCTACAAGAAGCCATCAAAATACGTCCTCTTTATGAAGAAGCTTGGTTTAACTTAGGTGGAAATTACTGGAATTTAGGAAAAATAGAGAAAGCTAAAGAAATATGGGCAGAGGCTATACAAAAATTCCCAGATAGCAAGCTAAATCAACAAATTAAAAATCTAGAGCAATAAAAAACCTCATCAAAGATGAGGTTTTTAGATTTTGGAGCGGGAAACGAGACTCGAACTCGCGACCCCAACCTTGGCAAGGTTGTGCTCTACCAACTGAGCTATTCCCGCAGAAAGTGAGAAAATTATAACAATATATTTTTAATCGTCAAGTATAGAATTTAGCCACATCACAATTGTTTTATGAGATAATCTCTCCTTCGTGATTCACTTCAAATTGAGAAAGGGGCGGTTTTGAAACATCTCTCTTTAAAGACATTTTTAAAAAGTCTTTTCTTTATTGTAGCTCTAATATTTTTTAGCATACCTGCTCAGGGACAAAGTTTTTCCAATTCTCTGATTCAAAATAATACAACAGCACCTAACCTGATTGCTGCTCAACAAGATTTTTTGCCACCTGACCAAGTTTTTAAACCCCAAATTTTTAAAAATAGTGATGATGAAATTTCATTAATTTGGGAAGTCAACTCAGACTACTATTTATATAAGGATAAGATTTTTATTCAGCCTTTGAACCAAGGCATTAAAATCAAAGAAATTATCTGGCCTGAAGCCATCATGCATGAAGATGAATTCTTTGGTCGCCAGCCCATTTATGATCAAAGTGCTGAAATGATCATAAAATTTGAACAACCATTTTCTAATCTTCATACTTTATACCTAAACATTGAAGCACAAGGATGCGCCAAAGCTGGTTTATGCTTTGCACCATATAATTGGGAGCAATCCATCGTTGTTAATCCAAATTTCTCTGGACAAGATATTTTAATAACTGAAGAAATACAGACTGACAGTCAATTACTCAATGAACATGATCGATTAGGTGCTTTTCTTAAAGAGCAACAATATCTTGCACTACCGCTATTTTTCTTATTAGGTATTTTATTAACATTTACACCTTGTGTATTACCAATGCTGCCTATTTTATCTAGCATTTTAACTGGAGAAAAAAATCTCACAAAATCACGTGGATTCTTCATTTCTTTATCTTATGTACTAGCAATGGGGATCGTTTATACCATTCTTGGCATGATAGCTGCAATGCTAGGCAGTGGCTTATCTGCTGCTTTCCAAAATAAATATGTGCTCATTGGCTTCGCCCTACTTTTTATTTTATTATCTGCCAGTATGTTTGGTGCTTACCAATTACAAACACCCAGATTTATCCAAAACTATCTCAATAAATTTGCAAGCCAATCTAAAAATGGTACATATGCAGGTGCTGCAATTATGGGTGCATTATCCGCATTGATCGTTGGCCCTTGTGTCACAGCACCATTGATTGGCATCATTACTTTAATCTCACAAACTCAAGATTATGTTTTGGGAGGTTTTGCCTTATTCTCAATGAGTATGGGTATGGGCGTACCTTTATTAATTTTAGGCGTTTCCTCTGGGTACTTATTACCCAAAGTTGGTTCTTGGATGAATGCAATCACTGAGTTTTTTGGATTCATTATGCTAGGAATCGCTGTTTATTTCTTAGGTAGAATCCTGCCATATTTTTGGGAAAATATACTTTATGCAGTCTTATCGCTATCATTAACAGTATGGTTTATCATTAAAGTCTTTAAAACCAAGCAATTGCCTAATTTTTTTATATTACCCGCATTACTAACATTAGGTATTACAATTTTTTATAGTTATGAAAGTATACAAATTAAAGAACGCCCACAATTTATCAATATTGTTGGTTTAAATGGTTTGAATAATGCATTACAAGATAATCAAAACAAGATTTCTATGTTAGAGTTCAACGCAGAATGGTGTGTATCCTGTAAAGAATTAGAGAAATATACTTTTAGCGATCCTGAAGTCAAAGAACGCTTAGCAAAATTAAATTTTTTCCTTGTTGATGTGACTGAAAACAATAAAACCAATCAACAAATTCAGAAACATTTTGGCATTTATGGTCCTCCTGCTATCTTATTTTTTGATCAAAATGGCAATGAAATTCCTGAATATCGAGTCATGGGCTATGTTCCAGCAGATAAATTTCGTGATCATTTAGATTATATTTTAACTAAACATCCCATAAATTAATATATTATAAAAATTCAGGTTTTTCCCTAGATTGATTATTTAAGCTCATCTATAATGATGAGCTTACCTATCTTTAATCTTCCTAGTTAAAAGCACCTTTAACTTCGTATGAACAAATCTATCACCAATATTTATCGTTTTTTCTTCACCTACGATTTCACCATGGGCTTATACAAAGGCATTGGCGTCTTTTTGCCTGTGTTAATTGTTTATCTATTAGGTGGAGAATCCAAAAATCTCGTAACTGTTGGGTATGCCAGCTTAACCATTGGCATTGCAGATCAAATTGGCTCTTTTAAACATAAGCGCAATGAACTACTTGTTACATTGCTAGGCACACTACTCATTGCCTTTTATTTTGCACAATTTGATGGATTCTCTTTCTTATTCATCATATCGTTATCCATTGTTGTATTTTTTAGTAACTTCATCAGTTGCTTTGGCATCAAGGCAAATACTATAGGATTCACATTCATATTCATTGCAATGATCACCGGACGCAACACCTATGAATTTACAGAATATGTCATAGATTTTGCCTTTGGTTCAATTTTCTATGTCATTTATGCGCTTATTTTTGCTAAGTATTTTGCGGACTATATTTTAAGACAAACATTATCAGCTTGTTACATTAGCTTATCTAAATACCTTCGGGCATTATCTGAATGCTATCGCCAAAATAGCAACTTAGATAAAAAATTTGCAAACCTAATTGAATCACAAACACTTTTAGTTGCTGATCTCCAACAAGTCCGAGATTTGCTATTTCGTGCACCTAATCGCCACGATCCCAAAATTATTAAAATGGCTGGCGAATTGACATTATTAACGGATATTTATGACCGATTAGTTGCACCTTATCAAGATTTTACTACCATACGTCAATCTTATGAGAATTCTGATATTCAAATTTTCTTCCGCGATCTTTATACGAAAGCTGCCAATAACTTAGATGAAATGTCCATGTTCACTTTAGGTGGCGGTGGAATGATCCGAAGATTGGGATTTAAGGCTGAACTTCGAGCGTTGGAATATGAGCTAGAGTTACTCAAAAACCAAAATCTTAATGAAGAAGATCAAGATGCTTATCATGTTTTAGCTGCACACTATAGAAAAGCATGGGTGATGAATCGACAATTAGATAAAATCAGACAACTTTTATTGGATCAAATTGAAGCACCAGATTTAGGAGATAATTTCAAAAAACATATTTCACATAGCTATTGGTCATGGAATATCCTTAAAGAAAATCTGTCGTTATCATCTGATTACATGCGTTTTTCAATTCGTACGGCAATAGCAATGTTCTGTACATTGACATTCATCAATCTAGTACTAGAACAAAAACAGATCTTAGGGCATAGTTTTTGGATAGCATTTACCATCATGACGTTAATGCGACCTGGGTTTAGCTTGACGAAAGAACGCAGCCGCAATCGTATTATTGGTACAATTATGGGTTGTGCTCTTGTCGGTATCATTATCTCCTTTCATCCGCCGATGTCTTACATTATTCTCTATATTTTTATTGGTGTCGTATTAAGTAATGCGCTAGGTAATATTGACTATAAATTATCAGTGATGTTTACAACTTTATATGTCCTTTTAACATTAAATATTGGTATTGATATTTCAGGTTTAGCATTAGCAGGAGAACGCATTTTAGATACTGCCATTGGTGCATTAATCGCCATAGCATTCACAATATATTTTTTACCCTCATGGGAAAAACGAGAAGCGCCTAGATTAGCTGATAGAATTCGTTTTCATACATATGATCTTCTCGAAACATTAGAAAATGTCTGGATTCATCGTACAATTGAGCCTTCCGATTTTTATGTAAAATTAAAAGATACACAAGCATTGATCATTCAGTTATCCAACTCCTTAACACGCATGCAAAAAGAACCTCAAAAATTCCATGGTGATTTCCATTACTACAATGAGTTTATGATTCGTCAGCAATCTGTACTATCGCAATTAGCAATTTTAGGTTATTCATTGGATCAATTAGCTAAAGACCCTAAAGATATTCCCGAATTTGCAGAATTGATCATGCTGACAAAAATGCGTTTAGACCCATCCATTCCAAGCAGTGAAAATACTAAACCATTCACTGGGCAAGAGCTAAAACCCTTAATTTGGATGGTGGAAGCGAATACATAAAAATGATACACATCAATAAAATCTTGATTCATAAAATTCAAATGAATAAAAATCAATCATTTTAAGCCTTGAGTAAAAGAAAAAAGAGGAAATTTAACCTCTTTTTTTATATTTCTTTTGATCTAAATTAAATCATCAAGATTCTAAATTCTCAAAATATTATAGATATTGATGTAGAAAAATCTTATGTATATCTACAATCAGTAAAGATTTAAATCATGATCATTAAAAAAAGCCTGCGATGCAGGCTTTCTAATACTCATAACTAACATGGTTGCTTAGTTCAATGTGCAACCCACTGAGAACAATACCGCAGCAATACGTACAGATGATTGGATTGCTTGAGTTGTTACTTGATGATCACGTAAGTTTTTCTCATGTGAATCCATACACATACCACAACCATTCACAGCTGAAACAGCCATAGAAGCCAATTCAAATGTTACTTTATCAATGCCTGGATTGGCCATACTGTTCATACGTAAACGTGCTGGAATTGTTGCATATTCCTTATTGCTTGTTAGATGAACAAAGCGATAATAGATGTTATTCATGCTCATAATACTAAAAGCAACTTTAGCGCCATTCATCTCTTCTTCGGTTAAGAATGGGGCTGCAAAAGCTTCAATATTTTCAATTAAAACTTTTGACTTTGTGCTCAAAGCAACAGCTACAGCAATTGCTGCAATTTGCTTTTCAGTCAAGCCTTCTGAACCTGCTTCACTTAATACATTGCTTAAGTTCAAACGCATATCCTTAGCATAATCTGGTAACATCGCTTTTAATGCATCAATTGACATTTTTAACTCCTTAATTATAAAAAAATAGTATTTCTGACTAATTCCTAAAAAGTGTGTCTATTATTAATAACTTTTATGAAAAAGTCATATTGATAATCTTGATCGAGATGATAAATAACTTCAAATATCAACAATACCTCAAATAGGATTGTCTTAACAGCTTCTTTGCATATAATAAACGGGGATTATTCAAGGCTTGAAAAAATTACTTTCTAACAACATATTGTTTATTGAGGTTATCTAAATCAAAGCCTGATTTATAAATTTTAGTAATTGTTTAACTAAACAAGGAGTGGAGCATGAGTCAAATCGACAGTTTACAATCCAAAGCAACGCTGAAAGTTGGTGATAAAGAGTTTCTTTATCATTCAATTCCTAAAGCGGCAGAAACATTGGGGGATGTTTCTAAGCTACCTAAATCAATGAAGGTACTTTTAGAAAACTTGCTTCGTTATGAAGATAACAAAACTGTTAACTTACAAGACATCGAAGCTATTCGCGATTGGTTAAAAGATCGCAAATCTGATCGTGAAATTCAATATCGCCCTGCTCGTGTATTGATGCAAGACTTTACAGGCGTTCCTGCAGTTGTAGATTTAGCTGCAATGCGTGATGCTATGATCAAAGCAGGTGAAAACCCTGAAAACATCAATCCTTTATCACCTGTTGATTTAGTCATTGACCACTCAGTAATGATCGATAACTTCGGTAACAATCAAGCATTCACTGCAAACGTTGATTTAGAAATGGAACGTAATGGTGAGCGTTATGCATTCTTACGTTGGGGCCAAAAAGCATTTGATAACTTTAGCGTAGTACCTCCTGGCACAGGGATCTGTCACCAAGTTAACTTGGAGTTTTTAGCAAAAACAGCTTGGGTTTCTAAAGTTGATGGCAAAGAATGGGTAATTCCAGATACATGCGTAGGTACAGACTCACACACACCAATGGTCAACGGTTTATCTGTTTTAGGTTGGGGTGTTGGTGGTATCGAAGCTGAAGCTGCAATCTTGGGCCAACCAATTTCAATGTTGATTCCTGAAGTTGTAGGTTTCAAATTGACAGGTAAATTACGTAGCCACGTAACAGCAACAGACTTAGTATTAACAATTACACAAATGCTTCGTAAAAAAGGCGTTGTAGGTAAATTCGTTGAGTACTTTGGTGATGGCTTAGCAGAATTACCATTGGCTGACCGCGCAACAATCTCTAACATGTCACCAGAATATGGTGCAACTGTTGGCTTCTTCCCTGTCGATGATATTACATTAGATTACATGCGTTTAACAGGCCGTTCTGATGATACAGTTGCTCGCGTAGAAGCTTATGCTAAAGCACAAGGCTTATGGCGCAATGCTGGTGATGAACCGGTATTTACAGATGTATTAGAATTGGATTTAGGTACAGTTGAAACAAGTATTGCGGGTCCAAGTCGCCCACAAGATCGCGTAATCTTGGCTGACTTACCAGCAACAAGCAAAAAATTCATCGCTGATGGCGTTGAAAATCCTGACTTAGCAGTAAACATCACTTTAGATGGCAAAGCAGAACAACTACGCCATGGTGATGTTGTATTCGCAGCAATCACATCTTGTACAAATACATCAAACCCAAGCGTAATGATGGCAGCTGGTTTAGTTGCTAAGAAAGCGGTTGAATTAGGTCTAAAACGTAAGCCATGGGTTAAAACTTCATTGGCACCAGGATCTAAAGTTGCAAGTGAATACTTGGAAAAAGCTGGCTTAATGAAGCACCTTGAATCAATCGGCTTCTACTTGACAGGTTATGGTTGTACAGCGTGTATTGGTAACTCTGGTCCGTTGATTCCTGAAGTTGCAAAAGCAATTGATGAAAACAACATGACTGTTTCAGGCGTATTGTCTGGTAACCGTAACTTTGAAGGCCGTATTCACCCACAAATCCGTGCGAGCTGGTTGGCTTCACCACCATTAGTCGTTGCATATGCGATTGCAGGTTCTACAAACATTGATTTGACAAAAGATCCTATCGCTCAAGATGCTAATGGCAAAGATGTATTCTTGAAAGATATTTGGCCATCTAATGAAGAGATCGCTAAAGAAGTATTGATGATCACAAGTGGTATGTTCCAAAAAGGTTATGAAGGCGTATTTGATGGCGATGAACAATGGCAATCAATCGCTGTAACAGATAGCGAAACCTATAACTGGGATAAAAAATCTACTTACGTTCAACATCCTCCTTACTTCGAGCACATTGATCAACCAATTCAAGCTTTGAAAGCAATTGATAAAGCACGTGTATTGGCTGTATTTGGTGACTCAATCACAACGGATCACATCTCACCTGCAGGTTCAATTAAGAAAGATTCTCCAGCAGGCCGTTACTTGATTGAAAACGGTGTTGCACCTGAAGATTTCAACTCGTATGGTTCTCGTCGTGGTAATCATGAAGTGATGATGCGCGGTACATTTGCAAACATCCGTATCCGTAACAAGATGATCCCTGGCATTGAAGGTGGTTTGACTAAGTACTTACCATCTGGTGAAGTAATGGCGATCTATGACGCTGCTATGAAGTATAAAGAAGATCAAACACCATTGATCATCTTAGCAGGTAAAGAGTATGGTTCAGGTTCAAGCCGTGACTGGGCAGCTAAAGGCCCTAACTTGTTAGGTGTTAAAGCTGTAATCGCAGAAAGCTATGAGCGTATTCACCGCTCTAACTTAATCGGTATGGGCATCTTGGCACTTCAATACAAAAATGGTGACAATGCTGAATCATTAGGTTTAGATGGCACAGAAAGCTTCCACATCGAGTTCAATGATGATATCAAACCTCATCAAGATATCGAAGTAGTTGCAACTAACCCAGCAACAGGTAAAGAAACTAAGTTCACTGTATTGTGCCGTATCGATACATTAAACGAAGTAGATTACTTCAAAGCTGGCGGTATCTTGCACTATGTATTGCGTGACTTGATCGCTAAAAGCAAAGCAGCTAAGTAATCAATTTTAGCTAGCCACAAAAAATCCCATGTTTTTTACATGGGATTTTTTTATGCTTCTATTTAAATATTATGTTTGATTACTGAGCAACATACCCGCCATCAACTAGCACAGAAGTTCCATTCACAAAGCTTGCGCCATCGCTTGCTAAGAACAATACAACGTTAGCAACTTCTTCTGCCCTTCCCAATCTACCAATCGGATGTGCTTGAATGAGCTGTTGTTTCACTTCATCACCCAAATGTTTAAGTAATGGCGTATCAATGTAACCTGGGCACACAGCATTCACACGAATACCTTTAGATGCATAATCGATTGCCAATGTTTGTGTTAAGAGCTTCACGCCACCTTTAGATGCGGCATAAGCTGTCACACCATGTTTGCCAACCCAACTATGAATAGAACCACAGTTCACAATAATGCCCTTTTTATTTTCTTTTAACCAATATTCAATCGCAAATTTATTCAATATATAAACAGCTGTTAAGTTAATATCGATCGTGCGTTTCCATGCATCAATGGCTAATTGTGCGACTGGTGCATCTGCTGCAATGCCAGCATTGGCAAACACAATATCCAAGCCACCAAATTTATCAATCGCATATTGCACTAATGCTTTATTTTCCTCTTCATTGCGCACATCAATTTTGAAAAATACCGTTTGATAGCCTTTACGATTGAATTCATCACTCACAGCTTGCCCATTGTCTTGTAAATCAGCAATCACAACTTTTGCACTTTCTTTGCAAAATGCCTCAACTGTTGCATAACCAATGCCACTGGCACCACCTGTAATGATGACAACTTTGTTTTCAAAGCTCATAATTTACCCTCTATTTTTTAGCATCAATAATGCTAGTTAAAATTCCACCTTTAAAAATTAACACTTTTAAATTACCATTTTCTTTATAAGTCAAATGATAGACTGCAATATCATTTTCCCAAGAAACTAAATCTTCACTGATGGGTTGCCCACACACTTCAATTACATAGGCTTTAGCATCACCTGTTTTAGCCAGTCGATTACCACAGCGAATCGCATCCGCATATGAGAACGATACAAAAGATAATAACAACAAAGTAGTGAATAATTTTTTCATAAGAAACCCCTTGATATTATTCTAATTTTTTTAAGTAATGAATGATCTGATTTTGGCTACCTCGCCAAACGAGTGTTTTATCTGCTTCTGATTCTATAAATTGACCATCGATCAATACATCAATATAACTCAAAAGCATTTTTTGCTCATCCGTTAAATCTTGTAATCGATAACCTGTCCAAACCCAAACATTTTTATTAGGGCATTCATTTTTCACACGTTGCAATAATCTCAGGATCACTGACAAATTATCAGGCAATAAAGGATCGCCACCTGACAAAGATAAGCCTTGGCGCTTAATTTTTGTATCTTGTAAATCTTGAATAATTTTATCTTCTAAAGCTTTATCATAAGGCTTGCCTGAATTAACTTTCCAAGTGCGTTTGTTATAGCAACCTTTACATTGATGAATACAACCAGACACAAATAAAGTACATCGTGTACCCGGCCCATTCACAACATCCACAGAGTAATATTTATGATAATTCATTTTATTTTCCCACATATAACATCTTGCCTGTTCGGCAAGATTGCTAATCACTCAAATAAATTCATATATGAAAAACTATAAATGCTTCACTCTACGCTTTACTTCCTCTTGTTTACCGTGATTAAACGGTCTTGCATCTGGGCTTCCCAAATAACCACAAACACGGCGTGTTACTGAAACACGATCAGGATTAGAATTGCCACAATTTGGACAAGTA
This sequence comes from Wohlfahrtiimonas larvae, assembly GCF_002006755.1. Taxonomy (GTDB): domain Bacteria; phylum Pseudomonadota; class Gammaproteobacteria; order Cardiobacteriales; family Wohlfahrtiimonadaceae; genus Wohlfahrtiimonas; species Wohlfahrtiimonas larvae. The sequence continues at coordinate 4,007 of NZ_MVDO01000003.1, read as the reverse complement.
AAGCCTTTGCTTTCACAAGAAAATTCGCCCGTAAAACCACAATCATAACATTCATCTATTGGCGTATTTGTGCCGTAATATGGCACGCGCGAATAACTATAATCCCAAACATCCTCAATCGCTTTTAAGTTATGCTGTAAATTAGGATATTCGCCATAGCAGATGAAACCACCGTTAGCTAAAGGCGGATATTTTTCTTCAAAATCTATCTTTGCATAAGGATTCACGCTTTTTTCTACATCTAAATGGAAGCTATTTGTGTAATAACCTTTATCCGTGACACCATCAATTACTCCAAATTCTGCTGCATCCAATCGGCAAAAGCGATCACATAAATTTTCACTTGGCGTACTGTATAAACTGAATCCATAACCTGTTTCTACTTTCCACTCATCCACTTTCTGACGAAGATATTGAATCACTTCAACTCCTTTCGCTTGCTTCATTGCATCATCAAAAGGATGAGTTTCCGTGCCATATAAAGCTTGTAACATTTCGTGCACACCAATATAACCGAGTGAAATAGAAGCTCTACCATTTTTAAAAATCTGTGCAATGCTATCATCTGCCTTTAAGCGCACGCCACAAGCACCCTCCATATACAAAATGGGGGCAACACGTGCTTTGACTGTATCTAATCGTGCAATGCGAGTTAACAGTGCTTTCTTGCAAATATCCAAACGCTGATCTAATAATCGCCAAAATTTCGCTTCATCATATGCGGCTTCAATTGCAATTCTAGGCAGATTCAAACTGATTACACCCAAATTATTCCGGCCTTCGTGCTGCTCAATACCATTTTCTTCATAACGACTTAAAAAGCTTCGGCAGCCCATCGGGGTTTTAAATGAACCTGTGACTTTTACCACTTGTTCGTAATTCAGAATATCTGGGTACATTCGTTTCGATGCGCATTCCACTGCCAACTGCTTAATATCATAATTGGGATCATCCGCTTTATGATTAACCCCATCTTTAATCGCAAAAACCAATTTTGGGAAAATCGCCGTTTTAGCCTTTTTACCCAAGCCTTTCATTCGCACTTTTAAAATAGAGTTTTGAATTAATCGTGATTCTTCACTTGTGCCTAAACCAAAACCAAATGTGACAAAGGGCGTTTGCCCATTGGCTGTATGCAATGTATTCACTTCATATTCTAAGGATTGAAACGCATCGTAGCATTCTTTCTCGATACGCTCTTTGGCATAAGCTTCTCGATCTTGAATGCCCCAATCATTAGCAATTTTCAAATGCTTTTGGTAGCTGATTGCCACATAAGGTGCAAGCACTTCATCAATGCGATTAATGGTTGTGCCACCATAAATATGACTTGCTACTTGTGCGATGATTTGAGCAGTCACAGCCGTTGCAGTTGTGATGGATTTAGGTTGCTCTATTTCCGCATTGCCCATTTTAAAACCTTGGCTCAGCATTCCTTCTAAATCCACCAACATGCAGTTAAACATTGGGAAAAATGGCGCATAATCCAAATCATGATAATGAATTTCCCCTCGCTCATGGGCAAGGCTCACTTCTTTTGGCAACATATAACGAATAGCATAATGCTTTGTAATAATCCCAGCCAACAAATCACGTTGCGTTGGAATTACTTTACTATCTTTATTGGCATTTTCATTGAGAATCGCCGCATTGGTTTGATCCACTAAGCCTTTAATGTCTTGGTTTAATCTGCTCTTTTGCTCGCGGATTTTATCGCGATCATGGCGATATTCAATATAACAGCGCGCCATCTCTTTATAGGGGCCAGACATCAAAGCATTTTCAACCGCATTTTGTATTTTTTCTATCGCGATCGTTTGCTGATCTGTTACTGCTTTTGTCACTAATTGCGTAGCATGTTGGCAATAAGCTTCATCGCTCACATTGGAAGCTATCGCTGATTTGTATATTGCATCGTAAATTCGTTGTTGATCAAATGGCATTTGGCAGCCATCACGTTTTATTACAACCGTCATCTTGTTCTCTCCAAAACTTAAATTGACAGAAAGGAATAGAACAACATGATAGGAAACCCATTCATAAAAAACAGTCAAAAAATGTTAGCACATTAATCATAAAAGTGATTGAAATCACAGCAAACATAGCCAATATGAATCCTCACTCACATTTACAAGATGAGAATATTCTTATCTATATTCTTGCTCTGTTTGACTCTTATCAACTGATGAATAGTTAGTGGGTGATGATCCTGTCATATTTTTAAAAAAGGTGGAAAAGGCACTATCATTGGCGAAGCCTAATGCTAATGCGATGTCCATCATACTTCTCTGCTCACTCAGTAATTCTATGGCTCTGAACAGTCGCCATTGCTGTCGCCATGATTGATAATTTAAGCCTGTTTCCTTCAAAAATATGCGCGTAATGGTTCGTTCACTGGCGCCAATGTGTTTAGCTAATTCTGACAATGGCGGCGCATAAGTTAATAGATCAAATTTCTGAAGACGATAATCTTTCGGCAACTCTAAATAATGCTCTTCACGATCAGCTAATTTCAGCTCATCCCACAAAACTAATAACCAATGTGCACCACGAGATGGTAATTGCCAATCCATTGCCCAATCTGATTGTGCGATCTCCTCTAGGATACATTTTAGTAATGGTGAACAGCTCCATGTTGCAGGTTCTTTTGGCAAATGAGGAAAAACCTCAGTATCGATATAAATAGAACGATAACCCACAACTTCTGTAAAAAATACGCAATGTGGTTGATTCGGTGGCAACCACACAACTTTTTGTGGTGGAATGACAGAGAGCTTTTGATCAATCACAACACGCATACTGCCCTGCTGTGCAAAGAGTAATTGCCCTTTATTATGCTGGTGTTCACCAGAGTTATGCTTCACCAATTCAGATGAAATCCCAATGATGGGCATCGCCATTGTATCGGGATCAAAGATTGCATCCGCTTCTATCCATGCCATTATATTGTCCTGTAATTTTTGATGATTTAATCACAACTCACCCTTTTATCAAGCCATCTCCCACAAATCACAGTAATTATCATTTGCATTTAGTAATGATATACAGCAAGATATCATCACATTTAAAAGGGAGAATACATAATGCAAGTTCATAGAACTGTTGTGCGAGTGGCTCGCAAAGAATTCTTAACACCAAATTATCTTCGCATTGTATTGAAATGCGATGACATTGAACATTATAAAGATGTATCTTTGGGCGTAAACAATAAATTGTTCATTCCGCCACAAGGCAATGCAACTGTAGAAATGCCTGTTTACAATGAAGAAACTCGTAAATGGGATATTGAAAACGAAGCCAATCGCCCAGTTGTGCGCACTTATACGCACCGTGATATTGATCTTGATGCTAAAGAATTAGTGGTGGATTTTGCAGTTCACGAAGGCGATTCGATCGCTTGCCAATGGGCAATGAATGCTAAAGAGAATGATGAAATCGGTTTAGCAATGAAATTGAATCATCGTGATGTGTTAACAGAAGCGGATCATTATCTATTTGTGACAGATATGACAGGCATTCCTGCGGTATCAGCTTTGGTTGCACAAGTGCCAAGCCATGCAAAGGTAACTGTAATCACAGAAGTGATGACAAAAGAAGATGTATTGCCAGCTCATTACCAAACATCTGCTGATTTGGATTTGCATTGGTTAATCAACCCACACCCTGAAACAGGTAGCGATTTGTTTGATTTAACCAAAACAATGGTGGATTTAATGCCTGCATCGCATTTTGTTCACATCACAGCTGAATTTACGACTGTGAAAAAATTACGTGATTACTTACGCAAAGAGAAAGAATGGACATCACGCGAGTTCTACGCTTGTGCTTATTGGCAAATTGGTAAAAAAGAACACGAAGAACGCGAAAAACGCATGGATTAATGTGAGAGAACTTGTCTGAATTTATAATAATATTGTCTTAGATTATAAATTCAGAAACTCCAATAAAGATTACCATTGTTGTTTTCAAATAATGGTAATTTTTTATGAAACAGCCTTTATCTCTCC
>NZ_MVDO01000029.1 GCF_002006755.1 Wohlfahrtiimonas larvae | reverse complement strand
GATGCTTTGAAAACACTAGGTTTAACAGTGGAAGCTTCAGGTCGAAATGATTTAGTTATTCACCGTGAAGGTGAAATTCGTAAGATTTCTGGCTCCGCATACCGAGAAAAAGCAGATCGTGGGTTTCATCATGGAACACTTTTATTAAATGTAGATTTTTCGCGCCTTGAAAATTATTTAAATCCTGACCCAAAAAAATTACAAGCCAAAGGAATTACATCTGTACGATCACGTGTTGCAAATTTAATTGAGCTATTACCGACCATAACGCATGCTGAAATTTGTGGTGCAATTACAGAAGCATTTTTTGAGCATTGCGGGACAACCGTAGAGCCTGAATTTATTTCTGAAATTAATCCTCCCAATATTGAAGGGTTTGCAGAGCGATTTAGAGAACAATCTAGCTGGGATTGGAATTTTGGTAAAGCCTTAGAATTCAGTCATCATTTTGATGAACGTTTTACTTGGGGTGGTGTTGAAGTCCAGTTAGTTGTGAAAGATGGTGTTATTATTGAATCGAAAATTTATAGTGATAGCTTGTATTTGGATTCATTGGAGGCATTGGAACAAGCACTGATTGGCGTCCGTTATAAAGAAGTAGATATTGATCATGTTTTCGAAAATATTCTGAAAGAATATCCTGATGCGACAGATTCATTGAGTGAGTTGAGAAATTGGTTTATTCAATCTATACAATAGATATTAAATAAAGAGCTAATCTATAGATTTTATAAATTAATATAAAAATATTAAGTTCCGAAATTTATAATATTTTCGGACTTATATCAATGTAATCTAATCATAAAAGTATAACAATAAGCCAAGGAGATTAGTATGCATTATAAGAAAGGCGATAAAGTTAAACATCCGAAGCAGGAAAATTGGGGGTTAGGCGTTGTTTTAGAAAATCAACAGGATGAAAAAGTTAGGGTATTTTTTGAAAATAGTGGCGAGAAAATATTATCTACTAAGATTTTTCAACCACAAATAATTATAGGTAACGCAGCACAACATCCTATATTGGATAAATTACAGGATAATTCAAAATTTTTAGGGCTAACTATTTTATTAAATAATTTTCTATCTAAGTTTCCAAATGGTTTTCAGGATATTAACTACCTTGAAAAGGAAGTTTATCATAAACAAGGCATTTCTGATTTTGCGCATAAGGTTTTGAGTGAGAAGATTTTTTTACAGTTATTAGTTAAAGATGAATATGCAACAATTACTCAGTTGATTAAATCAATCATACATAAAGATACATTGAGTTTAATTGATCGCTTTGAAAAAATTGTTTTGTTAGAAACTTTGGATCACACCGATTTTCAAAAAGAGTTCGTTTGTAGTTTGTATGCTTTACTTTATGGCAATACTTCTGATTTTGATCAAAATTTTATAGAGTTTGCTCGTGTTTTGTCAGAAATGAGGGTTAGTAAGTGGACAATTATGACTTATTTTTTATTTATATTTCACCCAAATAAATATATTTTTTTGAAGCCATCAGTCACACAAAATCTTGCCAAGATTTGTGAATTTAATCTGTATTATGAAACAACCTTGAATATTATTACTTATCATCGTGTTCTAAAATTTGCGCATTACCTATTTGAAAATCTTAAAGCATTGGGGTTAGCACCAGAAAACATGGTGGATATACAATCATTCATCTGGATTGCAGGTCGAGATTAATACTCAAGATGACGTAAGAGTATTAATCTCAATATGGTGGTGATAATTTTAGTAACCTTGGCTAGAGCCATCTGTACGTGGGTCTGTTGCACCAAATAATCCACGATCTAATTTCATAATACTTTGTGTGCTTCCCATAACAGGTTCTATTTTGACCTTATGTCCCAATGCTTGTAATGCACGAATTGTGTCTGGGCTGACAGTTTTTTCGACACGAATATAATCAGGTAACCATTGGTGATGAATACGAGGGGCAGAACTAGCTTCAGCAATATTCATATCAAATTCCATAGTGTTTAATAGTATTTGCAACACAGTTGTGATAATGCGACTACCACCTGGGCTACCTGTAACAACAAATACTTCACCATTTTTTGAGATAATGGTGGGCGACATCGATGATAAGGGGCGTTTTTTAGGTTCTATGGCATTACTTTCGCCACCAATAAGGCCATATATATTAGGCGTGCCTGGTTTGCTAGAAAAATCATCCATTTCATTGTTCAATAAAATACCGGTACCTTCTGCCACAATGCCTGAGCCAAAGTTAGTATTCAACGTATACGTCACCGCAACTGCATTGCCATATTGATCTATAACTGAATAATGTGTTGTTTGTGTCGATTCATAGGGCGCTAAATTTGCAGGTTTAATTTCAGAGGAAGGTGTTGATTTTGTTAGGCTGATTTGATTTGCAATATCTTTTGCATAAGCTTTACTAGTTAATGTCTGAATTGGAACATTTACAAATTCAGGGTCACCTAGATATTCTGAGCGATCAGCATAAGCACGTTTCATTGCCTCTGCCATTAAATGATAAGTTAAGGCGCTATTAGGGCCATATTCTTGTAAGTTGAAATTTTCCAATATGTTTAAAATTTGAATGATATGAATCCCTCCAGAGGAAGGAGGTGGCATGGAAATAATATCGTACCCTTTATAAGTGCCCTTAATGGGTTCTCGTTCGATGACTTTGTATTCTTTAAGATCATCTAAAGTTATCAGCCCACCTTTAGACATATGTGTTGCTATCTTTTGGGCAGTTTCGCCCATATAAAATTCTTTTGCACCATTGTCGCGAATACGCGCTAATGTATTGGCAAGATCTGTTTGAATTAAAAGATCTCCCTCAGATAAGATGCGATCTTCTTTGAAGAAAATAGCTCGGCTACTTGAATGGGGGCTAAAAGCACGATAACCATAGTTTTTAAATGTTGTGCTTAGATTTAAACTAACAGGAATGCCATTTTTTGCCAATTCAATGGCAGGATTTAAGATCTTATCTGGCGATTGAGAGCCATATTTTTCTAAAGCATATGATAAACCTGCGACTGTACCCGGAACACCTGAAGCGCTCAGAGAGGTTAAAGATCGATTAGGGATAATATTGCCGTTTTCATCAAGATACATATTGCGAGATGC
>NZ_MVDO01000282.1 GCF_002006755.1 Wohlfahrtiimonas larvae | reverse complement strand
CGCTTCCGTCAATTTCTTTAAGTTTCACACTTGCGTGCGTACTCCCCAGGCGGAACACTTAACGCGTTAGCTACGACACCGAAGGGGTCGATTCCCCCGACACCTAGTGTTCATCGTTTACGGCCAGGACTACAGGGGTATCTAATCCCTTTCGCTCCCCTGGCTTTCGTCCATGAGCGTCAGTAATGGCCCAGCAGAGCGCCTTCGCCACTGGTGTTCTTCCC
>NZ_MVDO01000281.1 GCF_002006755.1 Wohlfahrtiimonas larvae | reverse complement strand
TTGATTTCTCAGACTTTAAACTTCAATAGCTTACGGTGGGTATGTTAAAAAGAAGTAACATTAGTAATGTGATTTCTAAAGCATAGTCAAAAGCATTGGTATATCTATCATAGAGAAAAATATCAAAAAGTAATATTTTAGTAATTTGAAGTAACATTTTATTACTCTTTTTAATAACTGCATGAATTTTATATGTTTTTTATGATTTAAAAATTGCTTAAAAAATGTAATATTGATTACTAAAATATTACTT
>NZ_MVDO01000280.1 GCF_002006755.1 Wohlfahrtiimonas larvae | reverse complement strand
ACTGATGCAACAAAAGCCAAGTTATTTATGCCAGGACAAAGGGTGCATATTGAAAGCGATATTTTTGGCATTGATGCTGTTTACTTTCTAATGGGTTGCAGATATTCCTGCAGTAAATTTGATGGCACAACAACCTCATTAACATTTAAAGAAGATGGTATTTGGTTGCCTGAATCGAAAGGTGCTGGTCGCAAGAAAAATAAGAAATCAGATAATCGTGAAAAAGTAGTCGTAGATGTTCAAGGTTATGAAAAATGGTAGGAGTGAATGATGACAATTGGACGTAGGATAAAAGGAATTGCA
>NZ_MVDO01000028.1 GCF_002006755.1 Wohlfahrtiimonas larvae | reverse complement strand
TGGCAGGATTTAAGATCTTATCTGGCGATTGAGAGCCATATTTTTCTAAAGCATATGATAAACCTGCGACTGTACCCGGAACACCTGAAGCGCTCAGAGAGGTTAAAGATCGATTAGGGATAATATTGCCGTTTTCATCAAGATACATATTGCGAGATGCAGCGTTAGGTGCAACTTCACGAAAATCTATGGCAGTTGTCTGTCCATCTGCTAAATGTATTAGCATAAAACCACCACCGCCAATATTGCCTGCTTGAGGATGTGTGACTGCTAAAGCGTAGCCAACAGCAACAGCTGCATCAATAGCATTACCACCATTTTTGAGAATATCTAAACCTATTTGAGTGGCGAGAGGTTCTTGAGAAACCACCATGCCTTGTTTTGCAAAAATAGGATGAAATGCTTCGCCTTCTACACCATAATTAACTTGTGCATAGCAGAGCCCTGAAGCGCTGATGATACCAATTGCAAGCAAAGAACGTAATGAATCAACCATATAAACCTCCCAAGTTTTAATATTTTTATAGTGATTATTTCTATGATGGTTATGAATAATCATCTTGATCATAATTGAAATTAATTTAAAAAAATATATTTAAAATTATAACCGAGTACTTTATAGGCAAATGATTCCTGAAAGGCTGAGGATAATTCATTATAATGATGAAATTTGACTGATTTGTATCATTAATCTAAAGGGATCTACAATGAATAAAGCGCCAAAACCTGTTGTTCTATGTATTTTGGATGGTTGGGGTTATCGCACAGAAGTAAAAAACAATGCCATTATGGCAGCTGAAACACCAAATTTTGAAGAGTTCAAAACTGTGGGTGCCTGTACATTATTGAAAACATCTGGTTTAGCTGTGGGTTTGCCAGATGGGCAAATGGGCAACTCAGAAGTGGGCCATATCAATATTGGGGCGGGACGAGTTGTTTACCAAGATTTAACACGTATTACTAAAGCATTTGAAGAAGATGAATTTGTAAAAAATCCTGTGGTAGTAAAAACATTGGGTGATTTAAAAGCAAGTGGCAAGGCCTTACACATTTTTGGTTTGTTATCAGATGGTGGCGTGCATGCAGATGAGGCTCATATTCATGGCTTAATTAAAGTAGCTGCAGAATTAGGTTTAACAAAGATTTATCTACATGCATTCTTGGATGGTCGTGATACGCCACCACGTTCAGCGCAAACTTATATCGAAAGAGCAGAAGCCGTATTTAGCAATACAAAAGTAGGTCGTTTTGCAACAATCATTGGTCGTTACTTTGCGATGGATCGTGATAATCGTTGGGAGCGTGTTGAACAAGCTTATGATCTATTGAGCCAAGGGAAAGGTGAATTCCATGCAAATTCTGCAATGGAAGGTTTAAAAGCTGCTTATGATCGCAATGAAAATGACGAATTTGTAAAAGCGACAGTGATTGGTGAAGCTGTAAAAATGGAAGATGGTGATGCTGTTATGTTCATGAATTTCCGTTCTGATCGCGCGCGTGAAATCACATATCCATTTACAGAAGATGATTTTGAAGGTTTTGTGCCTAAATATCGTCCTAAATTATCTCATTATGTTTGCTTAACACAATATAAAGATACCATTCATGCAGAAATTGCATTCCCACCACAATCATTGGTGAATGGTTTAGGCGAAGTATTGGCTAAACATAATTTAACGCAATTGCGCTTGGCTGAAACTGAAAAATATCCTCACGTAACTTTCTTCTTCAATGGTGGCCGTGAGCAAGTATTTGCAGGTGAAGATAGAATTTTGGTTAACTCACCAAAAGTGGCAACATATGATTTACAGCCAGAAATGAGTGCGCCAGAAGTTGCTGATAACTTAGTGGAAGCAATTTTATCTCAAAAATTTGATGTGATCATTTGTAACTTTGCAAACCCAGATATGGTTGGTCATACAGGTGTTTTTGATGCGATTGTAACTGCTGTAGAAACAGTGGATGAATGCATGGGCAGAGTTTATGATGCAGTATTGGAAGTGGGCGGTGAGTTATTAGTGACAGCCGATCATGGTAATGCTGAATTAACATGGGATGATAAAACAAATCAGCCACATACTGCTCATACAACAGGACCTGTACCATTCATTTATTTAGGCCGTCCTGCTGCATTGTCACCAGATGGTGCATTGAAAGATATCGCTCCAACGATTTTACACTTGTTGGGTGTGGAACAACCCGCAGAAATGACAGGGCAAAACTTAATCCATTTCAAATAATATAATTAAACGGAGAAATTCAGGATGAGAAAGTTTCAAAAATCCTTGGTAGCAGTTACGTTATTGTCATTGTTATCTTTTGCTAATAGTGAAAGCATGGCATTGACGATTGAACAACCGAAGGTTGTTGTGCCTAATGTTAGTGAAGAAGTGATAGAGAATGCTGCAACAGCAAATTTACCTGTTCAGCAGTTATTGTTATTCGTCAATGTTTTTGAACAGTTGCGTGCTAATTATGTTGAAGAGGTCACAGAAGAAACTTTGGTCAATAATGCCATTAAAGGTATGTTGAGCGGATTAGATCCTCATTCTGAGTTTTATGATTCTGAATCATATAAAAAAGTTCAAGAGTTTACAACGGGATCATTTGCAGGCTTGGGTGTTGAAGTTGTGAGCGAAGATGGCTTGATTCGCATCATTTCTCCAATGGATGGTTCACCTGCTAAAAAAGCGGGTATTCAAGCAGGAGATTTGATCATTAAAATTGATTCGACGGCTGTACAGTCTATTGATGTTGCGAAAGCAGTTGATATGTTAAAAGGTGAACCGGGTACAGAAGTTGTATTGACAATTATTCGTGAAAGTGAACGCTCACCATTAACAATTCCTGTAGTTCGCGATGTAATTAAAACAGAGAGCATCAAAGGCGAGTTGATTGATAATGAGTTTGGTTATATTCGCTTGAGCCAGTTTCAAGAACGATCAGCTGAAGAGATGAAAACAGCGATTGATGACTTAAATAAACAAGCAATGGCAAAAAAAACAACTGTTAAAGGGTTGATTTTAGATTTACGTAATAACCCAGGTGGTGTATTAGATCAAGCAGTAGAAATTTCAGATCTCTTTTTAGAATCAGGTTTAATTGTTTACACACAAGGTCGTGATCCTGCTTCTCGTATTGATTTTGTGGCAAATCCTGGTGATATTTTAGAGGGAGCACCTTTAGTTGTATTAATTAACGGTGGCTCGGCATCTGCTTCTGAAATTGTTGCGGGGGCGATTCAAGATCAACGTCGAGGAATCATTGCGGGTGAAAAAAGCTTTGGTAAAGGTTCTGTGCAATCTGTTGTTAATTTAGCCAATGGTCAAGGAATGAAATATACGACAGCCTTATATTATACGCCAGAAGGTCGCTCTATTCAGGGTGAAGGTATTTCTCCAAATATTGAATTATTATCGTTAAATGTTGATTCAGAACGTAATTCTAACTTTATTCGTGAAGAAAATTTAGCAAAACGTTTAAATAAAGGTTCTGATAAAGAGCAAAATATTACAACATTTGCACAATCAGAGAAAGCTCGTGGATTGGCTATTTCAGATAATCAATTGTATGAAGCATTAAATTTGCTTAAAAGCTTGATTTTTGTAAAAGATGTTTTAGAAACTCAATAAGTTGATCAATATGAAGGCTGCTTCGGCAGTCTTTTTATTTTGGGGCAAATTTTATGTCTAATATTTTTGAAATTATTTGGCATTTTTTGAGTGATATATTATTTGAGTATTCTCGAATTTTTAGATGGTGCGTATTCATTATTTTTGTAGGCGCTATGGTTTATTACTTTTATTATCAAGTATGATAATTGGTTTAGTGAAAATTGGCTGATGGCTTCGTGTAAAATAGCCAGAGTTAGTTTGAGGTCTTTTTGAGAGTCAATATGGAAAATATTACGGTTCAAGGTGCGCGCACGCACAATTTAAAAAATATCAGTTTAACCTTACCTCGCAATAAACTCATTGTGATTACAGGGTTATCAGGTTCTGGTAAATCCTCTTTAGCATTTGATACTTTGTATGCTGAAGGGCAAAGACGTTACGTTGAATCGTTATCCGCTTATGCTCGCCAATTCTTATCGATGATGGATAAACCAGATGTTGACCATATTGAAGGTTTATCGCCAGCGATTTCGATTGAGCAGAAATCAACATCGCATAACCCACGTTCTACAGTAGGAACAGTGACAGAAATTTATGACTATTTGCGCTTATTATTTGCGCGAATTGGTACACCACATTGTCCAACACATCATTTAGCTTTGCATGCACAAACTGTGAGCCAGATGGTGGATCAAGTTTTGAATCTCCCTGAAGATTCTCGCATCATGCTGTTAGCGCCTGTGATCCGTGATCGTAAAGGTGAGCATGTTAAATTAATCGAAGGCTTGAAATCACAAGGTTATTTGCGTATCAGAATTGATGGCGAAGTTTACGAAATCGATGAGTTACCTGAAATTAATCCTAAACAAAAACACAGCATTGAAGTGGTGATTGATCGCTTTAAAGTTCGTCCTGATATTACTCAGCGTATAGCTGAATCGATGGAAACAGCCTTAATATTATCATCAGGCTTAGTTTATGCGGTGGATATGAATGATCCATCCATTATGCTGCAATTCTCCGCAAATTATGCCTGCCCTGAATGTGGCTTTTCATTGCCTGAATTAGAGCCGAGATTATTTTCATTCAATAATCCAACAGGTGCTTGCCCGAGCTGTGATGGTTTGGGCGTGAGCCAATATTTTGATCCCACAAAAGTGATCACAAGTGATGAATTATCCTTAGCAACAGGTGCTGTACGCGGTTGGGATAAAAAAGCTTTTTATTATTATTCAATGATTTTGTCATTGGCAAAACATTATAAATTCGACCCTGAAATTCCTTTCAGAGAATTGCCTGACAATATCCAAAATGTCATTTTAAATGGTAGTGGTAAAGAAGAAATTGACTTTGAATATTATGATTCGAATGGCAAAGTTGTTAAAAGAACGCACGCATTTGAAGGAATTTTACCAAATTTAGATCGCCGTTATCATGAAACAGATTCACAAAGTATGCGTGAAGAATTAGCAAAATACTTAACTTCTCGTCCTTGTACAGCTTGTGGTGGTGCGCGTTTGAATGAATCTGCACGGAATGTATTGATCCATGATCATGCCATTAACCAAGTAACATCGATGTCTATTGATGATGCTTTGAATTGGTCATCTACGTTGACATTAACAGGTGCTAAAGCTGAAATTGCTGATAAAATTTTGAAAGAAATTACCGAACGATTAGGTTTCTTAGTCAATGTTGGTTTGGATTATTTGAATTTATCTCGCTCAGCAGAAACCTTATCAGGTGGCGAAGCACAGCGCATTCGCTTGGCATCACAGATTGGTGCAGGTTTAGTGGGCGTAATGTATGTATTGGATGAACCATCGATTGGTTTACATCAACGTGATAATGAACGATTACTGAATACATTGATTCATCTGCGTGACTTAGGCAATACCGTGATTGTGGTAGAGCATGATGAAGATGCTATTCGTGCGGCTGATTATGTTGTGGATATTGGCCCTGGTGCGGGTGTTCATGGCGGTGAAGTTGTCGCTGAAGGTAATGTGAAAGAGATCATGGCTGTACCTGAATCTTTAACAGGGCAATATTTATCGAAGAAAAAAGAGATTGCAGTACCAAAAGAGCGTGCTAAAAATGATCCTGACAAGCAATTATCTATCATTGGCGCAACAGGCAATAACTTAAAAGATGTGAGCGTGAATATTCCTGTGGGTTTATTAACGTGTGTTACAGGTGTTTCAGGTTCAGGTAAATCAACATTGGTGAATGATACGTTGTATCCATTTACAGCTAATGCTTTGAATCGTGCTAGCCAAGAAGTTGCACCGGTGAAAGAAATCAAAGGTTTAGAACACATTGATAAAGTGATCAATATTGATCAAAGCCCGATTGGCCGAACACCAAGATCAAACCCTGCAACATATACAGGTTTATTTACGCCGATTCGTGAACTCTTTGCAGGTACGGCAGAATCTCGTGCGCGTGGCTATACTGCGGGGCGATTCAGTTTTAACGTTAAAGGTGGGCGTTGCGAAGCATGTCAAGGAGATGGCTTAATTAAAGTTGAAATGCATTTCTTGCCAGATGTTTATGTGTTATGTGATGTTTGTAAAGGTAAGCGCTATAATCGTGAAACTCTGGATATTCAATACAAAGGTAAAAATATCAGTGAAGTGCTGGATATGACAGTGGAAGATGCTTGTGAATTTTTCTCTGCAATTCCTGTGATTCATCGCCGATTATCTACATTGATGGAAGTTGGCTTAAGTTATATTACGCTTGGGCAAAATGCTACAACATTATCAGGCGGTGAAGCGCAGCGTGTTAAATTATCACGAGAATTATCAAAGCGTGATACAGGTAAAACATTATATATTTTGGATGAGCCAACAACGGGTTTGCATTTTCATGATATTGCTCAGTTATTAACTGTGATTAATACATTGCGTGATCAAGGTAATACTATTGTAATTATTGAACATAATTTAGATGTGATTAAAACAGCTGATTGGATTATTGATTTAGGTCCTGAAGGCGGTTATAAAGGTGGTATGATAATTGGTGAAGGAGCACCAGAAGATATTGCCAATAATCCTAAAAGTGCTACAGGACGCTTTTTAAAAGATTTTTTGCTATAACGTTTGCCATTCAAATGGATAAAGAAGAGACTATATGAAAAGATTGCCGATGACTAAACCAGCCATTAAAACAAAATACAGTGATTTAGTTGGACAAATTGAAATTGATTGGGAAGGACGAATCGCGAGTTTAGCTGCGCTTTGTCGTGAACATAAAATAGATATGGATAAATACTATCTGATTGGTTTTGGTTTTATGAGTTTTGAATCTGATTATGTGACATGTAAAGCAGTGCTCATTGATGGCACCAAATATGGTACAACTTTTAAGGAAGTTGAAGAAAATGTTGCGCAGTTACATTCTGTAGATGCGATACAGAAAATTTTAAGAATTAACTATGCAGAGCTTGAAAAATATATTAAACATATTAATGCTCTATTATTTACAGATATAGGTGTAATGATAGGCGAGGTGAATATTATTGATAGCTTGGAAGATCAAACTTTTGATGATGATCTTCCACAATATAGTTTATAAGGATAATAGAATGTCAAAAACAGTTGATATTGATTGGGAAAATTTAGGTTTTGATTATATTCAAACACCGTATCGTTTTTTAGCAAAGCATGTGAATGGTGCTTGGCAAAAAGGTGAATTGACAGAAGATCCTAATCTGCATATTCATGAAGGATCAACAGCTTTGCATTATGGTCAGCAATGTTTTGAAGGTATGAAAGCTTATCGCACAAAAGATGGTAGCATTCAATTATTCCGTCCTTATGAAAATGCGCGTAGAATGAATGACAGTGCTCGTCGTTTACGCATGCCACAAATTCCAGAAGAGATGTTTGTGGAAGCGATTAAAGAAGTTGTGCGTGCGAATGAAGCTTATGTACCACCTTATGGTACAGGTGCTTCTTTATACATTCGCCCGTTATATATTGGTGTTGGTCCAAATATTGGTGTTAAGCCTGCACCAGAATTTATTTTTACAGCATTTTGTATGCCAGTTGGCCCATATTTCAAAGGCGGATTAGTACCGACTAATTTTGTTATTTCTGACTATGATCGTGCAGCACCAATGGGCACAGGCGCATCAAAAGTTGGTGGTAACTATGCGGCAAGTTTATTACCAGGTTACGAAGCGCATGAACGTAATTTCTCAGATTGTATCTATTTAGATCCTGCAACACACACTAAAATTGAAGAAGTAGGTTCTGCTAACTTCTTTGGTATTACAGCGGATAATAAATTTATTACGCCAATTTCACCATCCATTTTGCCAAGCATTACTAAATATTCTTTATTGCAGATTGCAAAAGAGCGTTTAGGCATGGAAGCAATTGAAGGTGATGTTTATTTATCAGAGTTGGATCAATTTGTGGAGGCGGGCGCCTGTGGTACGGCGGCTGTTATTTCGCCAATTGGTGGAATTCAAACGCAAGATAAATTCCATGTGTTCTACAGTGAAACAGAAGTTGGGCCAATCACAACTAAGCTCTATAACGAGTTAGTTGGCATTCAATTTGGTGACATAGAAGCGCCAGAAGGTTGGATTGTTAAGGTTTAATGCTTAATATAACTTTAAGTTATAAATAATCGCAATCATGAAAACCAGCATATTTGCTGGTTTTTTTTGTGTCTATTAGTTAAACCAATAATCTTGCATGGCTTGAAGGAATTCTTTCGTAATGGGGAATCCTGAGGCTGATCCTATGACTGAATCTATATCACAAGTGGGACATAATGCTGTATCTTCATGATCACACCAAAATTCTATATTTTTATAATCAAATATATCAAGACAATAAAAAACAGCCACAGAACTCACTATTTCTTAGAATACATCTATTGAATATATAGAAAACCTATGATTATTATGAATAAAATTAATTAAAATATATTTATTACTATTTGTTTTAATTTATTATTTGCAAATGATTATCATTAGCAATAATATGTCCTTCTTTTAAATCTGAAGGATGATGTATGTTTCATTTGAATAAATATTATTTATGTATCGCTAGTCTTTCTAGTTTATCTTTAATGGTTATTCATCCTGCAATCGCTGATACTGAAAGTAATTCTAAAGTTAAAAAAGAAGTAATGGACTTAGGTGCTGTTGTTGTTACATGGGCACCAAATGATTCAGATGAAGTTGGCTATGAAAATGTTTATGCAAGAGATGTATCATCGGTTTATAGGGGTAAAGCAGAATTAGATCGAGCAAAAGGATTATCTCCTGCTGATATGTTAAAAGGAATGACGGGTGTTTATAGTGGTGATTCGCGTAATAGTGGGGCGCTTGATGTTAATATCCGAGGCATTCAAGGACAAGGTCGAGTGCCTGTGACTATTGATGGCACAGAGCAAAGTATTTCAGTATATCGTGGTTATTTTGGTGTCAGTAATCGCAATTACTTAGATCCTAGTTTAATCAGTAGCATTACTGTAGAAAAAGGTGGATCATTATCAACAGATGTCAAAACATCTGTTGGTGGTGGTGTTGCCATGAAAACATTAGGTATTGATGATGTTGTGGCAAAAGATGAGAAATTTGGTATAGATTTTACAATGGATACTGGTACAAATACGACTAGGCCAAGGTTGCCTGATTTATCACCATTGGGAACAGATTATCGAGATAGTCCAGATAAAATTGGTGGTCGTGTTGAAACACATCCTAATTTATTGAGAGATCCTAAAAAACGTGGCAAATCATCCGATATGTTTAATTTAAAAGATGGTTCCTTTAGAATTGCAACAGGTTATCGTGGCGAAATTTTTGATTTAATGGGCGCGATCAGTTATCGAAAGCAAGGTAACTATTTTTCAGGCAAACGAAGTGCATCATCTTATTATCAAAATGTTACAGATAATAATGTATATATGCCAAATGTTGCAGATATTTATGCACCTGGTTCAGAAGTTTTGAATACATCTAGTGAGAATCGATCATTTTTACTCAAAAATACTTGGTATTTGCCGGATGATCAACGCTTATTGTTATCTGCTCGCCATAGTATTATCGAACATGGGGAATTAATGCCTTCTAGAATTATTAGATATAGTGATGGCGGTATACAACAATGGCCGATTGGTAAGATTAATCAGCGTGCTTATAGTGCACAATATAAGTGGAATCCTGAAGATAATCCATGGATTGATACTAATATTAATCTTTGGAAGACAATCACAAATAGCAGAACTTATACAGGTGCAGGGTATGTATTTGACTTAGAAACTACAGATTGGATGTGGGATTGGTGTCGTGGCCAAAATGGTGGAGATGTCAGTACTTGTGATCGAGATGATAAGTCACATATCTATAAAAATACATCTTTAGCGCATGCTAAAGATAATCGTTGGGGAATTACAGCAAATAATACAATGATCTTTTGGGATAATCTTAAATTTACGGCAGGCATTGATCATCAAAAAGAAAAGTTGAGATCTGATACTAAAACCCGAGAAGGTAGACGTAGAGAAACAAATTTAATGTTTAATTTTGAATGGCAGCCTATTTCGAGTGTTACGATTAATGCAGGTGTGCGTAGAAATTCTTACTCATCTTTTGATGATCGGTTAGCAGAAGGCCGTCGTAATCAAGAATCTGATTTTGCTCGTAAAAACCTAAGTGCGATTAAAATGACCTATGATCGCGTAGTGAGCCAGGATGAATATAGTTTTTATAATAAAACTGAAGATATGTACCAAAAAATGACTCCTCAGGAACAGATGGATTGGTGGGTAAATAATCGAGAAGATTGGGCGAAATATTTTAAATTAAAAGAAGCAATTACAGGTAATAAAGGAAAAATCAGAGAAGACTTTATTTATTCACAACGTGAAGATGGTCGCTATTATCAAGCAGATAATCCTCATTTGAATGGCACAGTATCAAAAAATAAAGTGATTAATCCTGTGACAGGAGAAGAAGTGGATGAATATACTTATTTTTCCAGTCAGCAGCATAGTTTAGGCAAAGCAAAAGATCAATTTGCTGCAGTTAAGAAAAAAAGAGGCCATGCATGGTCTCCTGTATTTTCAATTGGTTGGGATATGACTGATAATTCTCGATTATATGCACGTTATGCAGAAGATAAACGTTTCCCAAGTATGTTTGAAGATACTGTTGGCTTTACAACTGGTGTGAGAGATTTTGTAACATTGAAACCTGAAAAATCTCGTAACATTGAGTTTGGTTATATTTATGATTTGTCATGGTTGCCGAATGTTCAAGCTGCTGATATTAAGCTAAGTTATTATGATATGAAATTGAATAATGTCATAGAGCGAGATGTTGATATGTTTATATCTCAAATTGATGAACAACGCTCAAAAGGATTGGAATTACAAGCAAGATATTCTGATGGTAAATACTTTGCTAACGCAGGTGTTAACTATAATCTTAAGAATAAAACGTGTGATGAGTCTTCTTCTATGGCATTAGACCCAACTGGCAACTTCCCAAGATGTGTGGATGGTGGTTTTCCTATTGGTTTCTTGAGAACAAGCATGGTGCCTAAATATAGCTTTAGTTTAACATTGGGCGGTAAGTTTTTTGGTGATAAGCTAGAAGCAACCACGAGCCTTAATTATCATAGTAAAGCTAGAAACAAACAAGAAAAAGAGATGTTTAATAGTGGAAGATTACAGGGTATGGATAATAATCCTATCCGTTGGAATTCTGCTTTATTAGTGGATGCATCTTTATCTTATAAAGTGGATAAGAACTTCACGCTCACATTTTCCGGTCACAATTTAACGAATCAATATTATATTGATCCATTAACGAGATCATTTATGCCTGCACCAGGTCGTACATTTAGGATAGGTTTTACAGGACATTTCTAAAAATAAGTCAGAATTATTTAAATTATTATTATAAAAATTAGAAAACCAGTTTTAAAAACTGGTTTTTTTGTTAATTGACCATGTCGTATTTTTAAGAACATTAAAAAAAATATAAAGAATTAAAATGCTATTAATCTATGTTTAATGCAATTTTGTTTTGTTTAATGCCACTAGAAAAATTATGTAGTTTTGTTTTTTTAGTGATTTATACCTATTGATATTCTATATAAATATACCTATATATTTGATATTAAATATAATATATATTTAGTTTTTCGCTACATTAAAACTACTTTTTGACTGTTTCATATAAAGGTTCTTGTTGGTCAAGTGTCTGGTGTCAGGATTGAATATTTTTATTAACTCCATTATAAAAGTATGGCAGAGAGTTTTAAAGTTAATCATTTTTCTAAGGATAGATTATGAATATTCACGCGGCATCTGAGCTACAACTAGATCGTAAAATTAAAAAATTATTGATCGCAAACCGATCAGAGATTGCAATTCGAATTATGCGTGCAGCATCCGAATTAGGTATCAATACTGTAGCGATTTATTCAGAACAAGATATTAAAGCTGTTCACCGTTATAAAGCAGATGAAAGTTATTTGGTGGGGTTAGGTAAACCACCGTTGGCAGCATATCTGGATATTCAAGACATTATCCGAATTGCAAAAGAATCAGGTGCAGATGCGATTCATCCTGGTTATGGTTTCTTGGCTGAGAACCCAGAATTAGCTAAAGCATGTAAAGAGAATGGGATTATTTTTGTTGGGCCTGATCAACGCATTTTAGAATTATTGGGCAATAAAGTTTCTGCACGTAACTTGGCAGTTTCTGCGGGTGTACCTGTGATGCCTGCATCTAAACCTTTACCTTATAATGATGAGGAAGCTTTAAAAATTGCAGAAGAAATTGGCTATCCAGTGATGTTAAAAGCAAGCTGGGGTGGTGGTGGCCGTGGTATGCGTGTTGTGGAAGATGCAAATAAACTATTAGACGCAATTGAAGTTGCACGACGTGAAGCAAAAGCTGCTTTTGGCAATGATGAGGTTTATTTAGAAAAATTAGTTGTGCATGCGCGTCATGTGGAAGTACAAATTCTTGGTGACCAAGCTGGCAACATTGTTCATTTATTTGAACGTGACTGTACTGTACAACGTCGTCATCAAAAAGTTGTGGAACGTGCACCAGCACCATATTTGGATGATAAATTGCGCGCAGAAGTTTGTAGCTATGCTGTACAAATTGGTAAAACAGCAGGTTATGAAAATGCGGGTACTGTTGAGTTCTTGATGGATGCAGACACTCAAAAATTTTATTTCATTGAAGTGAATCCTCGTATTCAAGTAGAGCACACTGTAACAGAAGCAATTACAGGTGTTGATATTGTTAAAGCGCAAATTGGGATTGCAGAAGGTCTAAACATTGGTGATGCACTTTTAGAAGTGCCTATGCAGGATCAGATTAAAATGACAGGTGCGGCTTTACAATGTCGTATTACTACAGAAGATCCAGCCAATGGCTTTGTACCTGATCATGGTGTGATCAATGCTTATCGTTCACCAGCGGGTTTTGGTATTCGTCTAGATGGCGGTACTGCGTATGCTGGTGCTGTGATTACACCTTACTATGATTCCTTGCTCGTTAAAGTTACAACTTGGGGTAGAAATAGTGCGGAAGCAATTTATCGTATGGATCGTGCTTTACGTGAATTTCGTGTACGAGGTTTAGCAACAAACTTATTATTTGTTGAAAATGTGATTAATCATCCGTTATTTATCAATGGTGAATGTATTACACGTTTCATTGATGAAACACCTTCATTATTTCAATTCCCAGTGCGTCGCGATCGTGCAAGCTACCTTTTGAAATATTTATCTGAAGTTCAAGTGAATGGTAATCCTGAAGTGGAAGGTCGTGAGATTCCTAAACATTTTGCAACGCCAGTTCTACCCAATGTAAAAGCTCGTGCTGAGGATCAAAATGTTAAAGGTTCCAAAATTATTTTAGATGAATTGGGTGCAAAAGGTTTCAGTGATTGGATGCTGAAACAAAAAGAAGTTTTGATCACTGATACAACTATGCGTGATGCGCATCAATCACTGTTTGCAACACGTGTTCGTAGTTATGATTTGTTAAAAATTGCACCAGCTTATCAAGAGTTATTGCCGCAGATGTTTTCTATGGAGTGTTGGGGCGGTGCGACATTTGACGTTGCAATGCGTTTCTTGAATGAAGATCCATGGGAGCGTTTAGAGAAATTACGTGAAGCAATGCCAAACATTTTATTACAAATGTTGATTCGTGGTGTGAATGGTGTCGGTTATACAAGTTATCCAAATAATGCAATTAAGTTCTTTGTGGAACAAGCAGCGAAAAAAGGGATTGATCTTTTCCGTGTATTTGACTCATTGAACATCATTGATAATATGCGTTACTGCATGGATTCTGTGATTGATACAGGTAAATTGTGTGAAGCGGCGATTTGCTATACATCTGACATTCATGATGGAGCACGTCCTAAATATCAATTAGAATATTATGTGAAACTTGCTAAAGAACTTGAGAAAGCGGGTGCACATATTATTGCGATTAAAGATATGGCTGGATTATGTCGTCCATTGGCAGCAAAAGAATTAGTTACCGCATTGAAAAATGAAATTGGTTTACCTATTCATTTCCACACACATGATACTTCTGGCATTTCTGGTGCAAGTGTATTGGCGGCGATTGAAGCTGGTGTAGATGCGGTTGACGTTGCAATGGATAGTTTCTCAGGTTTAACAAGCCAGCCACCCATGGGATCAATTTTGCGTGCTTTAGAGCATACAGATCGTGATCCAAAAATGAACTATGATGCAATCACTCAAATTTCTACATACTTTGAAGGTGTTCGTTCATTGTATGCACCATTTGAGTCAGGTGTTCGTTCAGGAACATCAGATGTTTATCGTCACGAAATGCCTGGCGGACAATACACAAACCTAAAAGAACAGGCGCGTAGCATTGGCTTAGAATCTCGTTGGGATGAGGTTGCAAAAGCCTATTCTGATGTGAATACTTTATTTGGTGATATTGTTAAAGTTACGCCAAGCTCTAAAGTTGTGGGTGATATGGCTTTGATGATGGTGACACAAAATCTAACAGCGGAAGATGTAAAAAATCCTGAACGTGAAATTGCATTCCCAGCATCAGTTGTTGGTTTATTCAATGGTGAATTGGGGATTCCACAAGGAGGATTGCCAGCAGATTTAACGAAGAAAATTTTACAAGGTAAACAGCCTGAGGTAACTAATGCGGGTAGCCAGTTACCAGAAATTAACTTTGATGCATTGCGTTTCGAGTTAAGCAATAAGTTTAAATATAACGTTTCAGATACAGACTTAGCATCTTATGTGATGTATCCAAAAGTATTCAGTGATTTTGTAAAATTCCGTTATGAATATGGTGATGTTTCTATCATTCCAACGAAGAATTATTTCTATCCAATGGCAGAAGATGAAGTATTCTCTGTACAGTTAGAAAAAGGTAAGGACTTATTGATCAGTATGCTTGTAGTTTCTGAACCTGATACAAAAGGTGAATGCCAAGTATTCTATGAGTTGAATGGTGAACAGCGCATTTTTAAAACTTTGAAAAAAGGTTTGGAAGGTATTGGCGCAAAACGTGTGAAAGCAGAAGCTGGAAATAAAAACCAAATTGGCGCACCAATGCCAGGTATGATCGGCTTAATGCGAGTAAAAGTTGGTGATAATGTGAAAGAAGGTGATGCATTATTGACAATGGAAGCGATGAAGATGGAAACAATTCTACGTTCAGAAAAAATTGGCGTAGTAAAAAATGTCTATGTTCAAGCAGGCGATACTGTCGATGCAGGTGATTTATTGATTGTGATTGAATAAACACTTTATAAATTAATGCTGAAGTTTGAAAGCCACTGAATAGAATCAGTGGCTTTCTTTTATTGAAATCTGAACACTTAACTGACTGACCATCGGTCTATGTTGTTTGAGTTGGCTTAATGAATAAACAAATGATAACAATCATTGCTGAGATAGCAGCACCAAACATTGCAATATTAAAGCCATAAGCCCAAGCTGACTGAATATGATTAATGGAAATATCTACTGAGATTATTCCTTGTGTAATAGCATCATCCACAATATTTTTATGGTTGGGGAAGGATGATTGCAACGCTTTTATTGCACTAGAAGTCATGATTGCACCCAATAATGCAATAGAAATAGCCATACCTGTTTGCCTAAAGGCATTCATGATGGAGGAAACTGATCCAATTTTATCTTTTGGTGCATCTTTTAAAGTTAATAAACTGACAGCAGGAATAGAAATCCCCATGCCAATGCCCATTAAAAACATACTGACAGCGATGATAGAATAATGGCTGTGTGGCGTGAATTGAGCCATTATCAGCGCGGAAATGACTATTAAAACAAATGCAACTAAGAGTAAGGTTTGTACTTTAATGTGTTTAGCAATTTTACCATAACCCATTGCAAATAAACCCATTGCAATAAACTCAGGTGCTAATCGAAAGCCTGTTTCAATCGCGCTATAGCCTTGTGCATTCTGAAAGAATAAGGAAAGAAAGAAAATATTGCTGTAGGTTGCAAAGCCAATAACGAAGGAAGCAATATTATTACGGCTAAATTCCCAAGATTTAAACAGTGATAACGGCACTAATGGTGTTGTGACTTTGCTTTCCCAAAGAATGAACAGGATAAAAGCAATCAAAGATATGGCAAAAATTGTAAGTAAAAACAGTAAGGAAGGTGATTGTGATAACTCAATTAACCCAAAAGTTAAAGTGCCTAACATAATCATCGTTAATAATTGGCCAAGGGGATCAAGCGAGATATTAGGATTCTTGGGTTCAGGTCTGATTGCATATGTACTCAATATAATGATTAATAAACCTATCGGGATATTGATGGAGAAAATCGTTGACCAGCCTAAATAGTTCACTAAAATCCCACCCATCATTGGGCCAACAATTAACGCAATTGCGGTAGAAGATGACCAAATACCTACCATTTTATTACGCATATGATGATCAGTAAATGTCATCATAATGATTGCCATAGCGCCTGGAATTAAAGCTGCACCACCAATCCCTTGAGTGATTCTGCCAATAATTAACCATAGATTATTTTGGGATAGGGCACAAATGATGGAACCTATTGTGAAAATGATTACACCAATATTCCATATCTGTTTCTTACCAAATCGATCGCTCATAATGCCTGATGATAAAATCAATGCGGATAATGTGAGTGCGTATGCATCTACAATCCATTGTAAATCTGTCATGGATGAATTTAAGTCTTGTTGAATGGCTGGTAATGCAACATTAACAATGCTGATATCTAAAGTCACCATAAAGGAACCTAACGAAACAGCAATCATGGTGAATAGTTCTTTGCGAGTCATTTGAGAATATTTCCTATTTAAGTAATGATTTGCATTATATGAAACGACTGACCGTCGGTCAATGTGCTTTTAAAATAAATAAAAGGTACAATGTGAAACAGTTTAAATGCAGGAAAACCTATGAAAGTCACAAAAACTTATGATGAAAGACATGCCGAAATTCTAGAAATTTCTTTACAACTATTCATAAAGCAAGGCATGAAAGAAACTACTGTGAATGATATTGTCAAAGCGGTTAATATTGCTAAGGGCACTTTCTATCATTATTTCGAATCTAAAGACGATTTGATTTTGATGTTGCGTGCAAATTATATGCGAGGATTTTTAGCATTGACAGCCGATTACATCGCTCAATGTAAAAGTAGTGATTGGCATGGGAAAATTCATGCATGGTGCATGGGCAGTATTCAACATTATTATGATCATAAAGAAGAGCATGATGCTTTGTTTCACCAAAATCACCATGTGGAGGATCGACAAGATCGCACAACGATTGTGAGATTTTTAGAATCTTTAATCATTGAAGGTAATGACGTGAAGGCTTGGCAGGTTGAGTCACCAGATTTAGCTGCACTTCTAATTTATCATGGCATGCATTTAGCATTAGATGAATGTAAAAACGATGACTTTGATTCATTAAAGGAAATAGCTGAGCGTTTTTATCAATTATTCATTAAAATGTTAGCTTAATCACTCATCACGATTGAGGGAATGCTATGAAAAAATATTGGCAAATCATTTTGGCTTCGACAATATTTGTATGTATGGCCACCTTTGCGCAATCCATTACGCCTGATATGCGAAATTTTTTACGTTTAGCTGTTGATAAAAATGGTGATCAGAGAGGTTATACAAAAGAAGATATCGAGCGATATTTTAATGTATCACTGACCAGACAAGGCAAAAAATATTTTTCTAATCGTGCACTGCCAAATAATCCTAATCAATCTGTTTTTGAATACTCCACGAATAAAGGAAATAGATATTTAACTTTTTATTTTGAAGAGCCTGTGGAAACGTTTGAGCAATCAATTAGCAAATTACGGGATTACAAGTCAGCATGGTTTGAGCGCGAGCAGGCGAATGGTTTACCTATTTACTATTTTGCGGGTAAAAATCCTAGTGAATACATCAAAACGCGTAAACTCTATATCAGAATATATGAATGTTCTGATAAACCTCAAGATCGCTGTATCCGTAAAGCCCAGCTCATTTTTGGACAAAGATAATACTTATGGCACACAATAACGTTAAAAATTTACTCACTGAGCAGCGCAATAATCTAAGTACTAATATTGATCAAATGAGTATATTAGAAATGGTTCAGCTCATGAATCATGAAGATCAAAACATCATCAATGCTATTGCTAATGTGACAAAATCCATTGCTTCAGCTGTTGATATGATTGCAGAAGTAATACAAAAAGGTGGCCGTTTAGTTTACATTGGTGCAGGGACATCAGGTCGCTTAGGTGTCTTAGATGCGTCAGAATGTCTGCCAACATTTGGTGTCGGCGAAGAAACAGTGATCGGTATTATTGCAGGTGGAGATCAAGCTTTGCGTAATCCTGTTGAAAATGCTGAAGATAATAGAGAAGCTGTGATTACAGATTTACAAAATATCAATTTCAATCACAAAGATATTTTGTGTGCCATTGCTGCATCTGGCAGAACGCCATATTGTGTATCAGGTTTGGAATATGCTAAGCAATTAGGAGCAAAAACTATTGCATTAGCATGCACAGAATACAATCCAATGTTTGAAATTTCTGATACCAATATTCCCATTTTAGTAGGTGCAGAAGTCATTACTGGTTCCACTCGCTTGAAAGCAGGTAGTGCACAAAAGATGGTTTTAAATATGCTCACAACTTGCAGCATGATCAAAATTGGTAAAACTTACGGAAATTTAATGGTGGATGTTAAGCCAACCAATGAGAAATTACATCATCGTGCAGTTAATATGCTCGCTACAATTTTAGATATTGATGATGAAACTGCAGAAGATTTATTGAAGTCTGCACATAATCATGTAAAAACTGCTATTTTAATGTATTTAAAATCTGTGAATTATGATCAAGCTATTGAACTTTTAGCAAACAATCAATCACGTTTATCAGAAGCATTAAAGGATTAATCGGGTATGGCTTATGCAATTGGCATGATGTCTGGTACATCGTTGGATGGGATTGATGTTGCGTTAGTTGATTTATCAGGTTGCGATGAAAATACAACTTGTGAATTGATTCATTATAAAAGTTATCCTTATGATTCAGTCACACAACAAGAAATTTTAGCAGCAAGCCATATTGAAACATCCAATGTTGCCTTAATATGCTCATTGAATTTTAAATTAGGCAAATTATACAGTGAAGCTGTAACTCAATTTTTGAAAGAATTCAATGTTCAATCGCCGCTGGAATTCATCGCCATTCATGGGCAAACGATTCACCATTTACCAAATCCTACTAACGGATTAACGCATTCCACTTTACAAATTGGTGATCCTGCTCAATTAGCGTTTGATCATAAAACAATAGTGGTTTCTAATTTTCGCCCAATGGATATGATTGCAGGTGGTAATGGCGCACCATTGGTGCCTTATACAGAATATTTATTATTTCGAGATTCTCAAAAAAATCGAGTTTTGCAAAATATAGGGGGCATTGGCAATGTGACAGTTTTACCTAAAAACTGTACAGAAGATGAAATCTTTGCCTTTGATACAGGCCCAGGCAATATGATGATCAATGCTGCAATGCAATATTTTTTTCAAAAAGATTATGATGATCGCGGTAACGTAGCTAAACAAGGAAAAATTATTCCGGAGCTCTTGAAAAATCTACAATCGCACCCATACTTTGATAAGCTTCCACCAAAGGCAACCGGTAGAGAGCTCTTTGGCGAGGATGTTGTGAATAAAATTTGCGTACATTATCATCAATTTCCTAACGATGTTATTCATACATTAACTGAACTAACAGCG
Organism: Wohlfahrtiimonas larvae; assembly: GCF_002006755.1. Lineage (GTDB taxonomy): Bacteria > Pseudomonadota > Gammaproteobacteria > Cardiobacteriales > Wohlfahrtiimonadaceae > Wohlfahrtiimonas > Wohlfahrtiimonas larvae. Next base: position 5,173 of record NZ_MVDO01000028.1, on the reverse strand, counting down.
TGGAGCATTGCTGATAGTTACCAAAAATTTATTATGCCAAAATTAGTCATTGATGAAGTTATTATTGGTGGTGGAGGTGCGTATAATCAATTTTTAATGGATAGATTAAGTTATAATCTACCCAATATAACTGTTAAGAGACAAGAAGATATTGGACTTTCGAGCGATGCTAAAGAGGCCATTGCCTTTGCAATTTTAGGTAACCAAACCATACATAGTCGTCCGAGCAATTTAATGAGTGCGACTGGTGCAAAGATACCCGTCATATTGGGTAATATCACACCAAATCCATGGAATTTTAAATAGGGCATCAGAATTGTGAAAAATTTCTTATACTTAATAGTAACAGGGGCCATATTTCCTCTATACGCTTGCAGCGACAGCAATGAGTCTGCTAATCGTCACTATGCAGTGGAGCAGAAAAAACAACTGGAAGTTCAGCTGAATCAAAGCTTAGACAGAAATATGGAAAAGTTAGAGTCGCAAAATGAGTATTAAATTAAGTTTATTTTAGCGTTTGAGGTTGAATAAATAATAACCATTGTATAACACATGGAATTGGCATGTAGGCCACTGAAATTTTACTTCTTAGGCAGTTATTATACTGTGCTAAATATGGTATAATACTAAATTGCGTTTTTTACATTATTGGGGTTATCGGAATTCATATGAGCAAGCAAACTGCTTTAACTGTTACAGAACAACAAGAACGTATTAAGGAACTGATCGCTCAGGGTAAAGAGCAAGGTTACTTAACGTATGCTGAAATCAACGATCACCTTCCTGAAGATATTATAGATCCAGAACAGATAGAAAGTATTATTTCTATGATCTCAGAGATGGGCATCAAAGTTAGCGATGAAGCTCCCGATATGGACAGTTTATTATTAACCAATGATTCTATTGGCTCTGATGATGATGCTGTAGACGAAGCAGCAGCTGTATTAGCTAATATCGATAGTAGTGAGATTGGCCGAACAACAGATCCTGTTCGTATGTATATGCGTGAAATGGGAACAGTAGATCTTTTATCTCGTGATGAAGAAAAATCTATCGCCATTCGTATTGAAGAAGGATTAAATAATTCTCTTTTGAATTTAGCAAATTTCTACCCAGCGGTAGATCTATTGATTCAACGATATGAAGAAACTTTGGGTGCAGATCAACGTTTAGGAGATATTGCAACAGGTTTTGTAGATGCAAGTTATTATTCGGAAATTGTTGAAGATAAAGACGACGAAGAATTAGAAATTGTAGATGATGAGGCACCAGCAGAAGATATCGAAGAAGATGAAGAGTCTGAAAGCGGTAGCGCTGCAGCAGCAGAAACAGGGCCAAATAAAGAACTCTTTGCTGAAAAAATTGCAGAATTAAAAGCAATCATTGCAGAAATCGATGCACTGCGTGCTAATAAACGTAAGAAAAATGTGGAAGCTTTGATTACAGAAGCTCAAGAGCGCTTAAAAAGTAAATTTATTGAATTTAGATTAGCGCCCAAAATGCAAGAAGATATGGTTCTTTTGTTAAAAAATACCATCGATCAAATTCGCCCGCTTGAACGTAAAGCGATGAAAATCTGTATTGCAATGAGTAAAATGCCTCGTGAAGATTTTATCAAAGGCTTTCCTGGCAATGAAACTAATAAGGAATGGTTTGAAGAAGTTTCATCAAGCAAGGCTAAATATGCAAAAGCATTGGCTGAAAATAAAGATGAAATGTTTAAAATCCAAGATGCATTGTTTGAAATTGAAAAGGCACATGGTTTAACAATTTTTGCCATTAAAGAAATTAACCGTGAAATTTCCATCAATGAGGCGAAAGCTAAACGTGCTAAACGCGAAATGATTGAAGCAAACTTACGTTTGGTAATTTCAATTGCTAAGAAATATACAAACCGTGGTTTACAGTTCTTGGATTTGATCCAAGAAGGTAATATTGGTTTGATGAAAGCCGTTGATAAATTTGAATATCGTCGTGGTTTTAAATTCTCTACATATGCAACATGGTGGATTCGTCAGGCAATCACTCGTTCAATTGCGGATCAGGCACGTACAATTCGTATTCCTGTACATATGATTGAAACAATTAATAAGTTGAATCGTATTTCTCGTCAAATGTTACAAGATATGGGTCGTGAGGCAACGCCAGAAGAATTGGCAGAAGCTATGGGCTTACCTGAAGATCGTATCCGTAAAGTATTGAAGATTGCTAAAGAACCAATCTCAATGGAAACGCCAGTTGGTGATGATGAAGATTCACATTTGGGTGATTTCATTGAAGATACTGGTATGGTTTCTCCATTGGAAGCAGCAACAAGTGTTGGTTTAAGTGAAGCAACTCGTGAAGTATTAGAAAGCTTAACACCACGTGAAGCTAAAGTATTGCGTATGCGTTTCGGTATTGATATGAATACTGATCATACTCTAGAAGAAGTGGGTAAACAGTTTGATGTAACGCGTGAACGTATTCGTCAGATCGAAGCTAAAGCATTGCGTAAATTGCGTCATCCAAACCGTTCTGAAAGCTTACGTAGCTTCTTAGACAACGAATAGTATTAAGCTATTATTTTTCAATAATTATCAATATACTAAAACCTCTTAAGAGATTAAGAGGTTTTAATTTTTTTAGAATATGAAAGACTATCATCGTTTTAGCGTAGCCCCCATGCTGAATTGGACAGATCGCCACTGTCGTTATGTTTATCGTTTAATGACAAAGCACAGCTTGTTATACACCGAAATGGTGACAACAGGTGCAATTTTGCATGGCGATGAAAACCACCATTTGTTCTATAGCCCCGAAGAAAACCCAGTGGCATTACAATTGGGTGGCTCTGATCCTGTAGATTTAAAAGCTTGTGCAAAAATTGCAGAAGATTATGGTTATACAGAAATCAATTTAAACTGTGGTTGCCCATCAGATCGTGTGCAAAAAGGCCGTTTTGGCGCATGTTTAATGACTGAGCCTGAGTTGGTAGCAGAATGTTTTGATGCAATGCAATCGGCTGTAAAAATTCCTGTAACCATTAAGAACCGTATCGGGATTGATCATCAAGATGATTATGAGTTTTCACATCGGTTCATAGAGACCATAAGCAAAGCAGGCTGCGAGACCTTTATCGTGCATGCACGTAAAGCTTGGCTATCAGGATTATCGCCCAAAGAAAATAGGGAAGTACCGCCTTTAAATTATGATCGTGTGTATGAATTAAAAAATAATTTTCCACACTTAAATATTTTATTGAATGGCGGCATTCAATCACCTGAAGAAGGCTTGAATGTGATGCAAAATTTGGATGGGGTGATGCTTGGCCGAGCAGTATATCATTCTCCATTTATTTTAAATGATGTAGACCATTTATATTTTGGCACAGAAAAATCTGAACAGTCTCCTTTTGATCTTTTGGCAGAATTAAAGCCTTATGTGGAAGAAGAACTTTCTAAAGGCGCACGCTTACACCATATTGGCCGACATATTTTGGGATTATTTAATGGTATTCCTAAAAGCCGACAATGGCGACGCTACTTAAGTGAAAATATGTTTACAGACCAAGCAGAATTTAATATTTTTGAAGAAGCTGTGAAAAAAAGTTTTGACAGAACGCTTTAAATTCGTTCGTTATGATATTATATAGCGCAATTTAACCAAGGAAAATATATATGAAAAAAACCGTTTTAGCAGTTGCTTTACCATTGATCATCTATGGCTGTTCTGATAACAATAGTGCACCCATTGCAGAAAAATTTACAAGTTTTGAGAAAAACTACTTAGCTGCAACAAATACTGTCATTCAACAGTCAGCAGATTTCAGTATGGGAACAATGACATACACTGCTAAATTAGATCAAGCAGATGATAAAATTATATTAAAAGATAACTTTAATTATTCTGAAAACCAAAATCGTGTATTAATTCAATATAACTTTTCATCTGATGCAAATGTTGATTTAGCAAAATATAATGTTAAAGATGGTGTTGCAAAAATTGTTGGAACTACAAATGGTAATATTACTGTAGAAATTCCTCAAACTGGTGATAAAGTCGTCATTGATAACATTTTAGCCAATGCTAAATACGAAGGCGAATTGAATGAAAAGAATAAAGCATTTGGTTACACAGCAAAAGTTGAGAATAATACAGTACCTGTATTAGTTTCTGATACAAAAGTTGCTGAATTTACACTGACTGATTTAAATAATAATCTAGCTATTCATTTCAACGATGATTATAGTGCAGTTAAATCATTTAAATCCAACTTTGATGGTAAAGGATTAAACTTAAAATTAGTTGGTCCTCTTGCTGAAGAAATTCAAGCTACAGTTGATGCAACAAAATTAATGAGCACTTCTGAATATATTGCAAGCCCATTAAAATATGCAGCAACAGCAACAGTTGCTACATTAGATCTTGAATTTAAATCAGGTAAAGATTCAGGCAAGGCAAAATTAAGTAATTTAGAAGCAAAAACATCCTTACAAGAAAATAATGAAATGATTTCAGCTAATGTTGCTTATAACATTGGTGGAATTAATATTGTTAAAAATCAATCAGCCGCTCTTGATTTTGGTTCACTTTTCGTATCAACAGACATCAAAGGCATTAAAAATATCAAAAATTGGAAAGATTTAATCGAAAAAGCAAATGCATTATCAACTCAAGATCCATCTGATATTGATGAAGCAGAAGCAGTTAACTTCTTAAAAGATATCGCAAATATCTTTACAAAAGATACGCGCATTGAATCAGTCATCGAAAATAAATTAACAATTGGTGATGCTGTTAAAGTAGAAGTTGCTTTCCAAGGTAGTGAAGCTTTAGTTTCAGCTCTACAACAAGGACCAGAAGCAATCACTGCATCATTTGAAGGTAAAAGCCCTGTTGAATTAATTGATACATTCATCACAGAATTTAAATTCAAAGGTACTATTACTGAAGATTACATGATTGCTCAATATGAAAAATTCTTAACTTTGAATGGACAAGATACTTCAAAAGCAAAAGATGAAGTCAAAGGTGGCGTTCAAATGGTCATGATGTTAGTCGCAATGCAAACTGCACCATTGGGAGTTTCTCCTGTTAAATTTGAAGAAGGTACATTATTCATCGATATCGCATTCAAAGATGGAAAATGGAATATCAATGGTACAACATTAACAACTGCTGAAATTTTTGC
>NZ_MVDO01000279.1 GCF_002006755.1 Wohlfahrtiimonas larvae | reverse complement strand
AAGTGTCGATCCTGGAGAGCGAATAGCTTGCGTCATATCCACATAGCCGAAACGGTCACGATTAAAAAGATCAGAAGAACCAATGTAAGCATAAACTTGATGATCATGATTATTGACGACTAATACAGCAGCTGAAATTTTTTCTGGCCATGTATGGCTTTCATTTTTCACAAATCGTTCAAGTTTTTTTTGTAAGTTTGCATCAATGGTTGTCTGAATAATATGTTGATCCGGAAACTGATTATGTAAACTTTCTGATAATAGTGGTGCAGAAAACTGAGTTTTAGAGGGGTGATAATTGATAGG
>NZ_MVDO01000278.1 GCF_002006755.1 Wohlfahrtiimonas larvae | reverse complement strand
TGGATGGATCACGAGCTGTACCGCCTTTTGTGTCTGTTGTACTTGAAACTAAACCTGGTTCAGCAAAGCCCAATTGTTCAATGATTTGATCTTCACAAGTATCAATATCAACTTCAGATAAAAAACCTGTTGGCGTTGATAGTCGTGCGGCCCACTCATACTGAACTTGTGGTGTGACTGCAAACTTCAAGCCTTTTTCAACTACTTCAGTTGAAACATTATTGATTTCTGCTTGTCGATCAGCGTATGCATTTAAGCAATTAATGGTTTCTTGTTTTAAAGCCATTGTGTATTTCCTTAATAATTGATT
>NZ_MVDO01000277.1 GCF_002006755.1 Wohlfahrtiimonas larvae | reverse complement strand
TGGCGAATTAATGCAGATTGTACCGTTAGATGATCAACTTTTGATTGAGGCAAGGATGTCACCAAAAGATATTGCTTATATTTATCCTGGACAGGAAGCTAAGGTGAAAATTACAGCTTATGATTATGCAATTTTTGGTGGATTAGATGGTAAGGTAAAAGTTATTTCCCCAGATACTATTCAGGATGAAGTTAAGCCTGAGGTTTTTTATTATCGTGTTTTTATTTTGACAGATACAGATGTATTAGTTGATAAAAAGACAGGGGTCAGTTACCCAATTGTACCTGGTATGGTTGCAACAGTAGATGTTAAATCTGGAGAAAAAACAGTTTATGA
>NZ_MVDO01000276.1 GCF_002006755.1 Wohlfahrtiimonas larvae | reverse complement strand
TTTGTTCGTGTGACTTGGGATCAAGCTTTAGATCTAGTGTATAACGAATTAGAACGCATTCAGACGCAATATGGTGCTTGGGCGTTGCATATCGGGAACGTTGGTTGGCGCTCAGTTGGGCAGTTGCACAGTTGTGGTAATAATATGTTACGCGCTTTGGCGATGCATGGTTCTGGTGTAACAACAGCAGGTGATTACTCGACAGGTGCAGGGCAAACGATTTTGCCATATGTTTTGGGGTCAACAGAAGTTTATTCACAAGGCACCTCTTGGCCTTTAATCCTTGATAACAGTGATGTAATCGTTTTCTGGGGTAATGATCCCATTAAGAATCTTCAGGTGGGATGGAACACAGAAACTCATGAAGC